>NZ_JBIRYZ010000004.1:455505-467203 GCF_044390325.1 Streptomyces sp. NPDC018964
CCGGGGGGCGCTACCCCCGTGGGGTTGGGGTGCGGGGCTGGGGCCCGGGCCGCCGGGCGGGGGGGGGCCGGCCCCGAGGCCGCCGGGGGCCGCCCCCCCCCGGCGGCCCCGTTCACCGCTTCCCGGCCCCGCGGATCAGCCGCGGTTCAGCTCGAACCACACCACCTTGCCCGTGCTCAGCCGGGTCGCGCCCCAGCGCCGGGCCAGCCGGTTCACCAGGTACAGCCCGCGCCCGCCCTCGTCCGTGGCCCGCGCCTGCCGCAGCCGCGGCAGCTGCGGCACGTCGTCGCCGACCTCGCAGCGCAGCACGTCGGTGCGCAGCAGCCGCAGCGTGACCGGCCGCGTGGCGTACCGCACGGCATTGGTCACCACCTCGCTGACGAGCAGCTCCACCGAGTCGCTCAGCTCCTCCAGACCCCAGCGGGACAGGGCGCGCCGGGCCAGCCGGCGGGCCCGGCCGGGGGCCGCGTCCTCCGGCTCCAGGAACCAGTACGCCACGTCGCTCGGCGCGATCCCGTCGAAGCGGGCGGCGAGCAGCGCGATGTCGTCGTCCCGGTCGCCCGGACCGAGCATGTCGAGCACCTCGTCGCACAACGCCTCCAGCGGCGGCGGATGGTCCGGGCCGGTCAGCTGCGCGGTCGCGGCGAGCTTCTCCCGCAGCTGCTCGATACCGGTCCACACGTCCCGCAGCCGGGACTCCACCAGGCCGTCGGTGTACAGCAGCAGGGTCGCCCCGGCGGGCGCGTCCAGCTCCACCGCCTCGAAGTCCACCCCGCCCACACCGATCGGCGCGCCCGCCGGCACCCGCAGCACCTCGGCCCGGCCGCCCAACTCCAGCAGGACGGGCGGCGGATGGCCGGCGTTGGCGATGGTGATGCGGTGCGACACCGGGTCGTACACCGCGTACAGGCAGGTCGCCATGCGGTCCACGCCGAGCCGCTGCGCCTGTTCGTCGAGGTGGTGCAGCACCTCCTGCGGGGGGAGGTCGAGCCCGGCCAGGGTCTGCGCGGTGGTGCGCAGTTGGCCCATGATCGCCGCCGACGTCATGGAGTGCCCCATGACGTCACCGACCACCAGCGCGACCCTGCTCCCGGGCAGCGGGATGGCGTCGTACCAGTCGCCGCCGACCCGCGCGGTCTCCGCGGCCGGCAGGTACCGGGACGCCAGCCGCACGCCGGTGCAGCGCGGCAGGTGCTCCGGCAGCATCGTGCGCTGCAACTCGTCCGCGATGTACGCCTCCCGCCCGTACAGCACCGCCTTGTCGATGCCCAGCGCGCTGTGCGTGGCCAGCTGCGCGGCGACCAGCAGGTCGTCGGCCTCGAACGGGATGCGCTCCGGCTGGCGCAGGAACAGCGCCGCGCCGATCACCCGCCGCCGGCCGCGCAGCGGCGCGAGGATCGCCCGCTGCCCGTCCGGCACGGCCGACGCGCCCTCCTCGCCGAGGAGTTCGGGCAGCGCGGCGCGGGCCGCGGGCGCGTCCGTGAACACCGGCCGTACGCCGCGCAGCACCTCGGCGAGCGCGCTGCCGGGCCGTACGGTGCACAGCTCCGCGCCGACCGAGTCCAGTTCGGACGGCTCCGGCGGGGCGGCCGGCGTGAACCCGCCCTCGGTGTCCCGTTCGGCCGGGATCCGGTCGGTGCGGCGCAGCCGCAGCACCAGCGGGCCGGTGGGCCGCTCGTCGCCGACCGGCAGCGGATCGCGCAGGTAGACCAGGATGGCGTCGGAGAAGGTGGGCACGGTGGCCCGGCACAGCCCCATCACGATCTCGTCCAGGTCGATGCCGCGGGCGATCCGCCGGGTCGCGGCGCCGACGAACCGCAGCCGGTCCCCGTCCCGGCGCATCGGCGTGGGCCGGCCGGGCTGGGCGGCCTGCCCGGTGCGCCGTTCCTTGCCGTCGGGGCCCGCGGCCGGCTGCACCGGGATGCCCTCGGGCGCGGGACGCGGCCGGTGCGTGTCCGGGCCGGTGCCCTGCCCGGCACCCGGCTGCGAGTGCTCGGAGCCGGGATCCGACACCGGGTCCTGGCCCGTGCCGCCGGGCGCCACCGTGCCCGGCGACCCCGGGGACGCGGCCCCGGACGCGAGGGGTTCACCGCCGGAGCGGCCCTGAGCCGCCAAGGCGGGCTCCGTGCCCGGCACATGCGCCGCCGGCGGGGTACGCAGGAGCGCCCCGCGGGGATCCGTGGGGTCGACGCCCGGCTGCGGGCGTTCGAAAGAGGTCGGCTGCTCCGTCACGCGTGTCGAGTCCATCCGTCCGGCGCACGCCGTGCGCGCGGTTCGTCCCGCCGAAACTCCGATACCCGGAATACGTGCCCCCGGAACGGAATTCCCGCGTGGTCAGAGGTTGTTCCTGTGCCGTCGGCCGGCCGTTCCCGGCCGGCACCGGTGTTTCCGTACCCCTCGCTCACGTCCTGCCGCCCCTCGGTGACGATCGGTCAAGCCCGGTGCGCGTTCCGGTGGTTGCTGCCCCGCACCCTTGCGGAGGACGATCCTACGTTTCCCGCCCGGGGGTGCAGCAAGGGTCTCACGAGGACACGTGCACGGGAGTGCGGTCCCAGTCCTGTGGCAGTGACGGTACCGTCCACGACGGGTCCGGGCGCCAGTTCTCCCACCCGTCCGCGAACGGCGGCCCCCAGGCCTCGATCACCTCCATCGCGGCCCGCCCGGCCGCCCGCACCCTCCCGGCCAGCGCGGAGTCCACCAGGCCGTCCCGCCGGGCCTGGTCGAACTCGTCCTCGTCGCGCCAGTGCCGGCTCCGGTCCGGGTGCACGGAGATGTCCAGGAAGTGGTCCTCGGAGTCCACTCCGCCCGCCCAGCGGGCCAGCGGCTCCTCCAGGTTCACGTACCAGTTCTTGAACCGCCAGCCCTGGTCCCAGAACAGCCACACCGACCAGGGCTCGCCGGGCCGGGCCAGCTTCAGCACACCGGTGCCGAACCAGCGGTCCCGCTGCACCGTGCGCGGCTTGGTGTACCGGGTGCCGAGCGGCTCCTGGTGCACGGGAGTGCCGTCGGCGAGCACCGGCTTCACGCACTCGGTGCCGGGCGCCAGCCACACCGCGAGCAGTTCCGGGCCGTCGCGCACGACCGTGACGGGGCGCGCGATGTGGATGCGCGCGCCACCGTTCTCCCGGTACCGCCACAGGATCTGTGTCCCGGGCTCCCAGAATCCCGCCGTTCCGCCCGCTTCCCCGCGCATCGCCGCTCCGCCCTCCGCCATGGCCAGATAGTAGGTGCCCCGCGCGTACGACGCCGGGGCACCCCGTCACGGTTCACGTCCGGTGCGCAAGGCTTTACGGGCGCGTCATCCGCAGGACGTCCAGCGCCGCGTCGAGCTGCTCCACGGTGAGGTCGCCGCGCTCGACGTAACCGCCCTCCAGCACGACCTCCCGAATGGTCTTCCGCTCGGCCAGGGACCTCTTGGCGACCTTGGCGGCCTCCTCGTAGCCGATGTACTTGTTGAGCGGGGTGACCACCGACGGCGAGGACTCGGCGTACTCGCGGGCCCGTTCGCGGTGCGCGACGATGCCGTCGACCGTGCGGTCGGCGAGCAGCCGGGAGACGTTCGCGAGCAGCCGCACCGACTCCAGCACGTTCTTCGCGATGACCGGCAGCATGACGTTGAGCTCGAAGTTGCCCGCGGCGCCGGCGGCGGCGACGGTCGCGTCGTTGCCGGTGACCTGCGCGCACACCATGAGCACGGCCTCCGGGATCACCGGGTTGACCTTGCCGGGCATGATCGAGGAACCGGGCTGGAGATCGGGCAGGGAGATCTCCGCGAGGCCGGTGCGGGGGCCCGACGCCATCCACCGCAGATCGTTCGCGATCTTCGTCAGTCCGACGGCGATGGTCCGCAGCTGCCCGCTGGTCTCCACGATGCCGTCGCGGGCGCCCTGCGCCTCGAAGTGGTCGCGCGCCTCGGTCAGCGGCAGTCCGGTGGCGCGGGCGACCTCCTCGATGACGGCGGCGGAGAACCCGGGCGGGGTGTTGATGCCGGTGCCGACGGCGGTTCCGCCCAGCGGCAGCTCGGCCAGGCGCGGCAGGGAGGCGTTCAGCCGCTCGATCCCGTACCGCACCTGGGTCGCGTACCCGCCGAACTCCTGGCCCAGCGTCACCGGTGTGGCGTCCATCAGGTGGGTCCGCCCGGACTTCACCACGTCGGCGAACTCCCCGGCCTTGCGCTCCAGGGCGGCGGCGAGGTGGTCGAGCGCCGGGACCAGGTCACGGGTGACGGCGGCCGTGGCGGCGATGTGGATCGACGACGGGAAGACGTCGTTGGACGACTGCGAGGCGTTGACGTGGTCGTTCGGGTGCACGTCCCGCCCCAGCCGCTCGGTGGCGAGCGTGGCGAGGACCTCGTTGGTGTTCATGTTGGACGAGGTCCCGGACCCGGTCTGGAACACGTCCACCGGGAAGTGCTCGTCCCACCGTCCCTCGGCGACCTCCCCGGCCGCCTCCTGGATCGCCCCGGCGATGTCCTCGTCCAGCACCCCGAGCCGGGCGTTCACCTTGGCCGCGGCGCCCTTGATCAGGGCGAGGGCCTCGATGTGGGCGCGCTCCAGGCGCTGCCCGGAGACCGGGAAGTTCTCCACGGCGCGCTGGGTCTGCGCGCGCCACTTGGCGTCGGCCGGTACCCTCACCTCCCCCATGGAGTCGTGCTCGACGCGGTGGTTCCGGTCGTCGTCCGTGGTCGTCATCGTCGTACCTCCGAGCATGCACAGCAGCGGTGTCCGGCGAGCGTATTCCCGTGCACGGCCTCCGCCCCGCCGCGTGAGGAGCGCGGCGGGGCGGAGTACCCGTGGGGGGCGGTCTCAGTCGCTCAGCAGGGTCACGTCGTCCAGGACGAAGCTCGTCTGCAGCGAGGAGTCCTCGCTGCCGGTGAAGGTCAGGGTCACCGTCCGTCCGGCGTACGCCGACAGGTCGACCGAGCGCTGTACGTAGCCGCTGCCGGCGTCGGCGTTGGACAGCGTGGCGAGCGTGGTGCCGCCGGCCTTCACCGTGAACCGGTCGTACGGCGTCGAGCCGGACTCGTCGGTGTCGATGTGCAGCCAGTAGCTCAGCGCGGCCCGGGTGCACCCGGCCGGCACGGTCACCGACTGGCTGATCGACTCGGTACGGGTGGAGCCGTACCCCGACAGCCAGGCGAACCGGGTGCCGGTGTGGGCGGACTGGCCCGACTGGGCGCCGATGGCCCCGGTGCTCCCGGTCCACGGCGAGGTGCCGCTCTCGAACCCGCCGTTGGCGACGACGCCGGTGGTGTCACAGGTGCCGCCGGTGCCGGTGTCCACCGCCCGCTGCCAGATCGTGTACGCGATGCCGTCGGACGCGCGGTCCAGGCCGGTGGTGTTGATGTTGGTGAGGGTGTCGCAGGAGGAGTGGTAGCAGGGGTCGTACGCCCTGCTCGCGGTGCCGCCCCACTTGGCGGCCTGCGCGGAGGTCTTGCGGGCGCTGGCCCCCATCGCGTAGCCGGAGGTGGGAATGGAGTACTGCTCGAAGGAGTAGTCGTCGCTGCGCCCCGCGCCCTCGGTGTTCTCCTCGGGCTGGAGCCCGAGCGAGTCCCAGTACGCCTTCATGGGGGCGGCGGCCGAGGAGGTGATGTGGTTGATGAAGTAGCCGCCGTTGACGGAGGCGACCATGTCGAAGTTGTAGTACGCCTTGATCCTCGCGCGCTCGGTGGACGACAGGGAACGCACGTAGAAGTCGGACCCGTTGAGACCCTGCTCCTCGTCGGTCCACCAGGCGAAGCGGACCCGGTTGCGCAGGGTGGGGTTCTGCCGGGCGAGCGTCAGGGCGTTCTCGAGGAGGGCGGCGGAGCCGGAGCCGTTGTCGTTCATGCCGGGGCCGGCGGAGACGCCGTCGAGGTGGGCGCCGAACATGTACACGTTGTTCGCGTCGCCCTCCGGCCACTCGGCGATCAGGTTGGGTCCGGCCCCGCTGGTGCAGCCGGAGGTGCACGGCTGCTCGGTGACGGTGTATCCGGCGGCCTGGAGCCTGCCCTTCACATAGGCGACGGAGTCGTCGTACCCCTGGCCGGTGGAGCGGCGGTTGCCGCCGTTCCGGCCGGCGATGGCGCTGAACTCGTTCAGGTGCGCCTTCACTTCGTTCACGTCGACGTCGGGTGCGGCGCTGAGGGTGGTGTCCGCGGTGGGTGCGGGGTCGGCGGCCACGGCGGGGAGTGTTCCGCAGCCGAGCACGACGGCGAGCGAGATGCCCGCCACGGCGAGTCTTCGTATCACCTGGTCTCCTCCGGGAGGTGGCTGTGGGGTGAGCCACACAGGAATGACATGGCATGTGCATGTCGGAGCGCCGAGAAGACTCACAGCGATGGTTGGGCCAGTCAACGGAACGGGCCGGGCCGAGGCTTGATTGTCCGAAAGAAGCACACGGGATCCGCTATGCGGACGGCGGTGATTCACACCCGAACTCCCCGCTCCGGCAAAAATCAGCCCCTCCGGCGTTTGAGGAGCGGGGGTCCGGGGGCAGCGCCCCCGGGGTCGGGACGGGAAGGGGCGGCGGGGGCGAAAGAACCACCCCCGCCGCCCCCGCGACGGCTACGCCAGCCCGGGCCCCCGCACCGGAATCGACGTGAACGTCGGCTGCTGCGGCGAGGGATCCTGGAAGAAGTCATTCCCCTTGTCGTCGACGACGATGAACGCGGGGAAGTCCTCCACCTCGATCTTCCACACCGCCTCCATCCCCAGCTCCTCGTACTCGACGACCTCGACCTTCTTGATGCAGTCCTGCGCCAGCCGGGCCGCCGGCCCGCCGATCGACCCGAGGTAGAACCCGCCGTGCGCGTCGCACGCGTCGGTGACCTGCTTCGACCGGTTCCCCTTCGCCAGCATCACCTTGGACCCGCCCGCCGCCTGGAACTGCTCCACGTACGAGTCCATGCGCCCGGCCGTCGTCGGCCCGAAGGACCCCGACGCGTACCCCTCCGGCGTCTTCGCGGGCCCCGCGTAGTACACCGGGTGGTCCTTCAGGTACTGCGGCATCTCCTCACCCGCGTCCAGCCGCTCCTTGATCTTGGCGTGCGCGATGTCGCGCGCCACGACCAGCGGGCCGGTCAGCGAGAGCCGGGTCTTGACCGGGTACTTGGTCAGCTCGGCGAGGATGGCGTCCATCGGCTGGTTGAGGTCGATTCTCACCACGTCGCCGTCGGCGTCGAGCTGCTCGTCCGTCGTCTCCGGCAGGAAGCGTGCCGGGTCGGTCTCCAGCTGCTCCAGGAACACGCCCTCGGCGGTGATCTTCGCGACGGCCTGCCGGTCCGCCGAGCAGGACACGGCGATCGCGACCGGGCAGGACGCCCCGTGCCGCGGCAGTCGCACCACGCGCACGTCGTGGCAGAAGTACTTGCCGCCGAACTGCGCGCCGATCCCGATCCTCTGCGTCAGCTCGAAGACCTTCTCCTCCAGCTCCTTGTCCCGGAAGCCGTGCCCTAGCGGGGACCCCTCGGAGGGGATCTCGTCCAGGTAGTGCGCGGAGGCGTACTTCGCGGTCTTCAGCGCGTACTCGGCCGACGTGCCGCCGACGACGATCGCCAGGTGGTACGGCGGACAGGCGGCCGTGCCCAGCGAACGGATCTTCTCCTCCAGGAACTTCATCATGGAGGCCTCGTTCAGGACCGCCTTGGTCTCCTGGTAGAGGAACGACTTGTTGGCCGACCCGCCGCCCTTGGCCATGAACAGGAACTTGTACGCGCCGCCGTCCGTCGCGTACAGCTCGATCTGCGCGGGGAGGTTGGAGCCGGTGTTCTTCTCCTCCCACATGGTGAGCGGGGCCATCTGCGAGTAGCGCAGGTTCAGGTTCTTGTAGGCGTCGTAGATGCCCCGGCTCAGGGCCTCCTCGTCACGCCCCGACGTCAGCACGTTCTGCCCGCGCTTGCCCATGACGATCGCCGTACCGGTGTCCTGGCACATCGGCAGCACGCCCGCCGCCGCGATGTTCGCGTTCTTCAGCAGGTCCAGCGCGACGAACTTGTCGTTGCCCGACGCCTCGGGGTCGTCGATGATGCGGCGCAGCTGCGCCAGGTGGGCGGGGCGCAGGTAGTGCTGGATGTCGTGGACGGCCTCCTCGGCGAGCTTGCGCAGCGCCTCCGGCTCCACCTTGAGGAACGTCCGCCCGTCGGCCTCGAAGGTGGAGACACCTTCGGAGGTCACCAGCCGGTAGGGGGTGGTGTCCTCTCCCATGGGGAGCAGATCGGCGTACTCGAACTCAGGCATCTCGCCCATTCCTCACTCGACAGGAAGTCTTCCGGGGCGGCTCGCCTCCGGGGCGCCGAGGCCTGTGCACAGGGCCCGTCGTGCTCGGCCCTTCGGGCCTTCGCGCACTCGGGTCCTCCGCGCAGGCGCGCCCCTTCGGCTCGCTCGCCGGCCGCCCGCCGACGTCGGCGGGCGCCCACCAGCGTAGGACCTGCTCTTCGCGGTGAGTCTGTGAGGTTGTCCTCAGTTGTCCCCGTCAGGGGGTAGTCGCGATCTATCGCGTTTCGGTACGCTGCTGCCGTGGACCTTCACAAGCACGCCCAGCAGCCGGACGCGGCACCACGGACGGCCGAACTGCGCGCCTCCGACGCCGACCGGGACCGTACCGCCGACCTCCTGCGCGAGGCCCTCGCCGAGGGCCGCCTCACCGCCGACGAGCACGCGGAGCGCGTCGAGGGCGTGCTGGCCGCCAAGACGGTCGGGGAGCTGGAGGTGTTCGTCCGTGACCTGCCGGCGGCCCACCAGCGGCGAGCGGCACACGCCTCCGCCCCCAGCCGCCCCACCACCGGCGCGATCCCGATGGACCCCGATGACAACGTGGTCGCGGTGTTCAGCGCCGCCACCCGCAAGGGCCGCTGGCGCACCGGCCGCCGCATTCACGCCTACGCGGTCTTCGGGAGCGTGGAGATCGACCTGAGCGAGGCGCTGTTCGACCACCAGCAGGTCATGATCAAGGCGTTCTCCGTCTTCGGCAGCGTCGAGATCCGCGTCCCGGAGAACGTGTCGCTGCGCGGCATGGGCGGCGGTGTGCTCGGCGCCTTCGAGGTGGACACGCTCGACGCGGCCGACCCCGAGGCCCCGGTGGTCTACGTGGACGGCTGGGCGGTGCTGGGATCCGTCGAGGCGCGGCCCAAGCGCGGCAGGCTCGTGGCGGACATCCTCGACCGGGTGCAGCGCAAGGTCGACCGGAGCATACGCAGGCACCTGGGCCACTGACGTACGGCCGGGACTCTGTGCATAGGCGCGCGCACATCGGGTAAGCCTTGCTGCATCGTGTCTCGCTTGCGAAGCCGTCGTCAGGAGTAGACCGTGCTGCAACCGCCGCATTCGTCCCTGCAGATAGCCGCTGTTCCGGCCCAGCGAGCGGCAGCGCGGGACAGGGACCAGGACGCCCCCTGGCACACCGAGGCGGTGTGCCGGCGTGACGAGGCGGGGCTGTTCTTCGCACCCTCGAAGGAACCCACGGCCGCCCGGCTCTCCCGCGAGGAGGCGGCCAAGCGCGTCTGCGCCCGCTGTCCGGTGATGGTCGAGTGCCGCGAGCACGCCCTGCTCCAGCCCGAGCCCTACGGCGTCTGGGGCGGCCTCACCGCCGCCGAACGCCGCGTGGTCCTGGCCCGCCGCCGGCGCCGCGAGATGGAACTGAAGAAGAACGCCCGCCCGGGCCGCATCGCGGCAGCGGGCTGAACCACACGCAAGCGACAGAAAAGGGCGCCCCCTCCGCACGGCGGTTTCTAGGGGGCGCCCCTTCGCCACCGGGGAGCTCGCTCACCTCTCAACACCGGGGAACTGGTCCGGCTTCAGGGGCGCGGGGCTGTGCCCGATATGCGGCTACCGCCGCGCGGGCGCGACCAACCACGACGCACCCGCACTCACCCACGCGCCGCAGGCTCCCCGCACCGGCGTTTCACTTGGCGCGATCGAAGTCGATCGCGCTGTACGCCCGCAGCTTCGAGAGCCGGTGCTCGGAGTCGATCCTCCGCACCGTCCCCGACTTGGACCGCATCACGATCGAATCGGTCGTGGCCGTCTCCGACCGGTACCGCACCCCGCGCAGCAACTCGCCGTCGGTGATGCCCGTCGCCACGAAGAACACGTTGTCCCCGGTGACCAGGTCCTCCGTGGTCAGCACCCGGTCCAGGTCGTGCCCCGCGTCGACCGCCCGCTGCCGCTCCTCGTCGTCCTTGGGCCACAGCTTGCCCTGGATGGTGCCGCCCAGGCACTTCACGGCGCACGCCGAGATGATGCCCTCGGGGGTGCCGCCGATGCCGAGCAGCAGGTCGATGCCGGTGCCCTCGCGCAGCGCGAGGATCGAGCCCGCCACGTCGCCGTCGGAGATCAGCTTGATGCGAGCCCCGGTCTCCCGGATCTCCTTGATGATGCCCTCGTGCCGCGGCCGGTCGAGGATCACCACGGTGACGTCCTCGGGAGTGGCCCGCTTGGCCTTGGCGACCCGGCGGATGTTCACGCTCACCGGCGCGTCGATGTCGACGAAGTCCGCGGCCTCCGGCCCGGTGACCAGCTTGTCCATGTAGAACACGGCCGACGGGTCGAACATCGAGCCGCGCTCGGCGGCGGCCAGCACCGCGATGGCGTTCGTCATGCCCTTGGCGGTCAGCGTCGTACCGTCGATCGGGTCGACGGCGATGTCGCACTCCGGGCCGGTCCCGTCGCCCACGCGCTCCCCGTTGAAGAGCATCGGGGCCTCGTCCTTCTCGCCCTCGCCGATGACGACGACGCCGTTCATCGAGACGGTGGAGACGAGGGTGCGCATGGCGCGCACCGCGGCACCGTCGGCGCCGTTCTTGTCGCCGCGCCCTACCCAGCGGCCGGCCGCCATGGCCGCGGCCTCGGTCACCCGTACGAGCTCCAGGGCGAGGTTGCGGTCGGGGGCCTCGGAGGGGACATCGAGTTCGGACGGCAAGTGATGGTGTTCGGTCATCGGAGCGCACCTTTCTGTACGACGACGGCCGGATGAGGGTTGGGCACGACTCTATCGCCAGTCCGACAAAATGAGCAGGGCCCCCCACGGATGAGCGCACCGGGCACCTGCGACGATAGGGGGCGTGGCAGGAAAGAGCAGCATGCAGAAAACGGCCCGGGACATGATCCTCTCCATGGTCCTCATCGGGCTGGTGGCGGGAGTGGTCTGGCTGTTCATCCCGCACGAGGACGGCGAACCCGACCTCAAGCGGGTCGACTACCGGATCGACCTGCTCACGGCCCGCCGGGCCGCCTCCTACCCCGTCGCCGCGCCGGAGGGCCTCCCCGAGGAGTGGAAGCCCACCTCCGTGCGCTACCAGGGCACCGAGTCCGAGGCCTGGCACCTCGGCTTCCACGCCCCCGACGGGGAGTACGTGGCGGTCGAGCAGTCCATGGGCAAGCGGGCGGCGTTCATCGAGGACAGGACGCAGGGCGCCGCGAAGACGGAGGCCACGCAGCGGATCGACGGCAGGACCTGGACGCGCTACGAGGGCGACCACTACGACGCGCTGGTGCTGGAGGGCACCGAGGGCTCGACCACGGTGGTGACCGGCACGGGTTCGTTCGGCCGGCTGGCGGAGATGGCCGGGGCGCTGCGCACGGAGTGAGGAAGACGTACAGGGGCGGGGGGGGGGGGGGCCCCCCCCGGCGGGGGGGGGGGGGCGGGGGGGGGGCCCCCCCGGGGGGGGGGGGGGGCGGGGCGGCCACCCAGGGGGGCGCCCGCCACGCCCGGGGCGGGCCAC
>NZ_JBIRYZ010000005.1:0-426278 GCF_044390325.1 Streptomyces sp. NPDC018964
GGCACCGCGCTGGTGGAGATCTACCAGAACTGCAACATCTTCAACGACGGCGCCTTCGAGGTCCTCAAGGACCGCCAGCAGGCCCAGGAGGCCGTCATCCGCCTGGAACACGGGCAGCCCATCCGCTTCGGCACCGACGGTTCCAAGGGCGTCGTACGCGACCGCACCACCGGCGACCTGAAAGTCGTCACCGTCACACCGGACAACGAAGCCGACGTCCTCGTCCACGACGCCCACGCCCCCTCCCCCACCACCGCGTTCGCGCTGTCCCGGCTCGCCGACCCCACCACCCTGCACCACACCCCCATCGGCGTCTTCCGCTCCGTCGACCGCCCCGTCTACGACACCCTCATGGCCGACCAGCTCGACACCGCCACCGCCCAGCACGGCAAGGGCGACCTCACCGCGCTCCTGGCCGGCGGCGACACCTGGACGGTCGTGGGCTGAACCCCACCGACGACGTCCGTCCGAATCCCACCACCGAACCGCCGAAACCCGGGAGAGAAAGAATGGCGTATGTCATCGCCCAGCCCTGCGTCGACGTCAAGGACCGGGCGTGCATCGACGAGTGTCCGGTCGACTGCATCTACGAGGGTCCCAGGAAGCTCTACATCCACCCGGACGAATGCGTGGACTGCGGCGCCTGTGAACCGGTGTGCCCCGTGGAGGCCATCTTCTTCGAGGCCGACGTGCCGGACCGGTGGAGCGACTACCGCACCGCGGACGCCGAGGTCTTCACCGGACTCGGCTCGCCGGGCGGGGCGAGTGCGGCGGGGCCGCTGAGCGCCGACCACCCGTTGGTCTCCGCTCGGTCGGAGCAGCCCGCGTAGCCGGTGGGGAGATCCCGGCTCGGCTGAAGGTCCAGTCCCGTTCCAGGCCGATTGCAGTGGCCTGGGAGACCGTGGAGGCGATGGCGGAAACCTTTCGCTGTCGCCTCCACGGCGTTCGTGCGCGCCCACCGGGGCCCTCGCGCCCGGAGCACCCTCACAAAGGAGCTGATCATGGACAGCACGCTCGCGGCCTCCTCCACCGCGTCCCTCACCCACGCACCGTCCGCTCCCGCCGAAACAGGCTTCGTGGCACCGCTCCATCTGCTGCACAGACCCGCGACGCCCGAGGGGTTCCTGCTGGACGCCACCGCGCCGGCGGAACAGCACTTCGCCCTGTCCGCCGAACTGCCGCGCGGACACGCCACGTTCAACGACGGGCCGGGCGTCTTCCACGATCTGCTCTTCGTGGCGGAGTGCCTGCGCCAGGCCACGCACTTCGTCGCCCACCAGTATTTCCGGGTACCGGCCGAACGCCCCGCCGTCTTCGTCTCCAGCGGGCTCGACGTCCTCGATCCCGCGCCCTGGCGCGACACCGGCGGTCCGGCCCATGTGTCCCTGGACATCACCCTGACCCCGCTCGACGTGGTCCACGGGATACCGCGTGGCCTCGACTGCCGGGGCGAAGTGGCGATCGACGGCGTGGGCTGCGGGAGCGCCCGGGCGCGGCTGCTGTTCCTGATGCCGAAGGTGTACGAGACCCATCGCGCCCTCGGGCGCAGGGAGAGCCTGTACAGCACCGCGCCGGGCCGGGCGGCGGACGCCCGGGAGCCGGAGTCCGCCGCGGTACGGCCCGAGCGGGTGGGGCGGGGACGGCCCGACAACGTGGTCGTGGGCCCGCCGGCCGGCGCGGTCGACGGCGAGTTCGTCCTGCCCGTGGTTCCCGCGGCGGAGCACGAGGTCTTCCGGGCCCGTCCCGGTGACCACGTGCCGGGGCCGGTGTTCCTGGAGGCGTCCCGGCAGGCCTCGCTGATCGCCGCCGCGGAACTCCACGGGTTCGAGGCGGCGCACGCCGTACTGACCAGGTGGCGGGTGTCCTTCCGCGGCTTCGGCGACGCCGATCTCCCGCTGACCTGCACGGTCGCCGCCGACGATCCGGTGCGTGACGGCGCGGGCCGGCCGACGGTCCGCACCCGGCTGGCCTTCAGCCAGGGCAGCCGGGTGCTGTGCACCGCGTCCGCCACCCTCCTCCAGGACTGCTGACCGGCGACGGGCCGCCGGAGCACGACGCGCCGCCCGTCCTTCCCTCCCCCCACCGTGTCCCGCCCTCCCACCGTGTCTCGTTAGGAGCCCTGTCATGCGCTTCCGGGTACTGGGGCCGGTGAGCCTGGCTCCCCGCACCCCCTCCGCGGCGAAACCGCGGGCGCTGCTCGCCACGCTGCTGATGCAGTCCGGTGAGGTGGTCCCCGCGCCCGCCCTGATCGACGAACTGTGGGGCACCGAACCCCCGCGCACCGCGACCACCACACTCCAGGTGTACGTGTCCCAGCTGCGGAAGGTGCTCGCCGAGGACGCCTCCGCCGGGCAGGTGGGGGCGCTGCTGACCCGGGCACCCGGCTATCTACTGGAGGTACCCGAGCAGGAGTTCGACCTGCCGCGCTTCGAGCGGCTGCGCGCCCAGGGCCGTACGGCGGCCCAGGAACGGGACTACGCGCGCGCCTCCCGGCTGCTGCACGAGGCGCTCGCGCTCTGGACGGGTCCGGCCCTGTCGGGGATACCGCACGGCGTCCGGCTGGAGTCCGCCGCCATCCGCCTCGACGAGCTGCGGATGGAGGTCCTGGAGCAGCGGATCGTCGCCGATCTGCGCCTGGGCCGCCACCAGGAACTCGCCGGTGAGCTGCTGGCCCTGGCCAATGAGCACCCGTTGCGGGAGAGCGTGCACGGCCACCTGATGGTGGCGCTGTACCGGACGGGCCGGGGGTCGGACGCGTTGCGGGTGTACGGCCGGCTGCGGCACTCGCTGGTGGAGGAGCTCGGGGTGGAGCCGGGGCCCGCGCTGGCCCGGCTGCACGAGCGCGTCCTGCGGCGCGATCCGGCACTGGACTGGCGTCCGGACAAGGCCGGGACGGGCACCTCGGGTGTGCGCGGCGCGGGCGGTGGGCGGGGGGCACGGACCGCCGCGCCGGGTACGTCCGGGGCGGCCGGCGTGCGTCCCGTCCCGGGTCCGCCGCCGGTGCTGCCGGCCGCGGCCCCCGGGTTCGTCGGACGCCACGGTGAACTGGCCGTCGGAGAACGGGCGTTGCGTGCCGGGGCCGGGCGGCCGGCGGTGCTGGCCGTGTCCGGGCCTGCCGGAGTGGGCAAGACCGCGTTCGCCCTGCACCTCGCGCACCGGGTGGCCGGTCTGTTCCCGGACGGCCAGGTGTTCGTCTCCCTGCGCGGGCCGCAGGGCGGTCCGCTGAGCGCGGCCCAGGCGGGGACGGCGCTGCTGCGCCGCCTGGTCGACGACGTCCCCGGTTCCTGGCTCACCGACCCGGAGGAGGTGACGGACCGGCTGCGGCGGACCATGCACGGGCGCCGGCTGCTGCTCGTCCTCGACGACGCCGCGTCCGAGGAGCAGGTACGGCCCCTGCTGCCGCCCGGTGACTCGTCCGCGGTGATCGTCACCGGCCGGCGCGGTGTCCCCGCGCTCGACGGCGCGCGGCACATCACGCTGGACACGGTGCGCCCGGACGAGGCGGTGGAACTGCTCCTGTCCGCCGGCGGGGAGCGGATGGCGCGGGACCCGGTCACGGCCGGGGAGATCGCCCGGCTCTGCGGGTACTTCCCGCTGGCGCTGCGGGTGGCCGCGGCGGCCCTGACAGCGCGTCCGCACACCACGGCGGCGGCGCTCGCGGAGCGGCTGCGCGACGAGCGCACCCGGCTCGGCGTGCTGCGGGAGGGCGACCTCGACCTGCGGTCCAGTCTGCTGACGGGCTACCAGGAGGCCGGGGCCGCGCGGCAGCGGGCGTTCCGTCTGCTGTCACTGGCCCCCGGACCGGACTTCGCGGGCTGGACGGCCGCGGTCCTGCTGGGCACCGGCGTCGCGCAGGCCCGCGAGACCGCCGAGGAACTCGTCCGGGCGCACCTGCTGGAGGCCCGGACGGACGGACCGGCGCCGCGCTACGGCTTCCACTCGCTGCTGCGGGTCCTCGCCACAGAGCTGCGGACCGCCGAACCCGACGGCGAGCGGACCCGCCGGGACGCGGCGGAGCGGCTGGGCCGGGCGTATCTGGCGCTCGCCCGGTACGCGGACCGGCAACTGGTCCCCGGGCGGGACTGGCGGGCCCGTCCCGCGCCCGTCCGTACGGTGGTGGACGCCGCCTCGGTCGTCGGCACGAGTCCGCTGCGCTGGTTCCGCGAGGAGGCCGCGGGGCTGGTGGAGGCGGTGCGGCAGGCGCACGCGGCCGGGCTGTGGTCCCTGGTGTGGGAGCTCGCCGGCAGCGCCGCGGGGTACTTCCACGCCTGCGCCGCCTGGGAGGACTGGGAGGAGACCCACCGGCTGGGGCTGGACGCGGCCCGGCGTGCCGGGGACACCGCGGCGCAGGCGGCGGTCCGGTACTCGCTCGGCGACCTCGCCTGGCAGCGCCGTGACGGGGACCGGGCGATGGCGTACTACGCCGCCGCCCAGCACGGGTTCGGTCTGGTGGGCGACCGGATCGGCGCGGCGCGCTGCCGGATCGGCGCGGCGGACATCCTGCTGGGCCAGGGCCGGCTCGGGGCCGCCGCGCGCCGCTACGGGCGGGCGCTGGCGCTCTGCTCGGCGGGCGGTGACCCGCGGGGCGGCGTGGCCGCGCTGAACGGGCTGGCGCTGGTCAATCTGCGGCTCGGCCGCGAGGAGGCGGCGGCGGGTCAGCTGGCGCAGTGCCGGGGTGCGGCGGAGCGCCTCGGCGACCGCCGCTGGACGGAATACCTCCGCCGCACCACGGCCCGCCTCACCGCCCCCACCTCCTCCCACGCCACGGAGATCCAGCCCGGCATCTGGCTGTTCTCCCCCACCTCGCCCTGACCCACCCACCCCGCTTGCGGACAGTCACCCGCCCGGCTGCGGGAAGTCGCTCGCCCCATCTGCGGGCAGTCAACCGCCCGGCTGCGGGCGGGCATGTGCCCCGACAGCGGCACCCCGGCCCACACCGGCCCCAGCACCCCGAAGGGCACCCGCCTCACCCCGCCGCGTCCGCCCGCCTGCAGGAAGCCAACCGCCCGCCTGCGGGCGGGCATGCACCCTGACAGCGGCGCCCCAGCTCGCACCACCCCCGGCGTCCCGAAGGGCACCCGCCTCACCTCGCAGCAGCGCCCTGCACCACCCCGCCGCGCCCGCCCGGCTTCAGGAAGCCAACCGCCCGGCTGCGGGCGGGCATGTGCCCCGACGGCGGTACCCCGGCCCGCACCGCCCCGGCGCCCCCAAGGACACCCGCCTCACCCCGCGGCAGCACCCCGCGGCACCCCACCACGCCCACCCGCCTGCGGGCAGTCGCTCGCCCGGTTGCGAGCGGGCATGTGCCCCGACAGCGGCGCCCCGGCCCGCGCCACACCCGGCGCACCCAAGGGCACCCGCCTCACCCCGCGGCAGCGCCCTGGGCCGTCCCGCCGCGGCCGCCGCGTCGCTTCCGTCGTCCCCCGTCCGCGCGCCTCGTACGCAGCAGCCGCCGCCACTCCTCCGCGCTGAACCGTGCCGCCTCCGTCCCCGACACGAAATCGTGCAGCACGTCGAGGAACCGCTCCGGATCCGCCCGGAACGGAAAGTGCCCCGCCTCCTCGAAGATCTCCAGCCGGCTCCCCGGCATGGACACGTGCCCCAGTCCCGCGTGGATCGCCGGCACCACCATGTCCCGCCCGCCCCACACCAGCATCGTCGGCATGCCCTGCGTCAGATAGCTGCGGTCGAGCAACGTACCGACCTGCCCGCGCCAGTCGACGACCGCTCGCAGGGTCCGTACGAAGGCACTGCGGGACGTGGCGTCGGGCAGCGCGTCCACCACCCGCAGCAGATCCGGCGCGTCCACCCCGAGCCCGGTGTCGAGCACCTTCAGCAGCCGCACCCATTGCGTCAACTGCCAACGTACCGTGGGCAGTTGCAGAGCCGCGAGCAGCAGCTCCGCCCCCGGCAGCGTGGCCGCCCGCAGCAGCGGGGTGACCTGGCGTCCGATGCCTCCGCTGCCGACCAGCACCAGGCGCTCGGTCCGCTCCGGGAACTGGTAGGCGAACTGCGCGGCGACCGCGCCGCCGAGCGAGTGCCCCACCAGCGTCGCACGCTCGATGCCGAGGGCGCTGAGCAGGTCGCGCAGCCCGTTGGCGTACGCGCCGGGCGAGTAGTCGCCCCGCGGTTTGGCGGACGCCCCGTGACCGAGCAGGTCGGGAGCGACGACCCGGTAGCGGGAGGCGAGGCCCGGAATGATCTCGGCCCAGGTCGACGAGGAGTCCCCGATACCGTGGATCAGCACCACGGCCGGGCCCTTGCCCGCCATCCGGTACGCGTGCCGGTACCCGTGCAGCTGACGGGTGCGGACGCGGACCTCGTTGACGGCCGCGGCGCGCGGCCCCGGCCGGAACGGCCGCGTACGGGGGCCGGTGAAGGGGGTGACGGCCACGGTCAGTCCTCCTGCGGCATCGGTGCGGTCCCGGCGGTGTCGGCGTCCGCGCCGGTGCCGGGCTCGTCGAGGTCGGTCGCGATCCCCAGCGACGCCAGGGTGCGCCAGGGCGGGACTCCGGTACGGGCCGGGGTACGCCACGGGGCGAACCGGGGGGCCTGCGGGCAAGTGGTCTTCACGGAGGGCATGGCAACCGCCTCGGGATCGGTGTGCGCGCGGATACGGGAGCGGGATCGCGTGGAAGTGGAAGCAGCGGTGCACGGTGCGGGGAGGCGGCCGGGGCCGTGCGGGCCGGGTGGAGGTCCGCGCGGTCCGGTACCGGCGGGGTGCCTCCCGGGCCCTCGAGGCACTGGCGCGCTGGGGCACCGGGGAGGCAGGGCTGCCCGCGGCTACAGGGTCACGTGCCGGTTCCGTGGGCGGCCGGCGGCCGGCGCGCGGTCCGCGATCCGGGCCCGCAGCAGCGATCCGACCAGCCACTTGCGCATCGCGCCGAGGTGCGCCGGCGAACCGTGGACGTCGTCGAACTCCTTGAACCGCACCCGGGGCAGCGTCCGGGCGAGCAGCCGCTGTTCCGCACGCGGGATGATCTCGTCCCGGGAGCTGACCACGTAGCCGACGGGGATGTCGACGGCGGCCAGCACGTCGGGGCCCAGCGGGAAGTCCCGCAGCAGCGTCCGCAGCCGGTCGGGGTCGGCGGCCCCGGTGAGCCCGCACAGGGTGTCCACGGTGACGCCGGGCACCCGGGGCCACCAGTCGGGGTCGGTGAAGAAGCCGGACACGGGGGCGCCGACCGTGTGCACGCTGCGGATCCGCCGGTCCTCGGCGGCGGCCCGCAGCGCGAGGTGTCCGCTGAAGCTCAGGCCGAGGACCGAGGTGCCGGTCACCCGGGCGCGGCCGGAGAGACGGTCCATCAGGAAGGGGAACAGCCGCCAGGAGTCGGCGTGGTAGCGCAGGGTGTTCTCCCCGACGCCCGGCATCTCGGTGGCCACCGCCGCGTATCCGAGGCGGGCGAGCCGGGGCAGCAGGGGCGCCCACTGCTCCTTCACGCTGACGATGCCGCCCATGATCAGCAGCAGTGGGCGCCGGCCGCGGCCGTCGAGCCCGGCGGTCCAGCAGGCGAGGGTGCCGTCCGGGTGGTCGAGGACCAGCCGTTCGACGCCCCGGCGGCGGCGCCAGTCGTCGAAGGCGCGCACGCAGTTGTCCTGCGCCTTCACCCGGTCGTCGTCACCGTGGTACGGGAAGCGGGCGAGGGCGTACCGGCGGCAGGCGTCCAGCGGGCGCCCCGCGAAGGCCAGCCGGTCGGCCTCGGCGGTCCACACCCGGGCCCAGGAGTCGGGGTGTCCCGGTTCGTCGTTGGTGATCCGCGGCAGTACGGCCGAGACCTGACGCTCGCTCAGTCCCTGGCCGCGGGCGTGCAGCAGGGCGAACTGCTTCAGCTCGTCGAGTTGGTTCATGGCTCTCCTCCGTCTGCTCCGGGAGCCGAGGGGCGGCCCCGGGGAGGGGATGCGGCCCGGAGGCCCGGAGGCCCTGTGCGGTCGTACGGGGGTGCGATGGGGGTGGTCCGGTCGTGACGAGGTGCGGGCGGGCGCCCGTGCCGGGAGCGGGGGACGTCCCCCGGCCGGGCTCCCGCCCAGGAACATGCTGTCCGCGTCCCCTTGAGTCCCGCTTGCGGCCCGCCGTACCGCCCGCGCGGGGAGGAGCGCCCGCCGGACCCGGCCCCCCGACGCCGCGTGCCGGGCCTCGGAGGGGGTCCCCTCCGAGGCCCGGCACGTGTCACCGGTCGTCCCGCGTCCCTACCAGCCCGGCGGTCCGGTCTCCGCGGCGTCCTCGTCCTCCGGGTCGTCGCCGAGGGCCTCGGCGACCGCCGCGACCACCCGGGGATCCAGCATGGTCTGCGCCGTCGTGTCCCGCGTGCCGCCGAACCCGGTGTTGCTCACCGCGACGCTGACGACGTAGCCGCCGTCCACCGAGAAGGTGCGGAACTCCCACTCGACGCCGGTGCCGGGCGCCCCGTCCGGGGTCAGCACCCGGGGCGGCCGGCCGTCGGCGCCGAAGCCGAAGTCCGTGAACCGGAACCGCAGGCCCTGTCCGATCGCCTTGCTGTAGGCCTCCTTGAGCGTCCACAGACGCACCAGTACGGCTTCCCGCCGGTGCGGCGGAAGCCGTTCCAGGAGCTTCAGTTCGTACGGCGTGCAGACGTGGCGGTGCAGCCCCCTGGTGTACAGGGGACGGTCCGCCCGTTCGGCGTCCACCCCGATCAGGCCCTTGGTGCTGAGTCCGATCAGCAGCAGGTCCTCGGTGTGGCTGAGGCTGACGTCCACCGCGTCGTAGCCGCGCAGATAGGGCCGGCCGGTGGGGCCGTACCCGAGCTCGACGACCTGGGGCGGCACCCTCAGCGCCACCGCCGCGGCGAACTTCAGCAGCACCCGGGAGGCGGCGAACCGCGTCCGCACGTCCGGGTGCGTCATGTCCAGGTACCGCTCCCAGTCCCGGCCCAGCAGGGCACGGAGTCTGGGGCCGCCCGCCCGGTCCGGCCGCCAGTCGGCGAGCCGGGCGTGCAGTACGGCGACCGCGTTCTCCTCGAGGTCCGCGCGGACCCGGTCCCATGCCCCGTCACGGCCCGAGATGCGGATCGGCTCCCCGAACGAGGGGCTTGAAGCCGTCCTCCTCCGCGCCGTCATCGAAGCCCTCCAAGGTCTGCTTGAGGTCGTCCAGGACGTCGGCGGCGGTGGCGCCGTCGATGACCCGGTGGTCGAAGGTGAGGCCGAGCCGCATCACGGGGGCGATCGCCACCTCCCCGTCCCTGACGACGGGCCGCTCGACGACGCGGCCCGCGCACAGGGTGACCGCGGTGCCGCCGCTGGAGTGGAAGCCGTCGACCGGCCGGTGGCCGAGCGAACTCACCGCGACGGTGCCCAGCACGGCCGGCCGCCGGGCCGGGCTGCGCAGTGCTGCGGCGAAGGCGAGCCGCCCGAGGGGCACCGGCAGCCGGCCGAGCAGCCGGACGCCGCGGAACTCGGGCAGCAGGTCGGTGCCCGGTCCGCGGTAGCGGTCGATCCGCTCCTGGACGGCCTCCAGGTCGGCGCTCTCCAGCCCCGGCAGCAGCGCGGAGAGCACGGTCCGCTCCCCGTCCACCGTGCGGTCCAGCGCCAGCTTCGCGGTGACCTGCTCGAACCGTACGGTGCGCGGTCCGCGCAGCCCGAGGAGCCCGCCGGGGGCGGCTGCCGCGTTGGCCTGCGGGTGGCGGTGGAGCACCCGGCCGGTGGCGTGCAGCAGATAGGTGACGACCGAGTACCGCCGGCCGGCGGCGCGGGCGGCGGCCCGGTGCGCCTCGATCCGGGTCATGTCGATGTCGGTGTCGAGGTGGACGGGCCGCTGCCGCGCGGCGTGCTCCAGGAAGTACAGGGTGTGCCGCCGCCTGCGTTCGGGGTGGACCCGTACGGAGGCCGGGGCGCCGGTCCGGGATCCGGTCATGTGCCCGCCGCCAGCCGGTAGATCTCGCCGAGGCTGCGGGCCTCGAGCAGTCGGCCGACGGGCAGCGGGCGGCCGGTGGCCTGCTCCAGCGCGGTGACGAGTTTGAGCAGGTAGAGCGAGTCCCAGTCGGGCAGTTGGTCGAGGTCGGCGGAGACCTGGTGCTCCGCCAGTGGCATGCCCAGCTCGTCCCTGACGAGGCGGACGAAGTCGTCGATGGTCTGCATGGGTACGGCCCTCCCGGGCGAGGTGCGGGTCAGATCTTCTCGAGTGCGAAACCGGACTTGATCCACTTGCTGGACTCCACGGCGACCGCCAGTGCCCGCTGCCCCTGGCCGATCTTCCCGAGCAGCCGCTCCAGTTGGAGGAAGGGCAGGGCGTTGCCGTTGTTGCCGGTCTCGGCGACGCACGAGACCTCGACGGCGTCGGGCAGGTCGAGCTGTTCGGTGATGTGCCGGGTCATCCGGCCGGACAGCTGCGGCGGCAGCAGGAAGTCCACCTCCTCGGGGGACCAGTCGAGATCCTCCAGGAGCTCCCAGAGGATCTCCAGGGCCATCACGGGGACGGACTCCTCGATGGCCTTGTAGTCCTCCCGCACCGCCTGCCGGTCCTCGTGCCGGTCGGCCAGCCCGAACCACTCGATGACCTGGCCGGGCTGCCGGCCGAGCCCGGTGAACCGGTTGAGGACCCTGCGGACCGCCACCCGCTCCCCGCGCGGTGCGGCGGTGAGCACGGCCGCGCCCGCCCCGTCGCCGAAGAGCACGTAGTTGACGAGGTCGCTGGGTGCCGCCCCGGACAGGTCCCGGTCGAGGTCGAGGTGCTTGCTGCACACGTCACCGCCGATCACCAGGCCGGCCCGGTGCCCGCCGCCGGTGATCAGGGTGCGGCCCAGTTCCAGGGCCTGTACGGCTCCGGCGCAGCCGGACTGGAGCTGGTAGGTGGGGATCTGGTCCAGGCCGAGCTGGTCGGCGACGTGGTTGACGGTGGCGGGCATGAGGTGGTCGGGGGTCGCGGTGCCCATGACCACGAAGTCGATCTCGTCGGGAGCGACACCGGACGCGGTGAGCGCCCGCTCGCCGGCCCGTGCGCACAGGTCGGCCAGCGACCAGCGCACCTCCCCGCTGGTCAGGTCGCGGGCGAAGTGCCGGGTCCGGGTGCCGATGAAGACGTCGATCCATTCCTCGTTGACGCCGAGCGTGCGGGCGAGCGCGGCGTTGTCGACCGGTTCGCCCGGCAGGGCGGTGCCGGTCCCGGCGAGGTGGGCGACGGGTTCGGACGAGGAGGGCTGCTGGGGTGAGTGCGGTGGCTGCATCGGACGGTTTCCTTCTCACGGTCGGCCGGGTGTGTACGGACGGGGCGGCGCGGGGCGGGCGGGGAGGAGGGTCCGGCGCCCGCCGCGTCGGTGGGAGACGGTGCCCGGGCCCGCCCCGCGCCGCTCAGGCGACGACGGTGCCGAGCCGGTCCTGGAAGTAGTCGACGAGGTCGCCGACGGACGACAGCTGCGGCAGCAGGTCCTGCACGCTCATCGTCTCCAGACCGCTCAGCCGTTCCTGGAGCCGGTCCTTCAGCTCCATGACCATCACCGAGTCGAAGCCGAGGTCCTCGTAGAGCAGGGACAGGCGCGACACCTCGTCCGGGGCGTAGCCGCCGACCTCGGCGACGGCCTCGGTCACGGCCCGGGCCACCGGGTCGGTCCTGTCCTCCTCGTGCACGGGCAGTACGGCCGTCAGGGCCGCCCCGCGGGTCTCCGCGGCCGGCTTCTCCTGCTGCCGCCCTCCGGGCGGGGCGGTGGCCGCGGCGGCGATGTCCGTCGCCGGTACGGCCCGGACGGGGCCGCGGGTCCAGAACCGGCTGCCGTCGGAGAAGGCGTACGGGGCGAGCCGCTGCGGGACGCGCTCGTCCTCCGGGTAGGCGGCGTCCCACCAGGGGTCGAGTCCGGTGCGGAAGAGTTCGGCGACCGCTTCGGCGAACTCCCGGCCGCCCGCGCCCTCGGCCGGGACGGGGGCCACGGTGTGCGTGGTCGTCCCGGCGGCGGAGCGCAGCGCGCGTGCCATGCCGGTGAGCACGGGGCGCGGGCCGACCTCCACGAGGTGGGTGGGCCCGGCCTCCAGCAGCCGTGTCACGGCGTCGCCGAACAGCACCGGGGCGCCGATGTGCTCGACCCAGTACTTGGCGTCCATCGGTTCGGCCTCCAGCAGCCGTCCGCGCAGCGTCGAGTACACGGGCAGCTTGGGGACGCCGCCGCCGATCTCGTCCGCGACGGCGGCGAACCGGTCCAGGACGGGTTCCATCAGCGGCGAGTGGAAGGCGTGCGAGACCTCCAGCCGCCTGGTCCGCACCCCGCGCCGGCCGAGCTCGTCCTCGATCCGGCCCAGCGCGGCCGTGTCACCGGAGAGCACGGTGGCCCGGGGCCCGTTCACCGCGCCGACGCCGACCAGCGGCTCGGCGTCGGCGAGTTCGGCCACCTCCGCGAGCGGCGCCCGTACGGCGAGCATCCCGCCGCCCTCGGGCAGCGCCTCCATCAGGGCGCCCCGGGCGGCGATCAGCCGGGCCGCGTGCTCCAGCGGGAAGACCTCCGCCAGCACGGCCGCCGCGTACTCGCCGACGCTGTGGCCCAGCATGAGCGCCGGGCGCACGCCGAGTTCGGCCAGGCTCGCCGCCAGGGCGTACTCGACGGCGAACAGGGCGGGCTGCGCCCAGCCGGTGCGGTGCACCGCCGGGTCGGCGGCCAGCAGCAGGTCGCGCACCGAGCCGCGGGTGTGCGGGGCGAGGGCCGCGTCCGCCTCGTCCAGGAACCGCCGGTACAGCGGCGACTCCTCGTAGAGGCGGGCGGTCATCGCCGGGTACTGCGAGCCCTGCCCGGTGAACAGCAGCGCCACCAGCGGCTTGCCCGAGGGGCTGCCGGACAGCCGGGCGAGGACGTCGTCGTCGGTCGCGGCCTCGCGCAGTACCGCGGCCAGTTCGCCGGTGTCCCGGGCGGGCACCGCGAAACGGTAGCGGTGGCCGGTCTTGGACCGGTTGCTGCTCCAGCTCAGCGGTCCTGCCGGTACCCGGCGGCGCTGCACGGCGTCGGCCTGGACGAGCAGGTTGCGGCGCAGCGCGGCCGGCGAGGGCGCGGTCAGGGTGAACACCCCGGTGCCCAGGCCGGTACGGCCGCTGCCCTCGCCGGTGCCCGCCGGTTCGGGGCGGGCGGCGTGCGGGGGCGCGGACTCCAGGACCGCGTGGGCGTTGGTGCCGCCCATGCCGAAGCTGCTCAGGCCGCCGATGGCCGGCCCGGAGCGCAGGCGCAGCGGGGCCTTGAGGAGCCTGAGGCCCTGCTGGGACAGTTTCAGGGCGGGGTTCTCCTTGGCCGCGAAGCGGCTGGCGGGGACCACCCGGTGGTGCAGGGACAGGGCGACCTTGATGAGGCCGGCGATGCCGGCCGCGCCCTCGGTGTGCCCGATGTTGCCCTTGACGGAGCCGATCGCCATGGGGCGCCCGGAGCGGCCGGAGTGCAGCCGGCCGAGCGCCTTGGCCTCGATCATGTCGCCGAGGACGGTGCCGGTGCCGTGGGCCTCGGTGAAGGTGACCTCGGACGGTTCGACCCCGGCCCGGCGGTAGGCGGCGCCCAGCACCTCCTCCTGCGACCAGCGGTTGGGCGCGGTGATGCCGTTGCTGCGGCCGTCCTGGTTGACGGCGGTGCCGCGGATCACCGCGTACACCGGCTGGCCGTCGGCGACGGCGTCCTCCAGCCGGCGCAGCACCACGGCGCCGACGCCCTCGCCGCGGCCGATGCCGTCGGCGTCGGCGCTGAAGGGCTTGCAGCGGCCGTCGGGGGCGGACAGTCCGGCCTGGGTGTAGAAGATGCCGAGCGCGGGGGTGAGCGCCACGTTCACGCCCGCCGCGATGGCGGTGTCGCACTCCCCCGACAGCAGGGCGTTGCAGGCGAGGTGGACGGCGACCAGCGAGGACGAGCAGGCGGTGTCCACGGCCAGGCTGGGGCCCTTGAGGTCGAGGTGGTAGGAGATCCGGTTGGCGGTCATGCAGTAGCCGTTGCCGGAGCCGAGCTGGGCGGTGACCCGGGCGTAGTCGGTCATGTGCAGGTGGGCCCATTCGTTGCCCATGACGCCGACGAAGACCCCGGTGGGGGTGCCCGCGAGCCGCTGCGGGGCGACGCCCGCGTCCTCGACGGCCCGCCAGGCGCACTGGAGCAGCAGCCGCTGCTGCGGGTCCATCGCCGCCGCCTCCCGGGGGGAGACGGTGAAGAACTCGTTGTCGAAGACGTCCGGGTCGCTGATGAAGCCGCCCTCGGTGGTGTTGGAGTGCCCCTCCGCCCCGGTGGGCGAGTGGAAGTCGCCGGCCGCCCAGCGGCCGGCCGGCACCTTCCGCACGCCGTCACCGGAGCGCATCAGCATGTCCCAGTAGGCGTCGGCGTCCGGCGCCCCCGGGAACCGGCAGTCGATGCCGACGATGGCGACAGGCCTCATCGGTTCCCGCCCTCCAGGGCCTCGAACTCCTCCACGATGTGGCCGGCCAGGGCCTCGATGGTGGGGTAGTCCCAGGCCACGGTGGGCTCGAGGACGAGGTCGAAGTCCTCCTCGATGTCGCCGCACAGGCTCAGCGCGGCCACGGAGTCCAGCCCGTACTCGGCCAGCGGGACGGTGGGCACGATCTCCGACGGCGTCCGCTTGAGGTAGAGGGCGATCCGGTCGGCGAGCCAGCTGCTCATCGACTCGACGGTGTGCTCGGCGCGTGTGCGGTCGGTCGCGGGAACGGACATGGTGGAACTCCTCGGGTGAAGACGCGTCGGATCCGGCCGGCGGTCAGCCGGCCAGCGGGGTGTCGTAGAGGTCGTAGCTGCGGCGTTCGTGGAAGCGGCGGAGCACTTCCTCGTGCACCCGGCCTTCGCACGCGGGCGGCAGGTCGGCGGGGCGCTGCCCGAGCCGACGCGCCAGCCGGTGCAGGGCCGCGGCCACCCAGGCCGGGTCGGCCAGGAACGGGTCGTCGCCGTCGCGCGCGCCGCGCCAGACACCCAGGACGGAGGCCGCGGCGAGGAACACCGCGTACCGGTCGGCGAGGGCGAAGCTGGCGGGGCTGGCAAGGGCGGTGCGGTCTTGGGGGGACAGGTTCAGGCTGTCCTCCTGGAGCTGGCGCAGCTGGTCCAGCATCCGCATCACGAGCGCCTGCACGGCGAGCTCCTCGGGGGAGCCGCTGGGCAGGTCGTCGACGGCGGCGACCAGCGAGGCGCTGAGGCTGTCCCGGCCGCTGGCCAGGGCGAGGTCCTGGAAGGGGATGCCGGACAGTGCCTCCTGGGGGCGGAACAGGCTCGGCGGGGCCTCGTCGCCGGCGAACCAGGCGCGCCGGGCCAGCCGGGACAGCTGCGGGATGATGGTGGCCTGGCAGGCCGCGGAGCCGGCGTGGCCGAGGCTGAGCACGGGCAGGTCGCGGACGTGCTTCTGGAACAGGCCGAACTCGCCCTCGCGGACGTAGAACCGCGCTCCGAGCACGATGGACAGGTCGTACATGGTGTCGGTGAGCATCTTGGGCACCAGGTACTTCACCGCGGCGGCGTACACGCTGGTCTCGTCGGGCAGCAGGTGCACCGCGCGGGTGGCCACCGTCGCCATGCTGTCGCAGATCAGCAGGTCGAGGAAGGCGCCGCCGAGCGTGGCGGCGGCGTGCGGGATCTCCATCACCGACCGCCGGTACAGCTGACGTCCAACGGCGAACCGCACCACGGTGCGCAGGCTGGTGTCGAGGGCCCCGACCGCCATGCTGGGGACGGCGCTGCGGGTGATCTGGAAGGACCGCAGGGCGAGTTCCACGCCCTGGCCGCGCGCGCCGACCAGGGCGCTGTCGGAGACCGGGCAGTCGGTGAAGTCCAGGCCGGTCAGCCGGCAGCCGCGGACGCCGACGGCGGTGTAGCGGGGCAGGACCTCGAAGCGTTCCCGGTCGAGCTGGTCGCGTTCGGCGAGCAGCACCGAGTGGCTGCGGCTGCCGGGGCCGTCGTCGGTACGGCTGAACAGGGCGAAGGCGGCGGCCCGGTCCGCGTTGTTGATGACCTCCTTGCGGCCGTTGAGGCGGTAGCCGCCGGGCACCGGGTCGGCGCGGAACTCGTTGCGCACGAAGTCGTTGCCGTGCGGCAGTTCGTGGTAGGCGACGGAGATCTTGGAGCCGTCCAGCAGCAGGTCGGCCAGTCGGCGCCGCTGCTCGTCGCGGCCGGCCGTCCACACGTTGACGGCGGCCATGAAGGAGGTGATGCCGTAGCCGAGGCCGAGGGCGACGTCGCGCCGGAACACCTGGCGCATCACCCGGACGAGCGTGTCGAGCCGGTCCAGCCGCCCGCCGAGGTCGGTGGGCACGAACTCGGCGTTGAGGCCGAAGTCGTCGAGCAGCCGTTCCCCGGCGGCGGGCAGTTCGCCGGCCTCGTCGGCGGCGAGCAGGCCGGCGGTGCCGAGCGGGTTGGCGGGGTCGTTCGGGTCCCCGAAGCGTTTCTCCAGGTCGGCGATCCTGGTCCGGACGGCGCTCTCCTGCGCCGCGTGCCCGGCCGGACCGGCGGTGCGGTCGGCCGGGGCCGCCGTGCCGCGCGGCCCTCGGACGGCGGAATCCCTCAGCATGACGTCCCCTCGTGGGTGTGTGCGTGTACATCGGCGCCTGTGCCCTGCGGGCCGGCTTGTCGTCCCCGGCCTCCGGGGTACCGGTCACCGGCGTCACCGCCGGCCCCGGCCCCCGTCTCCCCCGGCGCGTCGCCCCGCCCGCCGTGGCCGGCGCCGGCGGGTGCCAGGGCGCCGGCGGGTGCCGGGGCGCCGGCGGGACGCGGGTCCGCGGCCGGGACGGCATCCCGGCCGGCGGTGCCGTCGGCCGTGTCCGCCGGCGCGGAAGCGAGCCGTGCGGAAGCAGCCCCCGTCCCCGCCGGACCTCCGGTGGCCGTCGTGGGCAGGTGGAGGGGGAGGAGGGAGAAGAGGTCGCCCGTGGTCCGGGTGGACCTCAGGCGGTCCAGGAGCGGGGGGTAGGCGTCGGGCTTGCCGGCGTCCGGGTCGCCCAGGCGTACCAGCAGCCGGTCCAGAACGGGCCACAGCCACAGTCCGTCGCCCCACAGCGCCCCGGTGCGGCCCCCGGCCGCCGCGCGGTGGTTGTGCGTCCACAGGCCGAGGCAGGCGGCCCCGGCCAGGCAGAGGCTGTAGCGCCGGGCGGCGTCGAAGGCGGCGGGCGGGACGTCGGTGACCACCGTCCGGTACGCGTCCATCTCCTCGTGCACCCGGTCGGTCACGGCCAGCAGCCGCTCCGCCGAGGCGAGCGCGTTCTTCAGCTCCGGCCGTCCCCCGGCCTCGGCGCGCAGCGCGGCCACCGAGTCGGGCAGTGTGGCCATGATGCCGCTGCCGTGCCGGGCCACCAGGGACAGCCGTGCCGGGTCCAGCGGGGGCAGCGGCGCGGACAGGTCGAAGGCGTGGACCGCTCCGGCCGTGTCGCCGCCGCCGCGCCGCCAGCCGCGGACCAGCGAACGGAACTGGTTGACCAGGGAGTTGAGGTTGACCAGGGTGTTGCCGTCGAAGAGGCCGACGATGCGGTGGTCCCGGTCGACCTTCTGGAACATCCCCCGGGCGTGTACGTCCTTGAGGAAGGCCCGCGCCCCGAGCAGCCGGGTCAGCTCGCCGATGACGCCCTCGGTGCCGGTGGGCACCAGGTACTTGGTGACGGCGGCGGCCACGCTCAGTTCACCGGTGGCGGTGTGCACGGACCGGGCGGCGACGGTGGCGAGCGCCTCCCCGGCGAGCACGTCGGCCGCCGCGCAGGCGAGGACGTGCCGCGCCTGCGGCAGTTCCACCAGGCGCCGCCCGTACAGCTCGCGCGTCTCGGCGAAGTCCAGGGCGATCCGCAGGGCGTGGTCGGCCGCGCCCAGGGACAGCGAGGCGCACATGGTGCGGGTGAGCTGGAGCGCCTTGAGCACGGTCTCGACGCCGCCGCCCACCGGACCGACCGCCGCCTCGGCGGGCACCGGTGCCGCGGCGAGGGCGATGCCGCTGATGTCGGCGCCCCGGATGCCGTGGGTGGGGATCTTGTCCAGGCAGTGGTAGTCGTCGCCCTCCCGCAGCCGTCGTTTGTCGACCAGCAGCACGGTGAAGCCGCGGGGCCCCCCGTCCGGGTCGGTGCGGGTGAGCACGGAGAGCAGACTGCCCCGGGTGGCGTTGTTGATCAGCCACTTCTCTCCGGTGACGTGCCAGCCGCCGCGGTCGTCGGGCTCGCCCAGCACGTCCCCGGCGAGCAGGTCGCTGCCGTGGGCGCGTTCGGTGAGGGCCAGCGAGACCGGCAGCCCGGCCCGGATGTCCGCGGCGAGGACCCGGGCCTGTTCGGCGCTGCCGGAGACCCAGACGCACACCGCGCCCAGATAGGTCTTGCCGTGTCCGATGGCGACGGTCAGATCACGGCGGGCCACGACCCGCATGACCTGCATGACGGTCTCGTAGTCGGTGAGCCGGCCGCCGTACTCGACGGGGACGTAGAAGTCCTGGAGTCCCCAGTCCGCCAGTTCCCGGCAGATGTCGGCCGGGAACTCCTCCCGCTCGTCCAGTTCCAGGCTGCGGGCGTGGGAGAAGACGGTGGCGGGGTCCTCGGGGTCCCCGAGGAGCAGTTCCAGTTCCTGCGCGACGCGGTAGGGAGGGTGGTCCATGTCAGCCCACCGGGACCAGGGCCGGCTCGGTGGCGGCGTCGAGGAGCGCCCGCACGTCCGGGTCCAGCACGGAGTGCAGCGCGGTGACGGCGCCGTCGAGGAACAGCTTGCGCATCAGGGTCCGCTGGATCTTGCCGCTGGTGGTCCGGCGGACGGTGCCGGGCCGCACCAGCAGGACGTTGCCGGCCGGGACGGCGAACTCCAGGCCCACAAGGCGCTGGATGCGGGTGGCGACGGTCTTCGAGTCCGCCTGCGCCGCGCTCTCCCGGATCTCGTGGATCACCACCAGGTGCTCCTGGTCGCCGGCGTCGACGGCGAACACGGCCCCGGTGCCGAGGGCGGGGTCCAGGGCGCGTACGGCGTTCTCCACGTCGTACGGGTAGATGTTGCGGCCGTTGATCAGGACCATCTCCTTGAGCCGGCCGGTCACGAAGAGCTCACCGCCGCCGAGGACGCCCATGTCGCCGGTGCGCAGCCAGGGGCCCAGATCCTCCTGGCCCGCGATGCGGGCGCCGAAGACCTCCGCGTTCACCTCGGGCCGCTCCCAGTAGCCGGAGGCCACGCTGGCGCCGCGCACCCAGATCTCCCCGACCCGGCCCTCGGGCCGTTCCACGAGGGTGTCGGGGTCGACGATCCGCACCTCGAAGTCCTCGGCCCGCGCGACGCCGCTGCTGACCAGGGTCCGTCGGGCGGCACCCAGGTAGGGGCCCTCCACGGTCCCGCGTTCCAGCCCGGAGGCGTCCACCTCGCGCAGCAGCGCCCCGCGCCCCTTGGGGGTGCCGGTCACCAGCAGGGTGGTCTCGGCCATGCCGTAGCAGGGGAACATGGTGTCCGCCCGGAAGCCGTACGGTCCGAAGCGCTCGGTGAACGCCTTCAGGGTCTCGGCGCGCACCGGCTCGGCGCCGTTGCAGGCGGTCCGCCACGTCGACAGGTCGATCCCCTCCAACTGCGCGTCGGTGACCCGGCGCACGCACAGGTCGTACGCGAAGTTGGGGCCGCCGCTGGCGTGGACGCCGTACTCGCTGACCATCTCCAGCCAGCGGACCGGCTTGCGCAGGAAGGAGACCGGGGACATCAGCACGCCGACGGTGCCCTGCCACAGGGGCTGGAGCACGTGCCCGATCAGCCCCATGTCGTGGTAGAAGGGCAGCCAGCCGCCGATCACCGTGTCGGGTGTGCTGCCGGTGGCGCGGGCGATGGCGGCCTCGTTGGCGAGCAGGTTGCCGTGCGAGACCATGACGCCCTTGGGCGCGCTGGTGGAACCGGAGGTGTACTGGAGGAACGCCAGGTGCTCCGGGCCGAGCCGCGGATCGCGCCAGGCGTCCGCGTCGCCCACCGGCCCGCCGTCCGTGGCGAGGCAGAGCACGTCGGAGAAGCCCTCGGCGGCGAGCCACGCCTCCACCTCGGGGGCGTGCTCGGTGAGGGTGAGCACCGCGCCGACGCGGGCGTCGCGGACGATCCCGGAGACCCGCTGGAAGTGCTGGCCCTGCTCGGTGGGCAGCGGGGCGGGCACCGCGACGGCTCCCGCGTACAGGCAGCCCACGAAAGCCTTGATGAAGTCCAGTCCGGACGGGTAGAGCAGCAGGACCTGACGCCCCGCCAGGCCCCTCTCCTGGAGCCAGGACGCCACGTCCTTGGCGGCGCGGTCCAGACCCCGGTACGGCAGCCGCTCCGGCTCCTTGCCCCGTACTCCGTCCGCGAGGAACACGAACGCGTCCGCGTCACCCCGTTCGTCCGACCGCGTCAGCACGAGCTCCGCGAATGAACCGAATTCCGCCACCGTCTTTCCCCTCGCTAGAAGCGACCCGTATCGCGTTGAAACCGGTTGAACCGACTGTCTTAGGTGCCGGCCGCACGCCGGCCGTCATGTGCCGTGCTGATCGTCATGTGCCGTACCGATCGTCGGATCCGCCCCTAAAGCTCCTCTTGCGGCCCCGGGACGGGTGCAGTTGCGCCCACAGCTCCTCCTCGTGCGGGGTGAGCGGCACCCCCGCGGCGAGCCGCTCCGGGTGGGCGGGCGGCGGCTCGTCGAGCGGCAGCCGGAGGCCGCCCGGCGGCGGGGCGCCGGTGCCGAGCCTCCCGTGCCACCACTGCTGTGCCGTGTCGACGGCGTGCGGCGGCACCATGCCGAAGATGCCGGCGAGCGCGCCGAATCCGTCCACCAGGAACCGGGTGACCGCCCGTGCGGACCGCCGTACCGCCCGTCGCAGGGACCGTCCCCTGCCCTTGTGCGCCGTCACTCCGTCCGCCGCCTCAGGCCGTCGGCCGCGCGCCGAGGTCCGCCGTCAGGCGCACGTGCGCCGGCGGCACGGGCAGGCGGTCGTCCGTCAGGTCGTGGCGGAAGGTCACGGTGCCCTGCGCGTCCTCGCCGGTCTCCGTGAAGCCCACGGACGGGTACAGGCCGCGCACCTTGTGGTTCTTGGCGGTGGGACGGTAGCGGGCGTACACGGCCGTGGCGCCCCGGTCGCGGGCCTCGCGCAACACGGCCGCCAGGCAGGACTGTTCGATGCCGCGGGCGAAGACCCGGCAGCTCAGCACCATGTTGTCGATGTGCCAGCCGCCGTCCGCCTCCGCGGTGGCGTCGACCAGGACCAGCCCGACGAGTCCGTTGTCGCCGAACCGGTCCCGGGAGCGGATCGCCAGCACCAGTTGGCCGGGCGCGTCCCGCCGGGCCCGTATCTCCGCCTGCTGGAGCCGCTCGGTGGTCAGGTTGAACTGGTTGGTCCGCAGGGAGATCTGGGAGGCCCGGGCCGTCTCGTGCTCCGCGACCGGCGACAGGGTGACCTCGACCCCGAGTTCCGCGAGGTACTCCTCCATGGAGCCCGCGCTCTCCCGCAGGTCCTCGCGGGCCGCCTCGGTGCGGTACTGCTCCGCGCGGGAGCGGTCCTCGGCGGTGAGCTCCGCGACGTCGAACCAGCCGTCGGCGAGCAGCCGCTCGACGTGCAGGGCGGGCTCCTCGTCGAGGCGGACCACGGCCACGCCCGGCAGGCTCCGGGCGACCAGACCGCACTCGAAGGGCGAGTCGTCGGCGAAGACGAAGCTGTCCACGCCGAGGTTGAGCCGCCGGGCGATGTCCAGCAGATTGCCGTCCTTGGGCTCCCAGTTGGCGGCGATCCGTACGAAGTCGGACTCGCGCAGCACCATGTCGGGGTGGTCGCGCAGCACCTCCAGCACGGGCTCGCGGTCGTTCTTGCTGCACACCGCGAGCAGTACGCCCTGGGCGCCGAGCTGGCCGACCGCCTTCTGGAACCGGCCGAACGCCTCGCCCCGGTAGGTGGTGGCGGCGGCGATGCCGTCCGGGCCGTCGTCGCCGAGGATGCCGTCCCACAGGGTGTTGTCCAGGTCGACGACGAGCACCTTCTTGGTGCGTCCGCGCAGCGCCCGGACCAGGTGGCCGATCTCGCGGGCGTAGCAGGCGAGCAGTTCCTCGCCGAGCCGCGCCTTGGCGTAGACGGCGAGCCTCGGCTCGTTGACCGGGCCGCAGGAGGCGGCCAGCGGGTCGAGGTCGACGACGTGGACCCGGTCGTGGACGGCGGCCAGCCGCAGCAGCCCGGCGTTGAACTCCCGCCAGAGCACGCCGAGCCGGGCCCGCGAGCGGGCGTCGACGAGGCGGCGGACATGGGTGCGCAGCAGCGGCAGGGTGTTGAGCACGAGGGTGCCGGTGCCGTGGGCGAGGTAGCGCTCGGCGAGCGAGCCGATCAGGGCCAGCTTCGCCGCGGCGACCCGCTCCACGTCCTCCACCAGCCAGGGGTGCGGGAGTTCGTCGAAGACCACGTCGGCGTCCAGCACGCACAGCGCCACGTCGGCGCCGGAGGTGTACAGGTCGCTGCCGGTGTCCTGGAGGTCGCGGAACCAGGCGTCGTAGTCGCCGGTGCGCAGCTCCAGCAGCATGCCGTGCCGGGCGAGTTCCGCGGTCAGCGGGGCGGTGAGCGCGTTGAGGGTGGAGTGGCCGGTGACCGCGACGGTGAGCGTGTCGGTGCCGGGGTGTTCGCGCAGCACCTCCCGCGGGTCGAGCCGGGAGAGCAGTTGTCCGGCCCGCACCAGGTCCGGTGCGGGCGGCCCGGCGGGCTCCGCCGTGGCGGCCAGTTCGGCCAGCAGGCCGGGTATCTCGGGGTACGCCCCGGCGAGACGCCCTTCGGCGTGGAGGGCGCGCAGCCGCTCCAGCGGTCCGGTCCGCTCGCCCACGGCGGTGTTCGCAACCGTGGCCATGGTGTCTCCCATCACTGAATCGCAGGCAGCCGGCGTCCGGGCAGTCCCACCACCACTGCCGGTGGACGGCCCGAGCCTGCGCGGTCGTTCTTAAGGCGCCCTTGAGCGCGCCGGCGGTACGCCGGACCCGCCCCGGCGGGCGCGTGCGCGGGCGCGGCCTCGACGCACGCACGCCCCCTTGATGAGATCGTCCATGACTGGGGGATTACGTCCTCCATGACACATATTGCGGTGATCTCGGGACGGTACGCCACCGCTCCGTCCGCCGCTTGAGCGCACCTCCGGCGAGTACGTCCCCGGTCCGCGGCCGCCCCGCACGCCATCCGCGTCCGCCTCCGGTCCGGCGGACCGGAGGCCGGACCTCCCGCCGCCGGAGACGGCGTACCGGCTCGCCGGGCCCCGCTCCCCGGTCCGGGGCATCCGGAACGAGGCGACGGAGGCGGCGGCGCTCCCTTGCCCCACCGGTCACTCTCCGTCGAACGTGCCCGAGGTCGCCGGTGATCGCGGAAGCACCCACGGCCGCGGGTGGCGTGTCGGAGTCGGACGCGCCGGCCGAGGCCGAGCGCATCGGTGAGCCGGTGGAAGTCTCCGCCCGGCGCGGGGGTTCCACGAGGTGTTCGCCACACCGAAGGGGCGTCTGGAGGCGCGCGAGTATCCGCGTCCGGTCCGGGCCCGTGGCCAGGACGGCTGGAAGCGGGTGGACACCGACCTGGTGGCGACGGACGAGGGAACGGTCACGCCCAAGGCCGTGACGGTGGACGTGCGGTTCTCCGGGGGCGACACGGCGGCGCCGCTGGTGCGGATGTCGAAAGGACGCCCGTCAGCCGTGGGAGTCCTCTGGGACTTCTCCGGGACTTCCGGCCCCGTCGACTGGCCCGGGCGTGAAACAACCGAGAGTCCATTCGCGCGGCTCAGCGGTCATCACGCACCTGTCACGACAGGTCAAGACGCCCGCTGGTCCCTTCCGGGACATCTGAACGACGGAGGCCGCCGCCCTCTTCCGGCCCGCGGGGACGAGGGCACCCGCAGCATTCGGGCTGTTTCCGCGCTGTCCGCGAAGACGGACCGTACCCAGCGCTCGGCCGGACGAGCCGACCGTCCAGGTCCTGGGGCTCTTACTCCACCGCGAAGGCCGCACCCTCGCCGCCCGCGGGATCATCCGTGCGACGAACGGCTCCGCTCCCGGAATGCCGGGAGCGGAGCCGTTTTGCACCATGTGTACCGTCGGTACGTTCCTCAGGACGTTCCGCTGGGGCCGGCGGTGCGTGCGAGGAGGGGTTCCTCACTCCCGCAGCCGCCACCGGCGCAGTGTGTCGCCCTGCGCCGTCAGCCAGGTGCCGTCTCCGAGAGCGAGCGGGTCGGGGCAGGTGATCCCCGGGTAGTCGAGTTCGGCGACCGGCTGCAGGGTGCGGCCGTCCAGAAGCAGGTGCCGGTTGTCCGCCGAGTCCTGGTCCTCGGCGACGGCGGCCACGATCCGGCCGTCGTCCAGGAAGCCGGGACGGTAGCCCACGAATCGCAGGCCCTCGGGGAGTACGTCCTCGGCTTCGGCGACGATGTCCTCCTGGCCGGCTTCGCAGCGGCTGAGCCATTCCCCTCCGACGTCCAGTTTGAGGACCGCCCCGTTCAGACTCACTCCGGCGAACGGCTCGTTGTCCGCGCCGACGCTCTGCGTCTGCAGGGTGTCGTCCGTCAGATCGACCCGCAGCGAGTGGAAGGTGTCGCCCTGCAGCGCGTCGAGGAAGATCTCCGCGGGGTCGGTGAGGGACTGCTGGAAGACGTAGCCCGCGGTGGCGGAGGGCAGCACCGTCCGCGCGATGTGCCGCCCGTCGGTCATGTCGAGGGCGACGCACAGGTCACCGGCGTAGGTGCCGTTCCCGGCATCAGGGCCCGGCAGAGTGACCAGAAGCCGGCTGCCCGACGCGTCGGCGACGCAGGCCGGGCCGGCGTTTCCTTCGTCGTGCCAGGGCTCGAACTCCACGGTCCAGCGCCTGCGCGTGTCCGCGCCGTACACGGTGAGCAGGCCGTTGCCGACCACGGCCAGGCCGCCGTCCGGCAGCGGTGACGTGAATCCGGGGTCCGGGCAGGGCCAGCGCCGTTGCTCGGCGAAGACGCGGGTGCGGTCCGCGGCCACCGGGCCCACGACGGTCTCGTCCCCGTTCCGGGCGAGCAGCCAGCAGGCTGCGTCACGCACCAGGAAGGCGTCGCGGCGGGTGGACCGGCCACCAAAACCCGGCAGCTCTTCTTCGGCGAGCAGCTCGACGACAGTGCGTGGGTGAGTCATGGGAGTTGTCTACCTCGGGGAGTGGCGTGCAGGCCAATAGAACTGCTTCTGCTGGGTACCTTGTGTCCCTGGATGGACCTGACCGTACATGGCGCCGTTGCTTCCCCTGATCAGTGGGGAGCAGAATTCCGTGCACACGCTGTTGGAGGCGGCGCCGTGGGTGGGCAGCCACGTCGGCTGGGTCTTCCCTTCGTTCAGGCGGCTGAGATAGGCGAGGATGTTCTGTTCGGCGTGGCCGCCCTTGGCGCCCCTGGGCACCTTCATGTACGCGTCGTCGGGGATGGGGATCAACCCCATGGACCGAGCCAACTCGACCTGCGCGCTGTCGAGTTTGCTCTTGCTCGTCCCCGCCACGAAGGTGACCGGGCCGTGGGGCGTCTGGGCATGGATGAGAGCGACGACCTGGCTGTTGCGGGCCCGGCCCTCGGGCTTGAGGTTGTTGATCTGCGTCGCCATGTCCTCCATCGCCTGCATGCACGGCGCGAGCCCCATGGGGTCCGACATGGTCGCCGGGTTGTCCACGTACCCCGCGGGATCGGGTGCGGGTGCCAGACCCAGGGGGTCCGGTGTGACGTAACGACCCGGTTCGGGGTCGTAGTAGCGGAAGTGGTTGTAGTGGAGGCCGGTTTCGGGGTCGGCGTACTGGCCTGGAAAACGCAGCGGTGTATAGGCCTGGGCATCGCGGTTCCACGCGGTGGTGCCCCATGTGAGGGATCGGCTGTGCCATGCGATGCCGCCGTCCTCGTCGACGAGTTCGGTCGGGGTGCCGATCAGATCGGTGACGATCGCGAAGAAGCGCGAGTCGATGGTCCCCGGCTCATCACCGGCTTCGTGGGTCTCGGCCTGCGCCACCGGCCGTACACCGTCGTACTCCCAGGTCAGCGTGGTTCGCGTAACGGTGTCGCTCTGCTCCGACAGACGGCCCCCGTCCCAGGCGAACACGGTTTCCTCGAGGACCGTTCCGTCCTCGGCGTGCTTGCGCTTGGCGGTGCGGCGGGCAAAGGCGTCGTAGGTGTACGTCCACAGCACGCCGTCCGGCGTCGTGCAGGAGGTCAACCGGTCTTCGGCGTCCCAGGTGTAGCGCCAGATGTCGGGCTTGCGGGACAGACGCTTGCGGCGACGCTCGACGACGCGTCCGGCGTCGTCGTGGATGTAGTGCAGAGCTCCGGCGGAGCGCAGTCGTGTGCCGTCGTAGGTACGTGGACCGCGTGCGTCGATGTGCGGGGCGCGGTCGGGCCAAGTGGCCTGGGTTTGGTTGCCTGCGGCGTCGTAGCGGTAGCGTTCGCTCCAGCCGTGCGCGTCGACGCCGGTCGGGCGACCGTGGGGGTCGAGAGCGAAATGGGTGACGTCGCCGGTGAGCTGGTCGGTGACGGCCGTCAGGTGGTGGTCGGGGCGGTAGGTGTACACCCGTGAGCGCAGTGTCCTGCTCCGAGTGATGAGGCTGCGTCCGCTGACGCGCCCCACGGTGTCCCATGCGGTGGCCAGCGTGACGGAGCGGTCGGGCGAGCCGAAGGTGCGGGTGGTTTCCTGCCCGCAGGGATCATGGGTGAAGCGCAGAGAGCGTCCCGCGATTTCCATGAGCGTGCGGTTGCCGGCCGCGTCGTACCTCTGGGTCGTCCGCACGCCGTGGGGGGTGGTGCGGCCGGTACGGCGGCCGGCGGCGTCGTAGGTGTAGTGGTGGCGGCGACCGTCGACCGCCTCCGCGACGAGGCGTCCCTGCGCGTCCCACTCCAGTTCCATCACGGAGTGCGGCGAGCGGGCCCGCAGAAGCCTGCCCGCCGGATCGTAGGCGAAGGTGGTGACGGTCCCGTCGACGTCCTTCGCCACCAAACGGCCCAGATCGTCCAAGTGGTGGGTGACGGTCTGGCCGAGCGGATTGGTGCGGGAGACCGACCGGCCCGCCGCGTCGTACGCGTAGGTGAGCACCCGCCCGTCGAAGTCGGTCTCGCGCACCACGCGTCCCGCGGCGTCGTACGCGTAACTCCACGTCAACCCTGACGGGTTACGCACCTCGGTCAGGCGCGTCTCGGTGTCGTAGGCGAACTCGTAACGCGCGCCGTCCGGTTCGGTTCGGGCCGCAAGCAGCGCGAAGTGCGTGTACTCATAACGGGTGGTGCCGCCGTTCGGACCGGTTTCGGTGAGGCAGTTGCCTTCGCCGTCGTACGTCCATGCCAGCTCGGTGCCGTCGGGCTCGACGCGGCGTGTCAGGCGGCCTTCGGTGTTCCACTCCAGGCGAGTGGTCGCACCCAACGGGTCGGTGAGCGAAGTCGGGCGGCCGAACGCGTCACGGGTGAAGGTGTGGGTGTGCCCGAGAGGGTCGGTCCGGGCCATCGGCAGGCCTGCCGCGTCGGTTACGAAGGTTTCCGTGGCCCCGAGTTCATCGCTGATCGCGGTGATGCCCCCGCGCTCGTCATGCGTGTAGCGGGTGATCGTTCCGTCCGGTGCGATCAGTGCCGTGTTGTTGCCGGCCGCGTCGTACTCCCGTCGCCATACCGCCCCGTCGGGTCCGGTCACGGTGAGGGGCATGCCCCACTGGTCGTATTCGGCGCTGGTGACACTTCCGTCGGCTTCGCGCACGGCTGTGAGGTTGCCGTGTTCGTCCCAGGTCCATCGCGTGGTGCGCTCCTGCGCGTCGGTTCGGCTCAGGAGCCGGTCGTAGCGGTCCCAGCTCTGGACTGTGGTGTCGCCCAGAGGACCGGTCTCGGCAACGACCTGGCGCCGCTCATTGAGCTGGAAGACGGTGGTGGCCCCAGTGGAGTCGGTGAAGCGGGTGATGCGTCCGCCGGCGCCGTCGTCGCCTTCGCACGTCTCGTAGCTGAAGGAAGACGACAGGAAACCCTCGGGCCCCACGGTACGTACCACTCGGCCCGCCTCGTCGTACACGTACTCGTACGTCGACCCGTTGCGGTCGGTCCAGGAGGTGATGCGCTGCTGGTGGTCGTAGGCGAACCGCACCGGTATGCCCGACGAGTTGGTGACACCTTCGAGGCGGCCGGTGTCGTCATAGGTGAAGGACGCCACATCGACCGGGCCCTCCGGCGTGTGGAGCGCCAGGGCCGTGACACGTCCGAGGCCGGCGTCCGTGGAGACAGCCACACGGTAACCACCGTCATGGACCACGGTGACGGGAAGACCGTCAATGCCACGGCTGATACGCAGCGCATTGCCGTTACGGTCCTCCACCTCGGTCAGCCAGTACAAACCCGACCCCTGGTACGGGTTGCCGGTGAAACGACGGGTCAGGTGACCGGCATGCCTGTCGGTCACCGCATAGGTGAAGTCTCCCAGAGCACTGCGCTCGACGAACGTCAGCGCGAGCCGTTCGCCCTCCAACGGCAGCACCTCGTCGTCCTGCCCGACCGGCAGCCGCGGATAGACGAGCACCGAGCCGTCCTCACGGGCCCAGGCGGCGCCGGTGCCCACCATCTCCAGGCGCTCGTCCAACGTGGAGGCCCAGCTCGGCCCGAAGCAGCGGCCGTAGGCGTAGGCGGACAGGTGTGTGCGGCGCAGCACCAGGGGGAGGACCGCCGCCAGTTCCAGATCCGTCTGGGGCAGGACCATCTCGCCACTGGCGATGTCAACGGGGTCAGTCACGCACCGGCGCTTCTTCAGCGGAATTGCATGATCACGCGGGTTCTCCCTGGCCTCGGCCAGCGACATGGACGGGTTGTTGCGCCTTCCTCCGTCCGGACCGCCACGGCGCCCGCGCCCTTCACCGTCCTTGCGGTCACCGGCATCGATCCGTTTGAGGCGGTCACGGATATCGAGATCGGTGTCTTTATGGGTCTTCGCGCTCTTGCCCATGGCTTTGGGCAGTTTGGTTCCCACATGCTCCGCAAGGTCATCGAGCGCCTTGTCGAGTTTTTTCACCACTCCGTCGATGGTGGTGTCCAGGACGGCCGTCAGGGAGTCCTTGCCCTTGGCCCGTCCATGGTGCCCCTTCGCCTTTCCCAGTGAACCACCGGTCCTGGTGCGCATATTGACCTGTACGTCGGCAAGATCGAGCCCGGCTCTTCCGTGGGCGCCGTAGTCGATGCCGAGTTCTTTGACTCCTCCCGGACCGGCACCCCGGCCGGTCGAATTGAGCTGCATCCCGTCCTTGGCGGTCTGCACCGTCCGGCCCGCGTCGTAACCGTCCTGGACACCGGTGACGTTCAGAGCCGTCTGGATGGCCAGGTCCGTGACGATGTTCTCGATGGCGGCGACCGCAGGTTCCGTGAGCGTCGCCACGATCTCCGCGACAGCCGCTTCGGCCATCTCCTTCAGAATGCGCTTGAAGGCGATACGGGTGGCCGCGATCTTGCCGGCGGCCAGCAGGGTGGTCAAGCCCGCGGTGACCGGGGCCAGGGCGAGCGTGATACCTACCGTGGCGCACAAGTCGGCGAGTTCACCGACTGCAGCGATTTTCCGTGCAACGATGATGTCCGCCACCCGGTCCAGAGCACCGGCGACGAGCCGCGCCGCGCTCGCCAGGTCCTTGTGCTTCCCCTGCACCTTCTGCCAGTGCCGGTCCAGCGCATCGAGCGACTCCGCATTGCCGCTGGAAAGCAGCCGCTGGATATATCGGCGTCCGTCATGAGCGTCGGTCTCCGCGTTGTCGGCGAATTCCCGCAGTGATTCCGCCATGTCCCGGTAGGCGTCCTCATCCACATTGGGCCAACCGACCCCGACCACGTCCAGCATCGTGTCGACACCTTCGGGAACGGTGTATCCCACTTCGCATCAACTCCCCGTTGCATCAACGCTGTTGCGGGCCCTCATTTGTTGATCTTCAAGATACCCTCGGGAAGAACATCGGTTCCCGGAAACCGTCTCCCAGCCGAACGTGGTTGCTTGATTTTTGCCGGTCAAGCCTGGTTTGACCTGAATGAGACGGTTTAGGCGTCTTGCGCCTACTTGGCATCGCACCACTGAACCGTTCCGGGTTCGGTAGGGACTCGATCATTTGAGAGGATCGAGCCCTCGCACGTCCTCCCCCTTACCCGCTTGAGCTGCGCCGCCGTACGGTGCGGATGGTCGCCGAGGCGCGGCCCGACTACGACACCGAGTGGGCCGCGATGAAAGCGGTCGCGTCCAGGCTCGGGATCGGCACGACCGAGACGCTGCGCATGTGGGTCCGGCAGGACCGGACCGACGCCGGCACCCGGCCGGGCACCACGACCGAGGAGTCGGCCGAGCTGAAGCCTTGGATTCAACCGTGCTGGGTCGCGGACTTCACCCGTGTGAAGACCTGGGCAGGGTTCGTCGGCGGCATCGACGAGACCGAGGAAACCGGCCTCACCCACCTGGGCGCCCGCGAGTACGACCCCCGGACCGGCCGCTTCCTCTCCGTCGACCCGATCATGAATCTGGCCGACCCGCAGCAGATGAACGGCTACACCTACGGCAACAACAACCCGCTGGTGTACGCCGGCCCGGAGGGGAAGTTCTTCGGTTTCCCGAAAATGCTCGAGCTGCTGAAGAAGGTGATCAATTACGTCTTCAACAAGGCTCCGAACAAGAACCCGGGCTTCATGCAGCGCCGCGCGAAAGCTCCCGCGGTGCAGAACAGCGGTCTGCGGGGAGCGCTCGCGCAGATCTATCCGAAGAAGGAGCGTGGTGCGGTCTTCGGGAACGGCAAGCTGTCGACGGCCGTCATCCATGAGTTCAACACGGGGGAGCGACTTCCGGGCAAGAAGCAGTTGCACGTTCAGAAGGGCTGGTCGACGATGGCGGCCCTCTCCAGTGTGCTGGACAAGGACCGCAAGGCCAGGGAGGAAGGCAAGGGTCTCGGCAATCTCCTCTCCGACAGTGATCTGAGGATCGCCAAGGCCGAGGCGAAGGAACTGTGGGACGCGCTCAACTCACGTGACGTCACCGGTAACATCAAGAAGATCATGGACGCCGACGCCGGTATGAAGGCGTCCGTCAAGAAGAACTTCGACACCGTGGCGAAGACTCCCGCGGTGAAGGACCTCACCGGCACGGAGTTCCAGTCGGTCAAGTACAAAGGCCCCCAACCGGTCAGCCAGCCCACCCGGCTGCGCGGTTTCCCCAAGGCCCTCGGTGTCGTCGGCGGCGTCGCGATGGCCGCCCAGGCTCCTTCCTACGTGCGCCAGCACGGCTGGAAGGGGGGAGCATGGGAGATGACCAAGGACATCGTGGACCCGTTCGGGTTCCACGAGGCCCTGGAGCCGCCGCAGACGAGCGGAGGCGTGTGCCCTCCCGAGAGCTGCGCCTGACGGCAGGTCCGGCACGCCGTACCGGACGATGAGGACGGGGCCCGTCGTGCACCTCGCACGACGGGCCCCGGGCCCATGAGCACGACCGACACACCTACTGAGGAAAACATGAGCGACACCCCCGCAGGGCACGGTCCGGTCGAGGAGATCCCGTTCGAGGAGATCCCCCCGCTGCTGCTGCGCATGATCCCCGAATCCGCCGGCCCCATCGCCGAGATGTTCCACCGGCCCGCGGAAGCGGCCGTCCTGACCGAGGACGCGGCCGTGATGCTGTACGAACTGCTGGCCGGATGCTTCACCACGCCGGTGCTGATGCCGCAGTTGAGGAGCGAGAGTCCGGACACGGAACTGCTCACCCGGTGCTGGGACTTCGTGGAGCGCATCGTGGACCACTCCACGGAGCACGTCGGCGGTGCCGTCTACTTCGAAGTGCTGGATCAGCTCCTTCTCGACAGCGGTCTGGTGGAGGCCTCCTGGCCCTACATGAAGGAGCGGACCCGAGCCCGTACCCTGCTGATGCTCGACGAAGCCGGCGTCCGCCTGCCCGGGATCAACCGGCGGTAACCCGGCGCCGAGGTCTTCCCCGTCGTCCTCGCGGCGAACCTCGGTCGCCTCCCGTACGAGGTGGGCCCGCCCCGCCGGTCCCGAAGGCCGACGAGCGGCAACGGCTTCACGGACGGGGCCGAGCGCTCCCGAACATGGTGAGGGCGTGCCGTCCGCTGTTCCGGCGGACGGCACGCCCTCACGCCACTCAGCGCTCCGACGCGAACCGCACGAACCGCACGAACCGCCCCCAGCCTTCACGGCCGACGGCGAAGGCCGGGCGGGTCACGTCCTTGGAGTCCCTTACGTGGACGGTCTGTTCGGTGATCCCGACCTCCACGCAGTCATCGCCCTGGGTGCCGCTGTAGCTGGACTTGAACCAGGCGAGTTCCGACCTACCGCTGTTCATCGCTCTCCTCGCAGTCGCTCCAGCAGGTCCCGGGATTCCTTGGGATTCAGGGCCTGCGAGCGCAGTGTGTCATAGCGTCGGCAGAGCAGACTCATCTCTTTCGCGTCGGAGATCAGCCGTCCGTTCTGCTGCCCTTCGGAGTACCCGAGCCGCCGCCCCTCCAGGGTTTCCAGGATTCGCACAGGTCCGTCCAGGCACCCGTGGAACTCCAACTCCAACGGCACCACCTGAAGCGTCACGTTGCGCGGCGCGGTCAGCTCAAGCACATGGTCCAGCATGTTCGCCTGGACCTGCGCCCCGCCCAGCCCGCGCCGGAAAACCGACTCCTCCACGATGAAGCCGAACGGCACGGTCGGCCGCTCCCGCATCATCGCCTGCCGGTCCATTCGAGCCGTGACCTGCGCCTCCGTCTGCTCGTCGGTCAGCAGCGGGATGCTGTTGTCGAACACCGCCCGCGCATACGCCTCCGACTGCAACAACCCCGGAACCAACCGGCACTCGTACGTGCACAGGCTCACCGCCTCCCGCTCCAACCTCGCCCACTGCCGGAACCACGCCGCCAGCCCCGCCTCCCCTCGCGTCAGATGCCGCGCCGCCTTCCGCAACGCACCCGTGTTGCCCAGCGCCTCCTCCGCCCGCTCCACGAAGGCCTCGTCCGGCATCCGGCGCCCCAACTCCACCGATTCGACCGTGTGCTTCGAGTACCGCACCCGCGTACCGAGGTCCGCCCTGCTCAGTCCCGCATGTTCCCGGAGCGCCTGAACGAACGCCCCGAACGTCCGCAAGCTGTCCGACGGATGCGGCTCCCGCTCCCACTCCCCCGCCGGAACCACCCGCGCACCGGCGCTCCCGGCCGCCTCCCCCTCGACCCCGACCACGTCCATCCGCCGCCCCTTTCCTCTCCTCCGCACCGCGCACCACGACGGCTCCTCACGCCGCCCGCGTCCACCTCCAGCCTGACGGATCATCAGACGTACCATCCACTCTTCGTGTCCGTACGCTGACGCAGCGTACGGAGTGCCACACTCGTCCCCGCCCCGTCCGACCGCCACCCTGAGGTCACGGAGAGCCAGAAGAAACCGTCCACGTCCACCGCTCACCTGCGGAAACACCTGGCCGGCCACCTCCCCTCCCGTGCACTCCCGCCCACCACGGGCGGCAGCGGCCGGACCTGGCCGCGTCGGACGAGCTGGAACGTGCAGTCATGCGGAACGGAACCGACCTCTACGCGCTCGACATCAGCGAGGCCTCGTTCACGAGGGCGTGCGGCGGCCCCCGTACCCCGACCCGCCCCCGCCCGGAGCCCGGAGCACACCACAGTCCCTGGCCGAGGACCGACGACCCCCGGATCCTCGGCCGGCTGACACCGAGGGCGCACACCCGGCCGCACCCCACTCCGGGGTGCGGCCCGCCCGGCACCGCGCCGCGGAGTCACCGCTTCACCGCACGGGGGACGTCACGCCGGTGAGCTCCTCGGAAACGGTCCCCAGGCGCTGGTCAACCACTCGGCCCTGAAGGGACCGAGCTTGGAAGCCGAGTCCCTGTGAGGGCTTCGCTCATGCTTCCGACTCGACGTCCCCTACGGCAGGACGGTCACGGGTCACCTCTACCGGTCCCCGCTGTACGGGGACCGGGTCGGGCACGTTGACGAACACCCACGCCGAGGCACCGCGCTCGGCAACGTCGGCCCCGGCGAAGCCGCGCCGACGACAGGAGAAGTGGTCCCGAGCGGGGCGGTCGCCGGTCCTCGGGCCGGCCACAGGCCCCGGCGTAGACCCGTGCGCGTCGGGCACGGCGTGTCCGGGTCACGGGAATGATGACGCGCCGTCACAGCAGCGCGGCAGAAGAGCTTCCGGAGCGAAGTGGCTCAGTTTCGGGCGGTGGTGTCCTCGCGGCCGACCTCGTGGTGCACGCCGTTCGGGCCGGGCAGGGGCTTGAGGGTGACCTCGATGCGGTGCGTGGAGTCGTGGCTCACCGAGCCGCCCAGCCGTGCCTCGACCACGCCCAGGCGCAGGCCCGCCCCGCCCTCGCCGGCCCGGTGGAACTGCACCGAGAACTCCAGGCTGACCTGCTCCACGTTGAACCGCCAGTCGCTCCGCGCGCCTTCGGTCTGGGCCCGCGCCAGCTCGGCACGCACCGTGCCGATGGCCTCCGCCAGACCGATCGTTTCCCCGTTCGTCATGTCAACACACCCCCGCTTTCGACTGATTGACCGATGCACCCTGCTCACAAGTCTAGGGACGCCCCGTGCTTTGCCCTAGTGTGAGACGGCATGGGGGAACTGCGTGCGGACTGGAGAATCCGACTGCGGCGCGAGGACGCCCACGGCCCCGTCTGCGGCGCCGGCGTGCTCGTCGACCAGTACACGGCGCTGACCTGCGCGCACGTGGTGCGCCGGCCGGACGCCGTGATGTGGCTGGAGTTCGCCGAGAACGGCGGGCTGGAACCGGTCGCCGCGCGGGTCATGCCCGGCGGCTGGCTGGCGGCGGGCGCCGGCGGCGAGGACGTCGCCGTGCTGCGTCTGGACAGTCCCCGCCCGCAGGCGCGCCGCGCTCCGCTGGACACCCGGCTGTGGGGCGGTATGGAGGTGTACGCGACCGGTTACGCGGAGGGCTTCGACGACGGCATGAGCCTGTGGGGGCGGATCGGCGGTGCCAGCGGTGAGCGGGTGCAGCTCGACGCCGTCACCCGGTCGGAGGTGGTGCGCGCCGGCTTCAGCGGCGCCGCCGTGTGCACCCGGCCCGAGGAGGGCCGTCCCACCCGGGTGGTGGGCCTCGTCGTCAGCTGGCGCGGAGACCTGGGCGCGGCCCTGCCCGAGGACAACCGGCTCTCGTTCTCCTACCTGATCCCCATCAGTCGTATCGCCGAACTCTCACCGTTGGTAAAGGAGTTGAGCAGTCCGGACGCCTGGGACCACGGCTTCGAGGAGCGGTTGACCCGGTGGTTCGACGACCCGGACGAGGACCCGGTGAAGATCACCGTGGTGCCCCCGGGCAGCGGCAAGGACCGCTCCCTGCGCCATCTGCTGCACCGCGCCCACGTCGTCCACCGCGGTGGCGCCAGCCGGCCCGATCTCATCGACCACGCGCTGGACCAGGTGACCTTCCCGCCCGGCGAGTACCTGGCGTACTGGGACTGGCTGCGCGGCGCCAAGGCCCGGCGGCCCGAACGGGCGGCCGACCGGGCACCCTTACGGCCGGTCACGGTCCTCGTCGACGGTCTCGACGAGGAGCCCCAGCCGGGCCCCCTCATCGAGATCCTGGCCAGGTTGAGGGTGTTCGGTTTCCGGCTGCTGCTCGTCTTCCGGCACGAGGGCGGGCCCGGCTGGGCCGCGTCCCGCGACCTCCTGCTGCGGCCCGCGCTCCTCCACCACGCGGACACGCTGCTCGACCGCCTGCAACGCGCGGAGTTCAGCCGGGCGATACGCCGCGACATCGTCGACAGCGCCTCCCTCGGCTCCGTGACCGAGACAGCCGACCGGCACCGGGCCACGCGCCGTCTGCTCGACGACGTACGGGACCCGCAGCAGCAACTCGCCCGGTTGCGCGCCCTCATCAGGACGCTGCGCGCCGACCTGAGACGCTGCGGGGACCGGTGACGCGGCGCGCCGCCCGCCGGCCCGGGCGGGGAAGGAGGGCCGCGAGACCATGACGACCTGCCCGCACCGGCTCTTCACCGGCGCCCCCTGTGACGGCACCGTGCTGCCCACCGGCTACTGCGCCACCTGCGGCCGCGCGGCGAACGGCCCCGGACTGCCCGAACTGCCCGCCGACCCCCGCGCACTCGGCCCCCGCGACCTCCTCGCCCTCCCCGAGCGCGAGCCGCGCCCCGCCGGGGAACGCCTCATCCGTCCCGAGGCCCCGCTGCGCATCCGCATGAGCTGCTCGTCCGCGGACTGCGGCATCACCTTCGCCCCGCCCTACACCGAAGGACCGGTGCCGATCGAGGGCTTCTGCCCGGCGTGCGGCGAGCCCTACTCGTACTGGCCCGAACTCGCCGAGGGCGACCTGCTGCGCGACCAGTACCGGATCATGGGCCCCATCGCGCACGGCGGCCAGGGCTGGGTCTACCTCGCCGAGGACACCCACCTCGGTGACGTCGTCGCCGTCAAGGGGCTGCTCAACCGGTACGAGCACGACGGCGCCCGCCTCGCCGACGTCGAGCGCCGCAACCTCGTCGCCATCCGCCACCCCCGCATCGTCCAGATCCGCGACTTCGTCGCCCGCAGGGACGACGACGGGCAGGTCACCGGCGGCTACATCGTCATGGACGACGTCGGTGACGGCACCCTCGCCAAGGTCGTCGAGGAGGTCCGGCGCGGGGAGTCCGTCCTCGACATCGAGCACGTCGCGGCGTACGGCTGCCAGATCCTCGAGGCCTTCGTCCATCTGCACGCCGACGGCGAACGGGTCTTCGTGTACGGGGACATGAAGCCCTCCAACGTCGTGCACCACCGGGACGGCATCAAGGTCATCGACCTCGGCGGGATGCGCGAACAGGGCCAGAGCCTGCCGCCCGCCCACGTCACGCCCGACTACATGGCGCCCGAGACGGCGGTGTCGGCCGCGCCCACCGTCGCCCACGACCTGCACACCGTCGGCGTCACCCTGCGGGAGCTCTCCCGCTGGGCCGTCACCGAGGTGCCCGGCCTCGGCGCCGCCTCCTTCCAGCGGGTCGTCGACCGTGCCGTGCGGACCGATCCGGGCCGCCGCTTCACCGACGCCCGTGAGATGGTCGGCCAACTGCGCGGCGCCCTGCGGGAGATCCGCGCGCTGCGCGGCAAGAGCGACCCGCCGGAGCCCTCCGACCACTTCCGGCCGTCCACCCGGCTGGCCGGCGCCCGGCTCGGCACGGTACCGGACATCGGGCACTGGCTGGACCGGCCCCGCCGCGACCGGTACCAGCCGCCCGTGGCACCGGTCCTCGACCTCGGCACGCCCACACCCGCCGAGATCGCCGCCTGCCTGCCGGTGCCCAGGCCCTATCCGGGCGATCCGCAGGCCACGCGGTTCGAGGTGAGCAGCGGTTACGACCCGGACCGGCTCCTCGACCAGGAGGACGAGAGGCCGCCCTCGGTGGAGATCCGCCTGCACAACGTGCGCGTCCTGCTGGGCCGGAACACCCGCGAGGACCTGCGGCGCGCCCAGGAGGAGCTCGACACCGCCGACTCCGTCCCCGGACCGTCCGCCGTGCGCCGGTGGCGGCTGGAGTGGCACCGCGCCCTGCTCGCGCTGCGCGGCGCCGACCTCGACGACGACCCCCGGCAGGTCGCCGAGGCCCGGAACCACTTCCTGCGGGTCCACCTCGAACTGCCCGGCGAGTACGCCCCCAAACTGGCCCTCGCCCACTGCGCGGAACGGCTCGGCGACGACCCCGCCGGACCCACGGCCAAGGAACTGTACGAGGCCGTGTTCGCCCGCAACCCCGCGCACGGCGGCGCCGCCCTCGGCCTGGCCAGGATCGCGCTCCGCGCACGCGACCGCCGGACGGCCATCGACGTGCTCGGCCGGGTCCGGCGGGGCACGCTGGACCACACCGTCGCCCGGATCGCCGCCCTGCGCATCCGTGCGGCCCGGCTGCCCGGGGACGGCGATCCGCTGCCCCTGCCCGCCGAGGTCGACGTGGCGCTGGCCGAACTGCACGGCCTGGTGGGCCGGCGTCCGGGCGACGGGGAGCCGGGCCTGTCCGAGGACGAGGCGCTGCGCCTGAGCACCGAACTCCACGAGTGGAAACTGGACGCGGTGCACAGCCTCAGCGACCGTCCCGGCTCCCCGGGAAGCGGCGGCGGACGGCTCACCGCCCGCGCCCTGCGCCGGCTGAGCGCGCCGGAGCGCGCGTTGCGCGAGCGGCTGGAGTCGCACTACCGGCGGCTGGCGGCACACCACCAGGAACCGGCCGCCGCCCACGAGCACCTCGTGGACCTCATGCACGCGGTGCGGCCGCAGACCGTGTTCTGACCGCACGGCACGACGGGAACGCAGTGGCACCCGGCGACGAAGGTGAAGGAAGGAGCGGTGACGTACGACATGAGCAGCCCCACCCGGCCCCCGCAGCCGGGCATCCGACTCCACGTCGACCCCGGCGACGATCCGCGCCCGCACCGCGGCGCGACGATCGAGGCCCATCTGCGGGTCGACGTGGCCGCCGGTGGCGCCCCCACCGATCTGCCCGCGGTCCAGCTCGCGGTGATCATCGCGGTGGACGTCGCCGAATCCCACCGGGCGGCCGTCCGGCACGCCCTGCCGGCGGCGCTGCGCGCCCTGCCCGACCGCATCTCCTTCGCCGTGCTCGGCGGCGGCCCCGATCCGGTCCGGTGCTATCCGCGGGGTGATGACGAGTGGGCCGTCGCCGACCGGGGCGAAAGACGCCGGGCCGCCTTCGTCGCGGGTTCGCTCCCGCTGCACCGGGAGGGGCCGCGTCCCGCCGGGTACGCCGCCTGGGTGGCCGCGGCGCGCTCCCTGCTCGCCGGCCGGCCGGTGTCCGTACGCCATCTGGTGCTGATCACCGACGGCAGCAGCGCCGTCGCCGCCGACAGCCGTCTGGAGGAGGAACTGGACGCCTGTGCCGGGCAGTTCACCTGTGACGTGTTCGCCGTGGGCACGGACTGGTCCCCCGATCCCCTGCTGGCCCTCGCCGAACGGCTGCACGGTACGGCCGAGTTCGTGGACGACGGGCTCGGCCCCGCGATCATCGCCGCCCTCCAGCGGCTGCGCCGGGTGCACACTCCCCGGCTGCCGGTCGAGGTGACCGTACGGCCCTCCGTGCGCCAGGTCTCGCTCAGCGAGAAGGAGCCCCGGCCGCACCAGCTCGGCGGGCTGCCCCGGCCCGGCCGGCCGCACTGCTGGAGCTTCCCCACGTACCAGTGGGAGCAGGGCCGGCGCGACTACCTGCTCACCCTGGTCGCCGACGCCGACGGCGACCCGCTGGAGACGGAGCTGCAGTTCGCCATGGTCTCCATCGGCGACGTCCACGCGCCGGTCACCGCCCGCTGGCACCTTCCGGGGCAGTCCACGCCGCACGCCCCGGCGGGCGCCGACAGCGTGCGCACCCTCAACGAGGCCGCCAGGATGCGCGAGGCGTTGCGCCAAGGACTCATCGCCCTGCGGGAAGGCCGGCGCGACACCGCGAAGGAGCTGCTGGGGGAGGCCGCCCGGCTGGCGGTGCGGCTCGGCAAGGACTGGGTGCTGGACGAGATCCGCGCGGTCGCCCACATCGAGGACGCGGCCGAGGGGAAGATCCGGCTGCGCAGCGTCGACACCGGCGCCCTCGGCCCGATGATCCTGCGCGCCGGGTCCCGTCCCGGCGGCCCGCCGGCCGACCCCGTCGCCGTCCGGCCGGGCCCGCGCTGCCGCGGCTGCGGCACCCCGGCGGGCGGCAGGGCCCGGTACTGCATCGCGTGCGGGGAGAAGCTGCTGTGACGGCCGGACGCGCCGCCTCCCGGCGCCGGTACTCCCCCGCCGCGTTCTGGCGCCGGCGCCTGAGCGGCCGGCGGACCCGGCGGCTGCTGGAGCTGCACCTGGTGGTGCTGCTCGTCCTCACGGCCGTGGCGTCCACCGCCCTGTTCCTCTCCGGCCGTCAGGCCCAGCGGAGCGCCGAGGCGCTGGCGTCCCGCGAGGCACCGGCGGTACAGGGGCTCGCCGCCAGCCGGCTCGCGGCGCTGCGGGCCGACGAGGAGGTCGACCGACTGGTGGAGCTGAACCTGATCGGCGTCGCCGGCTCGGGCGAGGCCTACCGGTCCCAGCTCTCGGCCGCCGACCAGGGCCTGTCCCGGATCGCCGACCGCACCGACCAGGACCTCGGCACGGTCAAGGGCCTCCTCGCCACCTACAGCGACTCGCTCGCGCTCGGCACGTCCCTCTACCATGACCAGCCCTTCATGCGGAAGCTGAGGTTTCAGGAGGCCGAGTCGCTGCTCACCCGCGACACGGTGGGCGTCGCACCGCGTCTGAAGGTCCTGCAGCGCGACCAGTTGGAGCACGCCGAGGCCACGGCCGCCATGGGGCACTGGCAGCACGCCGGGTGGTGGGCCGCCGAACTCGCCCTGGCCGCGGCCGCGCTGACCCTGCTCTCGGCGCTGTTCGTGCTGCGCGACCGCTGCGGCCGTGACTGGAACCCGTACCTGCTCGCGGCCCTCCTGCTCACCGTGCTGCTCGCGGTGGTCCCGCTGATGACGGCGTACTCCACCCAGGAGGAACTCGACGGGGCGCTCGGGGAGTTGCGGCGGATCACCGAGGTGTCCTGGCGAAGCGGCCCGCCGGCCGAGGCGCAGCAGCACGTCACGGAGATGTCGGAGCAGGTCCGGCAGCGGCTGACCGACGGCACGTGGACCGAGTCGGTGTACCGGGGCGCCCTCGTCGGCGGCCTGCTCTCCGTCGTCCTGCCCGCGCTGGGACTCGGTCTGCGGCTCGACCACGACTACTGGAGGCGACGGTGACCCGGCGGTTCAGGACACTGGTGTTCGGTGTGGTCATGCTGCTGATCGCGGCCGGCGGCATGGTGGTGGTCTGGGCGCAGCACGACGAGGAGCCGGTGACCATCCTGGGGACGTGGACGGCCGGGCAGGCGGAGCGGTTCGAGACCGTGCTGCGGGGCTTCGGCATCCCCTTCCGCTACCAGGGCACCGCCGCCCAGCGGGAGGTGCTGCTCTCCAAGGTGCAGGCGGGGGACCCCCCGGACATCGTGATCATGCCGGGCCTCGGTGAACTCGCCGAGTACGCCGACCAGGGCCTCCTGGAGCCGCTGGACGATCTCTACGACCCGCGGGAGTACGGCGCCCCCTGGATGGCGGCCGCCTCGTCCCCCGGACACGTGTACTGGGTCCCGGTCAAGGCGGACCTGAAGAGCATCGTCTGGTACCGCGAGGGCCGAAGGCCGGACGCCTCACCGGCCCCGCTGGAGAGGTGGTGCGTCGGCATGGGGGACGACGGCACCTCCGGCTGGCCCGGCACCGACTGGGTCGAGGACCTCGTGCTGCAACGGGAGGGCCCGGAGGTCTACGAGAAGTGGGCGCTGGGCACCGGCGGGACGAAGTGGTGGCGAAGCGATGCGGTGCGCACCGCCTGGGAGGCCTGGGCCGGTCTGCTGCGGCAGGACGAGCGCGCGGCCGGGCGGGCCCTGCTGACCGACCACCGCGGTGACCCGGGCGGCCATGGTCTGCTGTTCGACAACCCTTCGGGTGAGTGCGCCCTGGAGCACCAGGGTTCCTTCGCGCTCTCCTTCTACGGATCCGACGCGAAGCACGCGCGCCTGATGGACTCCGCTCCGCTCCTGCCCGACAGCGGCGGCCGGGTCCGGGCCCACGAGGTGACCGGCGACTTCGCGGCGCTGTTCAGCGACCGTCCCGAGGCACAGGAGCTGATCGAACTGCTGGCTTCGAAGAAGGGCCAGCGGAAATGGGTCGAGCAGGCGGGCGTCTTCTCGGCGAACCGTCGGGTGAAGCCGGAAGGCGACGCGGTCAAGGGCGAGATCGCACGGCGGCTCCGTGAAGGGCCCCGCTGCCTGGACGCCTCGGACGTCATGGCACCCGCCGTACGGGACGCCTTCTACGAGGCCGTACTGCTCACCATGGCACGGGCCGCCGCCGGCCAGGACCCCGGCATTTCGGACCTCCTCCAGGACGTGCAGCTGGTGCAGGACGCGCATGACGCACAGGACGTACGGGGTGTCGGCAGCAGGGCGGCTCCGAAGACGGTGTGCAGTACGCGGTGAGCGACGGGTGGTGCCTCCCGCACGTGGCACGGCGGCCTGTTCCGCCCGGCAGGCACCGGGCGGAACAGGCCCCCTGGGTGATCAGTCGAGGCCCGGAGGAAAGACGTGGTGGTCTCCCCCGCGGACGAGTACCCGCCAGGCTTCGATCCGCCCCGAGCAGTCGGGGAACACCTCGAGCCGGAACGCCTGCTCCCAGCTCACTGTGAGCTCACCCGACTGACCCACGGTCACGCTGTCGACACGGGGACGGAGTTCGCCGAGCACTCGGTTGAACGTGGTGGTCCGGGCGTCGTAGATCATGCGGAACTCGTCGAACGCCTGTGGTCCCGCGCCCTTCTGCGCGTACCGCATGTCCGCGGAACCCAGGAGGATCCTCCCGTGCCGCACGATCCGGAAGGGGCACTGCATGTGGACCATGATCTCCTCGCCGTCAGGGCCGTGGAACTCGACGATGCCCATGTCCACAGCCCTGCCGACAGAGTGGGCGACAGTGCCCGTCAGGATCCGGGTGATCTCCTCCACAAGCGTCTCGGCATTCACCGGTCAGCTCCGGGCAGCCCCGGCCCGGGACCCTGTCCCATGGCCGGGGCTCGCCGTGACGTCCGTGGTCATGAGGCCCGCCGCAGCGCGCGGAGCCGCTCCGCGGAGAGATTCCTGACCCGCTTCGTCCGCCCGGAGCGGCTCAGACTCTCCAGAACCCGCACCGAGGCCGACTTCTCCGCGGCGGCACGCTGCAGCCAGTCGGACCATTCCGCGACCTCGTCGCCCGCCGGAGAGACTGCCTCCAGAATCCGCAGTTCGCGCACGCGCAGGACGGCCAGCGCGCGCTTGCCCTCCACCGCGAGTCGTTCGGCCCAGGCGAGCCTCTCGGCGTCGGGAACGCGCTCCAGCATCCGCAGGACCACGGAGGTGGCAACGGACGGGTCGGGCTCCAGCCCGACGATCTCCCGCAGCAGATCCCATTCGGCCGGCGAGTCCATGGCCCGCAGGTATACCTCCCAACGCGCGTGCTCACTGGAGAGATCGACGTTCTCGACGCCCGTGCGGCGGGCGGCTTCCAGGACGGCGGACCTCAGGTCCGAGCGGCTAGCATCCATTGCCACCGGCCTTTCTGTGAGCGGCCATGCTCTTCCTGATGGCCTTGCGGATCTCCCTCAGATTGTTGTCGATCACGCGCTGCTGGTCCTTGGACAGCTGAACGTCGGTGTCGAGCGGCTTTCCGTTCTGCCCGATCTGGATGCCGTGTCCCTTGATGCCCGGGCCGAGCAGGTGCCCGTGTGCCGGACCGTGATCGTTGGAGTAGATCTGGAACCGGTACTTTCCGTCCCGGAAGACCGTGCCCGAGAAGGAACCGGGGTCGTCGCTCCCGCCCGCGTTGTGTACGAGCAGGGAGGTGTCGCCCGCCAGTACGTAGTACGTGTGGATGCCCTCGACCGTGAGGTCGTACGTGCGCTGCTTCCTGTGGAAGTCGGCGGTCCCGGTCACCCGGGCCGTGCCGCCGTCGGCGGTGCGCAGCGTCATGCCGGGTTCGAGGGAGCCGGCGTCCACCCAGGCGTCCTCGGAGGGAGACCAGAACGGGTGTGTCGTCGTGGACGTCAGTGAGTCCGCACCGGAGCGGCCCTCGCGGGAGACCGTGAGGTCGACGAAGTGCTTGTCGTCCTCCGTGACGATGGTGGCGACGACGGTCCGCGTCGTCGTGCGGCCGGTCTCCGGGTCGGTGACCACAATTTCGTCGCCGATCCGGACGTCCTTGATGGGCTTGGTGGTCCCGTCGGACATCAGGACCTGTGTGTCCGGGGTGAAGCTGTGCCGGCGACCGCCTCCGACCAGGCACTCGACGGGTACGGAGTCCGTCTTCTTGAAGGCGGCCTTGAATCCCTTGAAGACGACCTTGGCGCCCTTGCCCACCAGTCCGGTGCCGACCGCGAGGGCCGCGTCGCCCGCGGCCGCCTTACAGGCGCTGCCGGAGCCGGTGACGCAACCGACGTAGTCGTCGATGCCCAGGACCTCGAGGATGCCGGGGCCGTTCTGGTCGCCGAACCAGCCCAGCTTGCCCACGGCGGTGCAGAACTCCGAGCCCGCGACGTCCAGGCCCGAGCATCTGGCCCTCGCCCAGTTCTGCAGGTTGTACTGGTAGTCCAGGTTTTCGTGATAGTAGGGGAAGTTCTCCATGAGTTCGGCCTGCGTCGGGATGTAGACGCCCTGGATGGTGATCGAGTCGCCCTTGGGCTGGATCACGATCGGCTTCTTGCCGTAGGTGTCGTTCCGCTTGGCCGTCCTGATCATCTCGACGGCGGTGTCGTAACAAGGGTCCGTGCGCTGGCAGTTGTTGGAGAAGCCGTCGATGACGCCGTCGGTGTCGCCGGGGACGCCCGCGCAGATGCCGTCCGCTCCGCCGCCGGGCGCGCCGTGGATGCAGAGCAGGCCGTCGGGGTCACTGAAGGTGACCGGGTTGTTGTTGCTGTAGGCGTAGGCGTTGAGGGCCTGCGGGTCGCCCGGGGTGAGGAGCGGGTCGACGGAGATGAACCGGCCGGTGGCCGGGTCGTACTCCCGTGCGCCCAGGTGCTGCAGTCCGGTGGACTCGGAGTCGTCGACGCCACCGACGAAGCCCCGCACACCGGGCCAGTTGCTCGGCCGGGTGCCGCGGATGCCACCGAAGGGAAGCGTGCGGCGCTGCGTCAACTCCTGGTCCGCCGCGTCGATCGCCAGCTGGCCGGATGCCTGGTGGTCGGCGATGGTGAAGGAGACCGAGCCGTCGTCGTCGATCACCGCCTGGTGGCCGCCCGCGAGGTCGAGGGTGCGGGTGGCCTCGGCCTCGGTGCTGCCCTTGGCCACGGTGACCTGGGTGGAGTCGAGGTAGAGGGTCGTCTCCTTCGCCGTGCGGGCGATGAGCCGGTTCCCGTCGGCGTCGTAGACGTACTCGGTGACGTCGTCCGGCTTGCCCTCGACCGGCTCGGTCACCTTGGCCAGGCGGCCTTCGGCATCCCAGTCCAGCTTCTGGGTGGTGCCGGCGAGGGTGCGCCCGGTGGTGTTGCCGACGGCGTCGTAGGCGTAGGAATCCTGTGCGGTGCCGCCGGGACCGGTCTGGGTCACGGAGGTCACGCCGTGCGGACGCGGCGCTCCCGGTTCGGGGTAGTCGTAGGTGCGGACGGTGTCCTTCGCCGGGTCACCGGTGAGGTCGTGCAGGGTTTCCGTCCGGCGGTTGCCCACCTTGTCGTAGGTGTAGGAGTGCCAGTACGGGACGGGGCCCCCGACGGTCCGGCCGCTGGGGGCCGTGGCGCAGGCCGTGGTGGGCTGCGTCCAGGCCGTCGTCAGGCGGCGCAGGTGGTCGTAGGTGAAGCACTGGGTGTCCGTGCCGGAGCGGGAGACGTCCGAGACGGAGAGGATGTTGCCGGCCTGGTCGTAGTCGTAGGTGTGGTGCCGGTCCACGCCCGGTACGTCCTGCCGGTCCACCCGCGAGGTGGCCAGGCGCTGCGTGCCCCACTCGTAGGTGTTGGTCGCCCAGGCCTTCTTGCCGCCGTCGTTGGAGAGTTCGTACTGCAGGGGCTTGCCAGTGGGGCTGTAGCTCACGGCGGCGTCGATGCCCTGGCTGCCGCTGAGCGCGATCAGGCGCTGGGTCCGGTCCTCGTAGGTGGCCGCCACGGTGGTGGCCGGCAGGGAACCCGCGGCGGGGTAACCGGTCGTGCGGACCGACCCGTCCACGTTGTAGGCGGTGGCCGACAGATAGGTGCCGGCGAGGGCGCCTTCGCTCGCGGGGATCGTCACGGTGGAGCGCAGAATGCGGTACAGGCGGTCATAGGCGACCACCTTGCTGGTGTAGGCGTCGTCGCCGACGTAGCGGGTGGATTCGGCCAGATGGCCCTTGGCGCCACTGACGGTGTCGTAGACCCACTTGGCGCGCAGGGCGCCGGTGGCGCTGTTCTCACGCAGCTCGGTCTGCCGGCCGAGGCCGTCGTACACCGAGTACAGGTCGGTGTCCGTGTCGTTGGAGACGGAGACGGCCTGGCCGCGGTCGTCGTACGTGGTGGTGGTACGGCCCTTGTCCGGGTCGACGGCCGACGTCACGTTGCCGAGCAGGTCGTAGGTGTAGCTCCAGACGTTTCCGGCCGGGTCGGTGAGCTTCCGCAACTCACCCCGTGGTGTGTAGCCGTAGCGGGTGGTGTCGTACGCGGCCTCGGCGGCGCGCGCGTGGTGCTGGCGCAGTTCGGTGGTCTGCCCGCGGGCGTCGGTCACGGTGGTGGTCGCGGTGGAACCCTCGGGCGGGACGACCGTGGTGCGGTCGCCACCGTAGACGGTGCGGGTGGTGCCGAGCACTGTGCCGCCGTCACCGTTGCCCGCGATCTGCTCGGTCACGGTCGGGCGGCCCATGCCGTCGTACGTGGTGCGGGTCTGAGTCTCGACCGCGAGGGCGTCGTCCGGCTTGAACAAGGTCCGTGAGGGCGCGCCCGTGGCGTAGTAGGTCTCGAAGGTCTTGGCCGTCAGGCCGCGTTCGTCATAAAAGACGTCGGACAGCAGGCGCCCGCCGTCCGGTCCGGGCTTCTGTGTCTGGCGCTGGCGCAGGAATCCGTCGTAGATGCTGTACGCGGTGACCTGACTGCCGTCGGTGCCGAGGGCGGTGGTGGCCACGGCGACCGGCTGGTCCTCGGTGACCAGGTAGTCGAAGCTGTAGCTGGGTGTCAGCGTGGTCTGCCGGTCGGCGAGCCACACCTTCGAGGACCGGCCGAGGGCGTCGTGGGTGAAGGTGGTGACCTTGCCGTTGGCGTCGGTCTGCGTCAGCGGCAGGCCGCGGGCACCGTGGGTGGTGGTGTTCACCAGGGACGTGGTGGCGTCGCCGGTCTTGGCCGGCGGGCTGGTCACGACCGTCTTGGTGACGAAGCCGGTGGCCGGGGTGCGGACCGTGGTGGTGGTACGACCGTCCGTGCGCGCGGTGCGCACGGGTGCGCCGCTGCCGGTCGCGGTGACGGTCGCGGTGAGGTCGGTGCTGGTGAGCACCCGGCCGTAGGTGTCGAAGGTGGCACCGGACTCCAGGTAGGTGGCCGTGGTGCCGTCGTGCTTCTTCAGCAGGGCCGTGGCCGTGACGTCGCCCTTGGTCGGGGCGGCGCCGTAGGCCCCGCCGTCGTAGGCGTTGCGGACGTCGGAGATGACCTCCTTGGAGCGGTCGACGGGGTCGGCGCAGGCCTTGGCGACCGTCTCGACCCGTGCGGGCAGGTTGAGGATGTTGGCGGTGTCGTTGGTGGCGTAGGTGGTGCGGGTGCAGCGGTCGTCCGCCGCGGTGGAGGTGTCGCCGAGGTCGTCGACCTGGATGACGCGTCCCGCCACGGTGTCGTACGTGGTGGAGGTGGAGGTGGTCCGCCAGGAAGAGCCCGCACCGTTGTCGAGGGACGTCCACGTCCTGGCGTGCCCGATGCCGGTGAGGTTGGCGGTGACGGTGCCCCAGTTCCGTGTCTTCTTCGCGGTCTCGTGACGCCAGGGCCGGCTGACGGTCTTGGCAAGGACCTTTCCGCCGTTGCCGGAGTAGGTGACGGTCTTGTAGGCGGTGCCGGCGAACGCCTCGTGGTCGGTGATCGGGTCGCCCTCACCCTCGCCGAGCGTGACGGTGACGTTCTTGGTGCCGCCGGTGGGGGACTCGCGGTCGCCGTCCATGCCGCGCAGGAAGTACGTGTCGGCCTGCGACTTCAGTGCCGCGTCGCCACCCTGCCCTCCGGTCTTGACACGTACGTGTCCATAGCCGCGCCACTGGGACCAGGTCTTGAACTTCTCCTTGGTCAGCCCGTCGTCGTCGGCGTAGTGCCAGGCGGCCGGGCCCAGGTACTCGTAGGCGGTGACCTGGTCGGGCGCCCCGCCGGTGCGGTCGGTCGCGGTGACGGAGGTGACGACGTACTTGTTGAACCACTGACGCTCGGGGTCGTCGGTGGAGCTGCCGCCGGTGTACTGCGGGAAGCAGCGCGTGGCGTTGGTCTGCGGGGTGGGCAGGGCGGCCCAGTCACACGCGGGGGCCGAGTAGTCGACGTCGATCTGGCCGCCGGACTCGTCGGCGATCGTGGACAACCGGGACTTGATGAACGGGGCGAAACCGTCACCGGTCCTGTCGAGCCGGTTCTCCAACTGGGTGTAGCCGAAGGTCGTCTTCGGCAGCGTAATGGCGGGCGTGGCGGTGTGGCCCGTGTGCTGGATCGAGTCGAGCAGCAACTGATAGTCGATGTCCGCCATGCCCCAGCGGTGGGTCAGCTTCCAGGAGTCGACCTTCTGGTAGGCGCCGGCGGCGTCGATGACCCGCGTGGTCACCTCCGTCAGGCGCTTGCGCGTCCAGAACGAGGGCGACAGGCGGCCCTGGTCGCACTCCTTGCCCTCGTCGCAGTTGAGGTCCCAGGGGGTGTCGTACCAGTGGGCGGAGTCGGAGGAGATGGACGAGCAGGTGGTCCGAGCGTCCGGCAGGCAGCGTTCGGCGTTGGTGAAGGTGACCTTGGCGAGCGCCGGAGTGCCGTACATCGAGGAGGACTTCAGGCCGTACTGGATCTCGTCGAGGTAACCACCTCGGGTGTAGCGGGTGTCGTCGGAGGCCTTCAGGTTGCGGCCGTAGGAGTTCTCCTCCTGGGTGTAGTAGTAGGCGATCGCGTTGCCGCGGGGGTCGACGACGTAGTCGAGGTTCCAGCGCCAGGCCTGCCGGCACCAGGAGTCCGCGAAGCCGCTCGCATGGCAGGGTTCGTTGTCGTCGTCGCCGAAGACGGGGGTGGTCCAGGTGGATCCGGTGGTCTTCTTGCCGTCGGCCCAACCGGGGAGCCGGTGGTAGCCGAAGTAGTAGCGGACGCCGTCGGGGTCGGTCAGCCGCCAGTACTCGCCGTCGTCGTCGCCGTTGCCCCGGTTGGTGGAGGTGAGCCGCGTGATGCGGGTGCCGTCGTCCTGACGGAGCTTGAACTCGTCGTCGGTGCCGGTGGGGACGAGTTCGCCGCCCTTGCCGTTGAAGCTGATGAAGGCGTTGTCGTAGCCCCAGCACAGGTCGCCGGGCTTGAAGCCGTCGCTGTTCTCGACCCCGTCGTCGGCGCACGGCTTGTAGCGGCGTTCGATGTAGCCCGGCCACAGGTCGAAGCCGCTGCCGATCCAGGAGGACTGGTTGTTGGTCTCGCTGGTACGGCCGTCGACCGAGCCCGAGGAGTAGCCGAGGCCGATGCTCGGCTTCAGTCCGCCGGGGACTTCGGGGACTCCCATGGCGTAGGACCAGGAGAAGTCACCGGTGTTGAGGTTGGTCTGCCAGGTCGCCGACGGGGAGAGCGAGGTCGCCTTGTAGTCGCCCGTGGACGCGGTGTCGTCCGCCACCGCGGCGAGCACGGTCGGCTGCGCGGCGGCGAGCCGCACCGACGGGGCGGTGAGGGTGCCGTCCTCCGTGTTGTTGTCGGTCTCGACCGGCGTCAGGGTGCGGCACTCGGCCCGTTCCGGGGTCTTGAGGACACAGGCGGGGAGCCGCGCCAGGGTGAGGCGGGCGCCGTAGCCGCCGCCGTACGCCTGGGCGACGTCGCGGTAGTCGACCCGCACCTGGGCGGCGCCGTCGGTGAAGCTCTCGCGGTCGGGGGCGAGCGTGACGAGCAGCCCGTCGATCCCGGCCCGCTCGGTCTGCTGCCGCCCCGCGAGACGGACCTGTACGGAACCGGCGGCACCGGGGCGCTTCGCGGCCGTGCGGGTGGCGGGAGCGGCCCGTCCGACGGAGACCGGCAGCTTCCCGGCTCTGGCCGGTGCCGCTGACCCGGTCGCACCCGTGGCCCTGCCGTTCGGGTCCGGCGCGGTGCCTGTGAGCCTGACTCGGGCCGAACCCCCTTCGGGCCACTGGGCCTTGGGGGCGGACTTCGGGGTGCGCGATCCGCGGTCGACCGTACGGGGCTTCGCCTTCGCGGCGGAACCGGGCACGGCTCGCTCGGCGTTCGGCACGGCCGGTCTGCCCCGCCCGTCGTCCGCGGCGGCGCCCGAGTCCGCGGGTGCGGTGACACCTTGGAGCACCGTGGCGATCATGACGACGCCGGAAGCCCATGCGGTCTTCCGTCTCCACCGGGCCGCTCGGTCTGCTCGGTCTGCTCGTACCGTATCCCTCATCGTTCCCCTCGGGTGCGCTCGCGTGAAGACGCGAGAACCGTGTGTGAAAACTCGGACGGAGGTAGGTGCCGCCCGAGGCGGAGCCGAACCGTGCGGCGGTGCCGGCCCGTACGCGGTCTGCGACGGGCCGGCACCGCTGCACGGTCAGTCCGTTCCGGGCACCTCGGTGGTGACTCCCGGCATGCCCAGGGACAAGTGGGCGATCTGCGACTCGCTCAGCGCCCCCTGGAACGCCCACACGTCGTCGATCCCGCCCGCCCAGTGCTCGCTTCCGGTGGAGCCCACCTTGCTGCGGCCCAGTTGCAGGGACCTGGTCGCGGTGAACGCGGCCGCGTTGTCGGCCCAGGACACGCGTTCACCGCAGGTGGCGTCGTCCGGGACGCCGTCCGCGTCGTCATCGGTACAGGTGACCTGCTCCAGCTGGCCGTTGACGTAGAGGCGTACCTGGTCGGCGAAGCCGTCGTAGACGAGTGCCAGGTGGTTCCAGTCGGTGGCGCTGTAGAACTGGTGGTTGTCCACCGTCACGGTGTCCGCCGTCGCGGAGTCGGTGCCCGGCACGGCGATCTGCCACTTGCCGGGGTCGGCCGCGGGATCGGCCCCCGGTACGAAGCGGACCGCGAAGGCGCTCCTGGCGGCGCCCTCGGCACTGATCACGGTGGCCGGCCGGTCGGGCGCGGCGGCGGCCTGGGCCCAGGCGGTGACGGTGTAGCTGGCACCGGTGTCCACCGGGACGCCGGTGGTGGCCGCGTAGTCGTCGACGCCGTCCAGCACGAGGGCCCCGTTGTCCACCCAGCCGGATTCGACGGCCGCCTGACCGCCCAGGGTCAGGGCGGGGGCGCCGGCGACCGCGTTCGGCGATGTGGCCGGAGAACCGGCTGCGGACTCCAGCAGCCAGCGGGACTTGACCAACGGCCGCTGTTTGAAGAGCTGGCGCACTTCGTCGTCGGAGACGGCACGGTCGTAGAGCTGTACGTCGTCGATGTCGCCCTTGAGGGGAGAACTCACGCCGCCGTCCGGCTTGAGTCCGCTGCCGATGCTGAGCGGCCCCTCGGACGACCAGCGGTGCGGGAAGGGGGTGGTGGCCTGCAGGACGCCGTTGACGTAGAGCAGGAGCTGGGAGGTGTCGGCGTCGTAGACACCGACCACGTGGTTCCATTCGCCGAGCCGGCCGGCCGCGCAGTTGGTGTCGGCCGGGCAGGCGGAGTGGGTGGCGCGGACCAGGGGCGCGTCTGCGGTGTCGCTCTCGGGCCGGGTGAAGACCCATCCGCCCAGCGCGGAGGAGTGGTACAGCTCGAAGCTGCGGCGTGTGGTGCCGAGTTGGGAGACGGCGATGGTCGCCTTGGGGGCCTTGTCCCGGGGCAGGCGGACCCACGTCGAGACCGCGAAGCTCTGGAACGTGTCCAGTACCGGCCGTCCCGTCGTGGCGTGGTCGTCGACGCCGTCGAACGAGGCCGCGCGGCCGTCGACTCCGTCGGTTCCGGCCGTGGCGCCGCCCTTGAAGGTGGCGTCGGCGCGCTGGCCCCGTCCGGCGACGGAGGTGGCGGTGGCGTCCTCGTCGAGCGGCCAGACCAGTTTGGCGGGCCGGCCGGTGCCGACCGGCTTGCGGGCGGCCAGTTCGCCGACCTGGGCGTCGGTGAGCTGGTAGTCGAACAGCTGGACCTCGTCCAGGTGGCCCGGGAAGAAGTTCCCCATGGTGCCGTAGTGGGACGCCGCGCCCAGGATCGTCCTGCCGCGGGCGTCCCACGGTCCGGTGAAGGCCGCCGTGCCGGCCAGCTTGCCGTCGACGTAGAGCCGCAGCTGCTGGTTGGGGTTGTCGAACACGCCGGTCAGATGGGTCCAGACGCCGAGCCGGCCGTTCTCGCAGGCTGTGTCCCCGCTCGGGCAGGCGGGCTGCACCGCGCGTACCGTGGTGGTGCCCGGCGCGTCGGTGGTGTGCCGCAGGAACACCCAGCCGCCCAGCGCCGAGGAGTGGTAGATCTCGAAGCCGCTGGTCTCGTGCCCGGCCTGGGACACGGCGACGGTCGCGGTGTTCGGTTTGTCGGTGGGCAGCTTGGCCCACAGGGACACCGAGAAGCTCTTGCCGGTGTTCAGCACCGGTGAGACGGTGGCCGCGTGGTCGTCGACGCCGTCGAGCTGCAGGCCGTTGCCGGTGACGCCCTCCGCTCCGGGCCGTGCGCCGCCGCTCAGTTCGGCGGGCCAGGTGCCGCCCTGTCCCTGGGCCTCGGCGGCCCCGGCGGGCTCGTCGAAGTTCCAGCTCAGCCGGTCCGGCTGGCCCGCGCGGACCCGGAACTGGTAGGTGCGGATCTCGCTGCCGTTGCCGGCGGTGTCGAAGGCCTGGGCGGTGATGAAGTTGACGCCGGGCCTGGTCGGCATGAACTTCATCGTCTTCGCGCCACCGCCGGAGGTGGTCAGCGTGTGCTTGGCGGTGGGGTCACCGTTGACGCCGAACCAGTACTTGGACACGTCGCCGGAGGCCGAGTCGATGCTGAAGGCGCCGTAGCGCCCCACACCGTCCAGCCACGGATCCTCGGGGTCCTCCGGGTCGGAGGGCGGGTACTGGGCGGAGCTGATGGAGGGGCCGGCCGGTACGGAGGTGTCGTAGACCATGTTGCAGGCGTACGCGGAGCCGGCCCACGACCAGGGCGACCACTGGGCGCCGTCGTTGGCGCGGGCGGCCCAGCCGATGGTCCTGTTCTTCGGGGTGCTGCTGGGCAGCGAGATGGAGAAGTCGGAGCCCGAGGCCTTGTACGTGGAGGCGGCGGAGGTCCAGCGGGTGGTGAAGCCCTTGCCGTCGCCCGCGTCCCAGGACGCCTCGAACTGCACCCGCACCCGGTCCTTGTCCGGGTCGGTCACGTCGTTGGCCCGCAGCTTCGGCAGACTGCGCACACGCTTGGCGGACCCCGGCCGGGCACAGGCGCCGCCCGGATCCTGGGTCAGCTGCGACATCTTGATCTGCGCGGGCGGCCGGTTGTAGTTCACCCGGAGGTAGGCGTCGTCGGAGAACCGCTTCCAGGTGAGGGGGTCCGACTCACTGGTGGCACGCATGCCGAAGGTGATCGTCGGCCACTTCCCGGCAGCCGCCCGCGCGACCATGCCCTTGACGTCGAACTCCGCGTCCGCCGCGGCACAGCCGTCGTATCCGTAGGCGAAGCTGCGGTTCTCGATGTGGTCGATCCAGAAGCCGGAGGCGTTCTGCGTGTTCCAGGTGGTCGAGGAGCTGATCCCCTTCGTACGCCACAGCTGGACCTCACGCTTGGTGCAGGAGGCGGCGTGGGTCTCGCGCACCACGAACTCGGCCGACAGGATCGACTTGCCGGCGAACCGCGAGGTGGGGATCTGGTAGAAGAGCCGCTTGGTGTCGTACGGCTTGCAGTACGCCCAGCCGCAGTAGCCCAGGCCCGCGTCGGACTCGCCGTTGAACTTCCACTGCGGCGAGGACGCCCAGTACTTCGACGCCATCGTCCACGCCGACGCCTTCGGCGAGTACCACTGCGGGTCGATGAACACCGGGTAGACCGTCCCGGACCCGGCCAGCACCTCCTGGTCAGGGGTGAGGACCAGTTCCCCGCCCCCGGACGTCACCTCCACGCCGACCGGTGCGAGCTTGCCCGACTCCCCCACGCCTGGTTCGTCCGGCTCACCGCCTTCCTCGGCCCGTGCCGCGTCCGTCGCGGCCCGCGCGCCGGACGCGGCAGCGCGCGACGCCGTGGAGGCGGCTTCCTGCTCGCCCGTGCTGGAATCCCACATCATCGGCTTCGGCGCTTCGAACACCGCACCGGCGGCGCCCTTGTCGACGGCCTCCAGGCCGCCCTCGTCGGTCTCGCGCACCTCCAGCCCCGACGCCGACAGCTTCAGCCGCAGCTCGGCCAGCTCCTCACTCGCCGCGGCCTCCGCCGTCTTCACCACCAGCAGCTGAGTGAAGCCGTCCTCCTGGGCGCCCAGCCTCAGGTCCACGTCCGGGAGGATCTCCGCGTAGGTCGCCGTGGCACCGTCCAGCGTCGGCTCGGGTACGTCGCCGGGCCAGGTGAACTCCAAGCTGCGGCCGGCGCGTCCCAACCGGACCAGGGGACCGTCCCCGCCGTCGGAGAAGGCCAGTCCGGCAGAGGTCGCCTTCGGCTCGACCGTGCCGTCACCGGTCGCGATCAGGGTGGTGTCGATCGACACCCACTCGCCGTCGCTCCGGGTGCGGACGGGGCGCAGGTATTCGCGTGCCTCCAAGTGTCCTTCGGGGGTGGCGAACACGTCCCGGCTCTCCGCGCGCGCCGAGATGACCTCGACCTTCTTGCCGGTGCGCGCGGCCTGCGCGAGCGCCGCGTCCTCGGAGACCGCCTGCCCGTCATCGGTCTCGGCGGCGGCGCGCGGCGGGGCGCCGGGCGGGTGGGCCGCGGCCGGCCCGGCACCGGCGACCGACAGTGGTCCGGCCGCGAGCGCGAGTGCGAGCGTCAAGGCCACCTGTCTGCCGGTTCTCCTGCGTGCGTGGGCACGACGAAACATCCCCCAGCCCTCCCCAGAGCTCCATGGAACCGATCAAGCGAGCGATTGCGTGAGAACGATAAGGAGGGCATGTGAACGGGTCCACACGAACAACTGGGTATATTTGCACGGTACCGCCCTGCACAGCTCAAACCATAAAGCGACCTTGATCACAAGGAAGGCCTCGCGGAAATTACCCGGCGAACTCACGGCCAACCGAAGATGTCCCATAAATGAACGACCCTTTGCGCTGAATTCCCTGCGAGGGATTTCACGCCATGCTGTTAATGTCCCGCGTCGTGACCGACTTGTTGACAGAGCGGACCCGTACGCGGCCGCCGGCCGGAGGGCGAGCGCGCGTGGCGTGGCTGGTCATCGGGTTCGTGACGGGGGCCGTGCTGGTGTGCTCCGTGGTGACGGCCCGGCTGCACGGGGACATCCGGTACGTGCTGGCGTGCTTGCGCAGTGGTGAGGCGGTCGGCATCTCGCCGTCGGAGACCTTCACTCACCGGCCGTATTTCTACCGGTGGTTCCTGTACTGCCTCGATCAGCTGGGCACCGGTCCCACCGCGGTGCGCGAGGCGGTCCTGCGGGGCGCCGGCGTGCTGCTGTGCCTCGCCGCCGGGCTCGCCCTGCGCGCGGCGCTGCGGCGGCGGCTGCCGGGCCGGGAGGCGGATCTGGCCGGTGCCGCGGTGGCCCTGGTGCTCGCGCTGGCGCCGCGCACCGACTTCCTGCAGCCGGAGTGGACGGCCGCGCTGCTGTCGGTGCTCGCGGTGGCCGTCGTGCTCGCCGGCGAACGGCCCGTGCCCGCCGCGGCGCTCGCGGCCGTACCGCTGGGGCTCGCGGTGATGATGAAGTACTCCACCGCCGCGACCGCGCTCATCGCGCTGCTGGCCGTCTTCGCCGCCGACCGGGTGCGCGCGCTGCTCCTCGCCGCCGCGACGGCCGCGTCGAGCGTGCTGCTGCTGGGCTTCAGCCTCTGGTCGGGGTCGCGGGAGTGGCAGTGGGTCCGGGACATGCCGCGGATCAACCAGGGGTCACTGTCCCGGCAGGGCGTGCGGCCCGGGGAGCTCTTCGCCCGGTCGGTCGACTTCCTCGCGGACCGGGCCGTCCTCAGCCCCGTACTGCTCCTGCTGCCCGCGGCGCTGCTCCTGCTGCTCGCCTGTCAGGACGACCGGCGCCGGCGCGCCGAGTGGGCGGTGCTCGCCGTGGCGGGGGCCGCCGTGGGGCTGGGCGCGGTCGTGGTGCAGGGCAACTGGTTCGCGTACCACGCCGCCGCGCTGCCGGTGGGTGCCGCCGCGCTGTGGGGGCTCGCGGTGGCGCGGTGGTACGGGGTGCGGGGGCGGGTGCCGCTGGGCTTCCTGGTGGTCAGCGGTGTGCTCGCCGTCCTGGTGCCGTGGTACTCCGCCGCCCCGCAGGGGCTGCAGCGGTCTGCGGTCGTGTGGGGGGCGGGGGTCGTCGCGCTCGGCGCCGCGTTCCTCGACGTGCGGCGCCCGGGCCGGGGCGGCTCCGGGTTCCGGGTGCCGGCCGCCGTGGTGGGGATCGGGCTGGCCGCGGTGGCCGTCTGGCCGTCCTCCCCCAACCTCATGGACCGCGGTGAGGTGGCCGAGACCAACGCCGCGTACCTGCGGGCCTCCGAGGAGAAGGCCGACGCGGCGGCCGAGGTGCGGCGGCGGCTGCCGGACGGGGCGCTCGTGCAGTACCTCGCCTTCGGAGACGAGGCGTACTTCCTCGGGCACGCCTCGCCCTGCCCCTACCCGGTCCCGACGTTCCTGCAGCGCACCCGCTACCTCCCGGACGTGAGCACCCTCGACTCGTACGCCGAGAACGCCCGTTGCCTGGACGAGGACCCGCCGCGGTACGCGGTGCTGAACCGCGGCTGGTTCCCCCCGGCGAAGATCGACCGGGCGCTGGCGCGGCGGATCGAGGCCCGCTACGACTGTCCGCCGGCGCCGGCGGAGCGGCTCGTCGTGTGCCGGCTGCGGTGAGCGCGGGCCGCCGCGCCCGCACGGCGACGGCCGCCGCCCCTTCCCGGGCGGCGGCCGTCGTCGTACCGCGGCTCACCGGGCGCCGATCAGCTCCATGACCCGGTGCGCCATCGCCACGGCGTAGTTCTGTCCCCGGTCCTGCGGGTAGACCTGCGCCATCGTGGCCAGCGTGACCCTGCTCATCGTCGTCTCGTGCGGCGGGATGAGCTCCCGGTACTCCGGGGTGACGACGGGCTGCGCGAAGGGGGCGCGGGAGAAGTGCCTGCGGGAGATCCAGGAGCGGTCGAAGTCCGGGTTCAGGCGTCGCAGCCAGGGCATGTACGCCTCCAGCAGGTCCTCCGGGTCGGAGGTGAAGCGCCAGTCGTCGCGCGGCACGTAGTTCCCGACGTACACGACGTGCTTGCCGCCGTACTCCGCCGGGTCCACCATCCGGGTGTGCTCGACGACGGCCAGGAACGGGAAGTCGGTGTCGTTGACGTTGAGCCAGTAGTACGGGATGAGGCTGCGGTCCAGCTCCAGCACGAGGCAGGTCGCGCCGAGGTACTGGTTGCGCCAGGTCACGTCGTCGGACGGCAGTCCCGCGGCCCGGGCGAAGGCGGGCTGCGGGACGGTGACGACGACGTGGTCGAAGCCGTACGACGACCCGTCCTCGGTGTCGACCGTCACCGTGTCGCCGTCCTGCCGGATGCGCGTCAGCCGCTTGCCGAACTCGATCTTCCCGCCGCGTGAGGCGACCGCGTCCGCCAGCGCCGCGTACACCTTGTCGAACCCGCCGTGCACATAGCCCAGTTCGAAGGTGCGGCAGTGCACCCGGGCCCACAGCCAGGCCATGGACACCTCTTCGGCGCGCTCCCCGAACTTGCCGCGCAGCAGCGGCTCCCAGATCTCCTCCGTGGCGCGCCGTCCGGCCCAGCGGCGCAGCCAGCTCAGCGCCGTGCGGTCGTTGAAGCGCTCGCCCTTGCGTACGGCCTTCAGCGCGGCGGAGGAGAACGCGAAGCGCAGTGCCGGCAGCGGTGGCAGGAAGCGCAGCATCTGCAGCGGGGTGCTGAAGGGGCGCAGCCGTCCGGCGCGGTAGATGCCGGTGGTGGGCCTGTGGAAGCGCAGGGACGGGCCCAGGCCCAGCTCCTCGATCAGCTCGATCATGGCGTGGTCGGAGCGGAAGATGTGGTGGTAGTAGCGCTCCAGCGGCGTGCCCTGCACGGTCAGTGAGGCGGCCAGGCCGCCCAGTTCGTCGGCCGCTTCCAGCACCGTGACCGTGTGCCCGGCCTTGACCGCGTCGTAGGCGGCGGTCAGTCCGGTGGCGCCGGCGCCGATGATGCCCAGGTTCACGCGAAGCTCCACTTCCGGTTGAGCACGAACTGCACCGCCAGGACCAGCGGCAGGGAGGCGGCCTTGACCAGGTTCGGGTCAGCTCCGAACCGGCCGGCGAAGAGCCACAGCAGCCCGAAGGTGAGCGCGGCACCGACCAGGCCGACGGCGTAGAAGCGCGCGAAGCGCAGCAGCGGACGGTCGCGCTTGCCGAAGGTGAAGACCGCGTTGAGGACGAAGTTGTTGGTGATGCCGAGGGTGGTGCTGACGCCGTTGGCGATCTGCTCGTGCCAGCCCAGGACGTTGAAGAGGAGCGCGAAGGCGGCCAGGTCCAGGGCGACTCCGCTGCCGCCGACGAGGGTGTAACCGATCAGTTGGCGGAGGTCGCGTCGCGGGCGCCGTCCGGTCGGTGCGGGCGCGTCAGTGACCGTCATGGCGGACCACCTGCCGGACGATGTACAGCGGGCGTCCCTGCGCCTCGCTGTACGTGCGCCCGATGTACGAGCCGAGCACTCCGAGCGAGAGCATCTGCACCCCGCCGAGGAACAGCACGACGACCATGAGCATGGTCCAGCCGGACACCGTGATGTCGGGCCGGAACACCTTCATCGCCAGGGCGTAGACGATGCCCGCGAAGGAGAGGGCGAGCACCAGGAACCCGAGGCGGGTGATGAGCTTCAGCGGAACCGTGGAGAAGCCGGTCACCCCGTCGATCGCCAGCCGCGCCATCTTCCGCAGCGGGTACTTGGTCTCCCCGGCGAACCGCTCGTCGCGGTCGAAGTACACCTCGGTCTGGACGAAGCCCATCGAGGCGACGATGCCGCGCACGAACCGGCTGCGTTCGCGGTAGCGCCGCAGTTCGTCGGCGACCCGCCGGTCCAGCAGCCGGAAGTCCCCGGTGTCCAGGGGGATGTCGACCTCCGTGCACGCGCGCAGGACCCTGTAGTACGCGGCGGCCGTCGCCCGCTTGAACAGCCCGTCCTGCCGGGACCGGCGGCGGGCGTGCACGATCTCCGCGCCGTCCCGCCAGGCGTCGATGAGTTCCAGGCTCACCCGCGGCGGGTCCTGCAGATCGGTGTCCATCACGATCACCGCGTCGCCGCGCGCCTCGTCCAGTCCGGCCGTGATCGCCATCTGGTGCCCGAAGTTGCGCGCGAAGTCGACCACGCGCACCCGCGGATCGTTCTTCGCCAGGTCGCGGAGGATCGTCAGGGAGGCGTCGGACGAGCCGTCGTTGACGTACACCAGCTCGAAGGAGAGTTCCGGACGGGTACCGACCGCCTCCACGAGCTCGTCGTGGAAGCGCCGTATGCCGTCCTGCTCGTTGAACACCGGCAGCACGTAGCTGACCAGTGCGGTTCCGCCGGGGCTCTCCCGGGGGCGCGGCACCGGTGACGGTGTCGCGGGGGCGGATGCGTCTGACATTGCGGCGACGCTAGGGAGCACTGCTGAACGGCGGGCGAACAGCCGGTGGTGTTCCGCGCTCGAACAGGTGGCGGGCGGCCGTCTCCAAAAAGTCGGATGCGGCGTGCAACCGTTCGGGGCGATGATCGGTCTTTACAGCGACCACATCGGTCGTATTTACGAGGAGACCGTCATTCCCGCCATACGCAAGACCCTGACCGCCACCGCCGTCGCCACCGTGGTCCTGGCCGGGGCCGCCGCCTGCGGCACCGTGGAGAACCTGTCCGCCGGGCAGAAGCTCGACCAGGCCGTCGAAAAGCTCGGCAAGGAGCGTTCGCTCTCCTTCGAGCTGGACCTGGACACCGACGCCGCGTCGCTGAAGGCGTTGGACTCGGGGGCGGCGCCCGGCGAGGAGATGCCCGAAGAGCTCGTCGAGCTGCTCAGCGACGCGCGGATCTCCGTCTCCGTGCAGTCCAAGAAGCCGATCGAGGAGTCCGGCGAGAAGGACTTCACCGCCATGGCGCTGAAGTTCAGCGTCCCGGACGGTGACCTGTTCGAGTACCGGCTGGTCGGCGACTACACCTACGTCCGTGCCGACGTGGACGCGCTCGGGCGGATGAGCGGCAGCCCCATGCCGTCGGCCGACGAACTGCCGGACAGCGCGGGGGCGTTCAAGAAGCTCCTCGCCGGTGAGTGGATCAAGATCTCGACGAAGGAGGTCGAGGAGGCCGGCGATCAGATGTCGGGGGCGGAGGGCGCCGAGGCCGGGAAGCCCTCGGCGGAGCCCACGCTCGACGCCAAGACGCAGAAGAAGCTCACCAAGGCGCTGCGGCAGGTCATCGCCCAGCAGGTCGACTTCAAGACCTCCGAGGGGTCGGACGGCACCGAGCACATCAAGGCCACGGCACCCTTCCGCACGCTGCTGACCGAGCTGTTCGACGAACTCGGTCCGCTGACGGAGCAGCTGCCGGCGGGCAGCGAGATGCCGACGGCCAAGGACTTCAAGGACGCGCCGAACGAGAAGGTCACGGCCGACTTCACGCTGAAGAACGGCGAGCTGACCGAGGTCTCCGTGGACCTCGCCAAGCTGGCGGAGAAGGCGAAGGTCAAGAAGTTCGCGCTGGTGCTGCGCCTGGGCGGGGGCGAGAAGGCCACGGCCCCGGCGGGCGCCACGGAGGTGCGCGTCGACGAGCTCATGGAGGGCTTCTTCGGCGGCCTCGGCGAGGAGGCGTTCATGGGAGGCGGCGAGATCTGATCCCGCCCGGTACAGGCGGTTCCGCCGCCTGTACCGGCCGCCCCGCGGAAGAAGAGGTGCGTGCCGGCCCCGCCCCCTCCTTCGGCGGCGGCCTCACCCTCCGGTGACCGTGTCCCAGTGGACCGTGCGGTCGCACCAGCGGTCCAGGAGGACCTGGTCGTGGCCCACGGCCAGCAGGCCCGCGCCCGTCGAGGCGCGGTAGTCCTCGACGGCCCCGACCAGCGCGGCCGTGGTCGACGCGTCCAGCATCGCGGTCATCTCGTCGCAGATCAGCCAGCGGGGGCGCAGTACCAGCGCGCGGGCCAGGCAGGCGCGTTGGAGCTGGCCGTCGCTGACCTCGTGGGGGCGGCGGGTGAGCAGGTCGGGGGTCAGGCCGACGGTTCCGGCGAGTTCGGCCACCCGGTCGGGGACGGACGAGCGGCGGCCCGTGGCGCGCAGGGGCTCCGCGATCAGGTCGGCCAGGCTCAGGCGGGGGTCGGCGGAGAGGCGGGGCTGCTGGAAGACGACGCCGACGGCGGTGCGCAGTTCGCGCGGGGCGCGGTGGCGCCAGTGGCGTACGGGGGTGCCGTCGAGGACGACGTCCCCGGCGTCCGGGCGGTGCAGGAGGGCGGCGACCCTCGCCAGGGTGGACTTGCCGCAGCCGCTGGGGCCGAGCAGGCCGACGGACTCGCCGGGGGTGACGGTGAGGGTGGCGTCCCGTACGGCGGGGGCGCGTCGGTCGTAGCCGGCGGTGATGGCGCGCAGTTCAAGCACGGATGTCCTCGTGGGTGGGTGCCGGGGCCGGGTGGTGGCAGGCGACCGACCCGGTGAAGGGCGGGAGCGCCGTGCAGGCGTCGGTGGCCCGGTCGCAGCGGGCGGCGAAGGCGCAGCCGTCGGGGAGGGCGCCGAGTTCGGGGGGCATGCCGGGGATGGGGGTGAAGGCCCGGTCGGGGAGGGCGTCCAGGAGGCCCCGGCTGTAGGGGTGGCGGGGGCCGGGCGTGCCGAAGAAGGCGGTCGCGTCGGCGAGTTCGACGATGCGGCCCGCGTACATGACCGCGACCCGGTCGGCGACGCGTTCCGCCGCCGCGAGGTCGTGGGTGATCATCAGCAGGGCCCGGTCGCCGTCGGCGTCGACGTGGCGGCGCAGTTCGTCGACGGTGCGGTCCACCAGGTCGCGGTCCAGTCCCGTGGTGGGTTCGTCGGCGAGGAGCAGGGGCGCGTCGCCGATCAGGGCGAGGGCGGTGGCGGCGCGCTGGGCGAGGCCGCCGGAGAGTTCGTGGGGATGGCGGTCGAGGTGGTCCGGCGGGAACCCGGCGCGTCCGGCGGCCCGTTCGGCCGCCGCGCGCAGGGCCGCGCGGCCCCGGACGCCGGTGAGCTGGGCGACCGTCTCCTCCATCTGGGAGCGGATGGTGCGCACCGGGGTGAGGTGGGCGGCGGGGCTCTGCGGGATGAGGCCGATCCTGCGGCCCCGCACGGTGCGGGCGAGGGTGCGTTCACCGGCGGTCAGCAGGTCCAGGTCGCCGAGGTGGGCGTGGCCCGCCGTCTGCGCGTTGGCGGGGAGCAGGCCGAGGAGGGCGGAGGCGAGGACGGACTTGCCGCAGCCGCTCTCGCCGATCAGGGCGAGGCATTCGCCGGGCGCCACGTCGAAGCGGGCGTCCGTGACGGCGGCGATCCGGCGGCCGCCCGGCAGCAGGAAGCGCACGGAGAGGCCGCGTACCGACAGCACGGGGGGTCGCTCGGTCGTCGCGGCGCCGGTGGACGGCGGAGGGAGGCTCTCGGCCGTCGCCGCATGCGGCGACGGTACGGCAGGTCGCTCGGTCGTCACAGCGTCAGCTCCGATCGGCGGCGGGGGTTGATCCGCTCCCGCCAGACACCGGCGAGGCCGGCGATGGCGAGGGTCGGGATGATCAGGAACAGGCCGGGGAAGAGGGTCGGCCACCACTGTCCGGCGAGCAGGGAGCCGCGGGCGCCCTGGATGAGGGTGCCGAGGCTGGCGGTGTGGGCGGGCAGGCCGAGGCCGAGGAAGGACAGGGCCGACTCGTGCCACATGGCGTGCGGCACCATGAGGACGGCGGCGAGACCGGCCTGGGGCAGCACACCGGGCAGCAGGTGCCGGACGACGACCCGCCACCGGGAGGCGCCGCCGGAGACGGCCGCGTCGATGTACGGGCGGGAGCGCAGCGAGAGGACCTCGGCGCGGACGATGCGGGCGGTGGACAGCCAGTGGGTGAGGCCGACGGAGACCACCACCGGCCAGACGCCCGGCCGGAACATGGCGACGATGAAGACGCCGAGCAGCAGGTGCGGTACGGAGGAGAAGGTGTCGACCAGGCGCATGACCGCGCGGTCGGTCCAGCCGCCGAGCGCGCCGGCGGCGGCGCCGACGGCGGTGCCGATCACGGTGGCGGTGAGCGCGGCCACCACGCCCACGAGCAGGGAGACCCGGAGCCCGTACACGCAGCGCAGCAGCAGGTCGCGGCCCACGTCGTCGGTGCCGAAGGGGTGGGACCAGGACGGTGGCAGGAGTTTGGCGGCGAGGTCGACGGCCTGCTGGTCGAGCCGGACCAGCGGGGGGACGAGGAGCACCGCGAGGACGGTCACGGCGACGAGTCCGGCGGAGACGTACAGCCGCAGGGTGTGGGTGGAACGGCGGGCGGTGCCGTGTTCCCGCCACACCGTCTTCGTCACGGTGGTGGTGTCAGCGGCCATGGGGGTTGCCTCCATGGGGGTCACGTCCATGGGTGGCACGTCCATGGGAGTCACATCTCATTCAGCTTCACCCTCGGGTCGATCAGTCCGTAGAGCAGGTCGGCGAGGAGGTTCCCGGCGAGGACGGCGGCGGTGGCGAGGGTGGTCAGCGCGGCGAGGAGCGGGAAGTCCACGGAGGTGGCCGCCTCCACGGTGGCCGCGGCGATGCCCGGCCAGCTGAACACCGTCTCCACCAGCAGGGCGCCGGTGATGAGTTCGGGGACGCGGGAGCCGATCAGGGTGAGGACGGGCAGCAGTCCGGAGCGCAGGGCGTGGCCGAGCAGGACGGTGCGTTCGCTCAGGCCGCGGGCGCGGGCGCCGCGCACGGGGTCCTCCGCGAGGGCGTCGCCGACGCCCTGTCGGACGTAGAGGGTGAACCAGGGCAGCTGGGAGACGGCGAGGACGCCGGCGGGCAGCACCAGGTGGCTCGTGACCTGGCCGAAGGTGACCTGTTCGCTTCCGGTGTCGGTGAGGCCGCCGGCCGGGAGGACGTCCAGCTCGAGGGCGAACAGCCAGACGGCGAGCAGGGCGATCCAGAAGACCGGGGCGGCCTCCAGGGCGTACGCGAGGGAGGTGACCGTACGGTCGAGGAGCGAGCCGGGGCGGCGGGCGGCGAGCACGCCGAGCACGGTGCCGAGCAGCACGGCGACGGCGAACGCGACGGCGCACAGCAGGGCCGACCAGACCAGGCGTTCGCCGATGACCTCGGCGACGGGCTGGCGCATGACGGTGGACTGGCCGAGGTCGCCGCCGAACGCGGAGGTCAGCCAGTCCCACCAGCGGGCGGTGAACGGCCGGTCCACGCCGAGGTTCTCGCGCAGCCGGTCCAGGGTCTCCTGGTCGGCGCCTAGCGCGGCGGTACCGGCGTACGCCTTGACGGGGTCGAAGGGGGAGGCGGCGGCGACGGCGAACACGCCGAAGGTGACGACCAGCAGCACGGGCACGGCGAACAGGGCCCGCCGTGCCGTGAGCCGGGTCATCTCTCCCCAGGGGAGGGTGGTCATGCGGCGGGCTGCCAGTCCTCGACGTTCCACCAGGGGCCGCTGGCGAAGCCGTGCTCGTGGGGTTCGGTCTGGGTGGTGAGGTCCTTCCAGCGGTCGGCGAGGACGTACATGTGGTCGATGTGGGTGAGGAAGGTGTAGCCGGGGTTCTTCACCAGTTCGCGCTGGAGGGTGTCGTAGGCGGCCTCGCGGTCCTTCGGGTCCTGGCCGCGGCGGCCGGTGTCGAGGGCCTCGTCGACGGCCGGGTTGTCGTAGAGGGCCATGTTGTTGAAGCCGTCGCCGGCGAGGGAGGAGTGCAGGAGCGTGTAGAGGCCGAAGTCGGGGTCGCCGGTGCTGCCGAAGCCGGCGAGGACGGCGTCGTGCTTCATCCGGGGTTCGATGACCTCCCAGGTGGCGCTCTCCACCTTGACGTCGATGCCGGCCTTCTTGGCGTCGGAGGCGTAGGCGAGGGCGTGGTCCTGGCGGACCTTGTCGCCGGAGGGGTAGTAGAGGGTGAAGCGGGCGGGGCGGCCGTCCTTGGCGCGGATGCCGTCCTTTCCGGTCTTCCAGCCGGCCTCGTCGAGGATGCCCTTGGCCTTGCCGAGGTCCTGGGGGCGTTCGACGTCCTCGGCGAACCAGGGGTCGTCGACGGGCAGCGGACCGTAGGCGGGGCGGCCGGCGCCGTCGAGGATCTTGTCGACCATGGTCTCGCGGTCCACGGCGAGGTCCAGGGCGCGGCGGATCGCGGTGTCGCCGGCGACGGGGTTGCCGGTGGGGAGGGTGACGGCGCGGAAGTCGTACGACGTCGCCTTGTACGTCTTCTTCCCGTCGTCGTCCTTGAAGGTGGCGGCCAGGTTGGGCGGGAGGGTCGCGCCGTCGAGGTCGCCGGAGCGCAGCCGGGTGGCGCGGACGTCGTCGTCGGCGATGATCGCCATGGTGAGCTTTTTCACCTTCGGGGCGCCGCCCCAGTAGTCCGGATTGGCCTTGAAGGTGAGCTTCTCGCCCTTGCTCCAGCCGGTGAGGACGTACGGTCCGGTGCCGACCGGCTTGGTGTTGAACGGGCCGGTGTTGGGGTCCTGCTCGCCCGCTATGTGCTCGGGGACGATGGGCAGCACGGTGCGGGCGGCGAAGGCCGCGTAGGGGTAGTCGAGGGTGAAGACGACCTTGTCGTCGCCGTCGGCCCGGACGTCCTTGACGGCGTCCAGTTCGCTCTTGGCGGTGTTGTTGGTCTTCTCGTCCAGCACGGTGTCGTACGTGAAGACCACGTCGTCGGCGGTGAGCGGCTCGCCGTCGCTGAACTTCACGCCGTCGCGCAGGGTGTAGGTGTAGGTGCGGCCGCCGTCGGTGATCTCGGGGAGCGCCTTCGCCAGGGCCGGCTTCAGCCTCATGTCGGCGTCGCGGGCGAGGAGTCCGTCGAAGATCTTGGAGTTGCCGTCCTTGCCGTAGCCGAGCAGCGGGCTGAGGGTGTCCGGTTCGGACGGGACCCCGATCACGACGGAATCCGCGGACGCCCCGCCGTCCGCGCCGCCGTCGCCCGGCGCCGAGCAGGCGGCGACCGCACCGGCCATCGCGAGCGCGGCGGCGGTACCCCGTATTCGTCGGGTCGTCATCGAACCTCACATTCCTTATGCCTGAAAATCGTTGTTGCATATTAATTGCAGCAAGGTACTGCCCAGGACACCGGCCCCTCACTCCCCCGCCCCCGGCAGGGGGTGCCGCTCGTGTCAAGTGCGCAGGTGCGCGCCAGGGCGTGAGCCGCCGGGCGCCGTCCGCGCGCCCCCGGTGGCCGCTTGTCACCGGACCGGAACGGGCACTACTGTCACCACGCCTTGGTGACGGGAAATCGGTGCGATACCGGTGCGGCCCTCGCCACTGTGATCGGGAAGTCCGGCTCCAGTCCTCATGGACGGCCACTGGGTCCCTCGGGACCCGGGAAGGCGGAGCACGGGCGGTGGTACCCGTCAGCCAGGAGACCGGCCAAGGCGCGTCAACCATCCACGAGGTGCTGGAGAGGGTCTGCTGAGCCATGCACATAGCCGAGGGTTTTCTGCCACCGGCGCACGCGGTCGCCTGGGGCGTCGCGTCGGCGCCGTTCGTCGTCCACGGAGCCCGGTCGCTCGTCCGTGAGGTACGGGAACATCCCGAGAGCACCCTGCTGATGGGCGCGTCGGGAGCGTTCACGTTCGTCCTGTCCGCACTGAAACTGCCGTCCGTCACCGGGAGTTGCTCCCACCCCACCGGCACGGGGCTCGGCGCGATCCTGTTCCGGCCGCCGGTCATGGCGGTGCTGGGCACCATCACCCTGCTGTTCCAGGCGCTGCTGCTCGCCCACGGCGGGCTGACCACGCTGGGCGCCAACGTCTTCTCGATGGCGGTCGTCGGCCCCTGGGCCGGGTACGGGGTCTACCGGCTGCTGCGCCGGTACGACGTGCCGCTGATGGTGACGGTGTTCTGCGGCGCGTTCGTCGCCGACCTGTCGACGTACTGCGTGACGAGCGTGCAGCTGGCGCTCGCCTTCCCCGACCCGGGGAGCGGATTCTGGGGCGCGCTGGGCAAGTTCGGCTCCATCTTCGCCGTGACGCAGATCCCGCTCGCGGTGAGCGAGGGGCTGCTGACCGTGCTGGTGATGCGCATGCTGGTGCAGTCGAGCAAGGGCGAGCTGACGCGGCTCGGGGTGCTGGTGACGTCGGCGGCCGGGCGGAAGACGGCGAAGTCGTCCGACTCGGCGGAGGCGGTGGCCCGATGAGCCGCAACGCGAAGATCAACACGCTGCTGCTGGCGCTCGTCGCCGCGCTCGCCGTGCTCCCGCTGGTGTTCGGACTCGGCGACCACAAGGAGGAGCCCTTCGCCGGCGCGGACGCCGAGGCGGAGACGGCGATCACCGAGATCGACCCGGACTACGAGCCGTGGTTCTCACCCCTGTACGAACCGCCGTCCGGGGAGATCGAGTCGGCGCTGTTCGCCCTCCAGGCGGCGATCGGCGCGGGCGTCCTCGCGTACTACTTCGGAGTACGGCGCGGGCGGCGTCAGGGGGAGGCGCGGGCGCTGGAGCGACTGCGGACGGAGACGAACGCGGACACGGACGCGGACGCCGAGGCCGGGGCCGTCTCCGAACGGCGACGGGTCTGACGGCACGTGCTGCCGATCGACGCGGCGGCGCACGGCAGCCGCTGGCGCCACCGCCATCCCGTGGACAAGGCCGTGCTGGGACTGGGCCTCACCGTGCTCGCGATCTCGCTGCCGCCCTGGCCGGGCGCGGCCCTGGTGCTGGTGACGGCGCTCGCGGTGCTGCTCGGCCCGGCAGGGGTGCCGGGCCGGCGGCTGTGGCGGGCGTACCGGGTGCCGCTGGGCTTCTGCGTCACCGGGGCGCTGACGCTGCTGGTGCGGGTGGGCGGACCGGGCGGATTCGTCTCCTGGGCCGAGGACGGGCCGCCGCGCGCCGGTGAGTTGATGCTGCGCACGTCGGCGGCCTCGCTGGGCGTGCTGCTGTTCGCCTTCACCACGCCCATGTCGGATCTGCTGCCGCGCCTGGTGCGGGCCGGGGTGCCGGCCCCGCTCGTGGACGTGGCGCTGGTGACGTACCGGATGAGCTTCCTGCTGCTGGACTCGGTGCGCCGCGTCGGCCAGGCGCAGGCGGCCCGGCTCGGGCACACCAGCCGGGCGGCGACGTGGCGTTCGCTGGGCGGGCTCGGCGCGACCGCGTTCGTCCGGTCCTTCGACCGGGCGGCGCGGCTGCAGACGGGGCTCGCCGGACGCGGCTACGACGGCACCCTGCGCGTGCTGGTGCCCGAGGCCCGCGTCTCCGTCCGGTTCACGGCCGCGAGCGTGGCGCTCCTCGCGGCGCTGGCCGCCCTCACCCTCGTACTGGAAAGGCGACTGCCGTGAGTGAGTCCGTGCTGCTGGCCCTGCGGGGCGCGTCGTTCGCGTACGAGGACGGCCCGCCCGTGCTCGACGGCCTGGACTTCGAGGTGCGCGAGGGGCGCGCGCTGGCGCTCCTGGGACGCAACGGCAGCGGCAAGACGACGCTGATGCGGCTGCTCAGCGGCGGACTGCGCCCAGACAGAGGCGAGTTGACCGTCGAGGGCCGGCCGGTGCGCTACGACCGCAAAGGCCTGACGGCGCTGCGCACCACCGTGCAGCTGGTGGTGCAGGACCCCGACGACCAGTTGTTCGCGGCGTCGGTCGGCCAGGACGTGTCGTTCGGGCCGCTCAACCTCGGCCTGTCCGACACGGAGGTGCGCGCCCGGGTGGCGGAGTCGCTCGCCGCGCTGGACATCACCGCCCTCGCCGACCGTCCCACCCACCTGCTGTCCTACGGGCAGCGCAAGCGGACGGCGATCGCGGGCGCGGTCGCCATGCGGCCCCGCGTGCTGATCCTGGACGAGCCGACGGCGGGCCTCGACCCCGACGGCCAGGAACGCCTGCTCGCCACCCTCGACGGCCTGCGCGAGAACGGCACGACGGTCGTCATGGCCACCCACGACGTGGACCTCGCCCTGCGCTGGGCCGACGACGCGACCCTGCTCACCCCGTCGGGCGCGCACACCGGCCCGGCGCCCGACGTGCTGGCCCGCACGGACCTCCTCGCGGCGGCGGGGCTGCGGCTGCCGTGGGGAGTGGCGGTCACCCGGCTGCTGCGGGCGCAGGGGCTGGTGACCGGGTCGGCGACCGGCCCCCGCTGCCCGGAGGAGCTCGCGGCCCTGGTGACCGCGTCCGCCGGCGGCGATGACGCGCACGTCCCGTGAGGTCACCGGGGCGCGGGCGGCCCGTCGGTGCCTCATGGAAGCCGGCGCGGGTCCGCGGCGCGGGTGATGGCCGACTCGACGGCGGCGATGCGGTCGGCGAGGAGGGCGAGGGCGGCGACCGCGCGGGACAGGGCGTCCTCGTCGGGGGCGCCCAGGGTGAGGGTGCGGACGTGGGCGGACTTCACCTCGGTCCAGCGGGCCGCCTGTTCGGCGGTGAGCGTGCCGCGCAGTTCGGCGAGTTTGAGGAGGTTCGCCTCGGCGCCCGTGGTGAGGGTCTGGGCCTCGCCCTTGTAGTGGTCGTCGATGACGGCGGCCAGTTCGGTGTCGTTCATGACGGGCTGGATCCGCTGGGCGATCTTGTTCATGTTGCGGTAGGAGCCCTGGAGCCGGAACGGGGGCTCGGTGCGGGCGTCGTCGGACCGGGCGGCGGAGGCGATGTACGCCGCGTTGACGGCGAGGACCGTGCGGCGGGCGGTGAGCAGGTGGCGCAGCACCGCCAGGACGCGGTCCAGTTCGGTGGGGGCGTAGGGGTGGGTGAGGCGGTCGGCGCGGGCGGTGGGGTCGTTCCCGGCGAGGCGGATCAGCAGGTCGAGGTCGGCGCGGTCGCGGCCGGCGAGCGGGGCGAGGACCGGGTTGGCGGTGAGGGCGTTCTCCACGAAGCTGAGCGCGAAGGCGTCCTCCTTGCCGGTGAGGACGTCGCCGAGGTTCCACACGTCGGCGCGGTTGGCCAGCATGTCCGGGATCCGGAAGGCGTCGCCGGACTCGGTGTAGGGGTTGCCGGCCATGCAGACGGCGAACCGTTTCCCGCGCAGGTCGTAGGTGCGCGGTTCGCCCTCCCACACGCCCTCCATCCGGCGCGTGGCGTCGCACAGCGGGATGAACTTCTGGAGCAGTTCGGGTGAGGTGTGCTGGATGTCGTCGAGGTACAGGAGGGTGTTGTTGCCGGCCGCCAGCGCGAAGTTGATCTTCTCGATCTCCTGGCGGGCGGTGGCGTTCGGTGCCTCGGCCGGGTCGAGCGAGGTGACCGCGTGGCCGAGGGCGGGGCCGCTGATCTTCACCAGGACCAGGCCGAGGCGGTCGGCGACGTACTCCATGAGGGTCGTCTTGCCGTAGCCGGGCGGGGAGACGAGCAGCAGCAGGCCGCCGGTGCCGGTGCGGCCGGACTCGCCGGTGGTGCCGAGCTGTTTGGCGAGGCTGTCGCCGACCAGCGGGAGGTAGACCTCGTCGACCAGGCGGTTGCGGACGAACGTCGCCATCACGCGCGGCCGGTGGTCGTCCAGGCGCAGCCGGGTGCGCTCGGCGGCCACCAGGGCGGTGCGGCGGCGCTGGAAGGCGCGGAAGGCGGGTACGTCGCGCTGCCTGAACTCCTCGGTGCGGGCGAGGAACTCGTCCAGGCGGAGGGTGAGGCGGCGGTCGGTGATCCGGGGGTGGGTGCCGAGCAGGCCGTCCACGGTGACGGTCAGGGGCGCGTTCGAGGTGTGGCGGGGTGTGTCCGGGCAGAGTTCGGCGGCCACGGCCTCGGCGAGGTCGCCGGCGGTCGGTGCGTCCCCGGTGGTCGCGGCGTACGCGGTCAACCAGGCCTCGGCCAGTTGGCGGCGGGCGGTGAGGTCCGTGAGGGCGGTGAGGTCGTCGTCGTACGCCTCGGTGGTGACCGTGCGGTGGAAGGCGTCGAGCAGGGCGCGGGTGCGGGCGCCGATGACGAAGCCCTCGGGTCCTGTGGTGAGTTCGTCGAAGAGGTACGCGGCGCAGGCCTCGGGGCGGACGGCGGCGTCCTCGTCCCAGGCGCGTACGGCCCCCGCGAGTTCCGTGCGCAGCGCGTCGAGGGCGGGCGGCGGGCCGAAGGCGTCGCGGACGCGGGCCAGGGAGCGGGCGCGGCGGGTGAGGTCGGCGCGTTCCCGGTCGGTGGTGCCGTGCGTCCAGTACAGCAGGGTGTGGGCGCGGACGGCGGGCTCGTGGCGCAGTGGGCCCGCGCCGTCGTACAGGGGCAGGAGGGCGGTGAGGATCGCGGTGGCGTCGTGGTCGTGGACGCCCCGTTCGTACCCCTCGTCGTACGCCTCCTCGGCGGTCCGGCGGACCAGGGCGGCGAGGTCGCCGGTGCCGGTCAGGGCGTCGGGGCCGGGCGTGTGCAGCAGGCGGGCGGCGAGGTGTTCGGCGCGGTAGACCTCGGGTGACTCGGAGGGCAGGTGCCGGTTCCAGAGCGGGCGGGCGGCGAGGAGGGCGGGGTCGGTGACGGGGGCGCGGTAGTCGGTGCCGGTGAGGGCGAGCGCGAGGCCGTCGCCGTGCGGGACGACGGTGAGGTCGAAGGGCTGGGTGGAGACGGCGAACCGGTGGCCGCCCAGGCGGAGGGCGCGTCCGCCCTCCGCGTAGAGGTCGGTGCGGTCGCGCAGGGCGCGGGCGGCCTCCTGGCGGGCGGAGCGCAGCCGTCCGTCGAGTTCCTCGGCGCGGACGCGGTCGCCGAGTCCGCGCAGTTCGTCGGCGGTGCGGCGGACCTTGGCGACGAGCGGGTCGGAGGCGAAGTAGGTGCTCACCGCGTCGGCGTCGGGGAGCGTGGCGCTGCGCCGCGTGACCGTCTCCAGTACGCGGGCGGCGGCGGACACGAGCTGCTCGGCGCGGCGGGCCAGGGCGTCGGAGAGGCTCTGCTTGCGGGCGGAGAACGCCTCGTAGACTTCGGTGCGCCGGTCGGCGAGCTCGCCGAGGACGTCGTCGAACTCGGCGAACCGGGACTCCAGAGCCTCCAGCTGGGCCAGTACGCGGGTCAGTTGCTCGTCGCAGGTCTCCGGGGTGTCCGCCGCCGCGAGGGCGCCGGTGACCGTCTGGCCGAGGAGGGAGAGCTCGGCGGCGAAACCGGCGCGCGCCTCCCGGTCGAGGAGGGACCGGCGGCGGGCGTCGAGGGTGGCGCGGGCGCGGTTGACGCCGCCCGTCGCCTCGGCGATCCGCTCCAGGACGGTCGTACGGACGGTGGTGTCGGCGATGTCGAGTCCGGCGACCACCTCGGTCACCGTGCGCAGTCCGTCGGCCAGTTCGTCCAGGCGGGCGGCGACCGGGGCGGCCTCGGCGGCGGTGGTGACCGCCCCGGCGTCGGCGGCCAGCCGTTCGACGTCCGCGTGGTGGGCGGCGAAGGCGTCCTCGCGGGCCAGGAAGGCGATCGCGCGCTGTCCGAAGGAGGCGAGGTCGGCTCCGGCCCCGTCGGCCAGTGCGTCGATGCGGGCGTGGTCCGCGTACCGCATGTCCTTCAGGGTCAGCAGGTGGCCCTGGGCGTGGCGGAGTTCGGTCAGTCCGGTGACCCAGGCGGCGGCCTCGCGCGGCTGCTCGCCGCGCAGCCGGCGCACCACGGAGGCGATCCGGTCCGCCGCCTCGTCGAGCGCTTCGGCGGCCCGGGCGGTGAGGTCGCGTACGGTCTCGAACTCGGCCAGCACCTGGTCGGAGGTGGCCCGCATCTCCTCCAGCGGTGTGCGCAGGTCGCCGAGTTCGGTGTCGCCCAGCCAGTGGTGGGCGTCGAGTGCGCGGACGCAGGCGGCCACCAGGGCGGTGTACACCTCGGTGGTGGGGGTGGTCTCGGTGACGGAGCGGGCCAGGGAGAGGCAGTCGGAGATGCCGCGTACGAGGTCGGCGTTGCCGATCCGGGCCAGCGGGCCCTCGCCGACGGGCTGTGCGGCGGCGTGGGTGTCGGAGACGTAGGGCGAGTGCCACAGCTGTACGGGGTGGACGCGGGCGGGGTCGTCGCCGTCGGGGCGCAGCAGGGCGAGGAGTCCGTCGTCGAACAGGGCCCAGCCGTGGCAGGCCATCGGGGTGGCGACCGCCTCGCGGATGAGGTTGTACGACAGCAGCAGCGCGCGTCCGCGTCCGGGTGCGTGGAAGACGTACAGCACGTCCTCGCCGTGCGGCGAGCGCACCTCGTGGGCGAACTCCATGCCGTCCGTGTCGAGTTCGTACGTCTTGTGCGGGCCGGTGGCGAGGCAGTAGCCGCCGGGGAAGACGATGCCCTGGTCGTCGGGGAGCCGGCGGGGGCCCTGTCCGATGCCGTCGAGGCGGACGACGGACCGGGTGAGGGTGTTGAAGACCAGGTGGCGGTGGGTGGTCTCCTTGTACGGCAGGACGCGCAGCAGGATCAGGGGGCCGACGCGGGCGTGGGCGATCTCGGCGTCGGCGAGGGACTGCAGGGGTTCGTCGACCGGTTCGCTGTGGATGCCGTCGGGGGTGTCGGTGTCGTTCTCGGTCTTGACGGTGAGGGTGCCGCCGAGGGTGTCGACGAAGACCTCGCCCCGGACGGAGACGTGCGGGTGGCGGCCGAGGACGTGGTCCTCGCGGGTGGTGGGCGTCCAGTCGATGTCGGCGGGCGGGGTGCGGGCGTGGTCGCGGTCGCCGCGCGCGTCCAGGAAGACCGCCGAGCGGCCGTCCTCCGGGATCGTCCAGCGCAGGACGCGGATGTCGCCGGCCTTCTCACCGGTCTGGAAGACGGCGAGCAGTCTGCCGTCGGTCCGGCGCAGCCGCAGCAGGCGGGCCTGGCGGTAGTAGCGGTGCAGGGCGGCGAACTCGCGGAGGAAGCCGGGGTCGTCGAGGAGTCCGGGTACGGCGTCGTCGGGGAGCCGGTTCAGGTCGCGGTCGTGCGGGGCGAGGACGTCGCCCACGGTGGTGTCGGCCTCCGGGCGGGGCCGGGTGTCGTAGCCGAAGAGCAGGACGTTCCCGACGGCGACGATGTCGCGGGGGACGGCGGTGCGGTCGGTGCGCAGCCGTTCGGTGCCGGTGAGGCGCAGTTCCGGGGCGCCGAACTCCTCGGCCCGGCGGCGGTTCAGCGCCTCCGCGCGGCGGGCGAGTTCGGCGGCCCGGCCGGCGAGGCGGTCGCGCAGCACCTGGTAGGCGCCGCCGTCGACCGCCGGGTGGGCCGCGGTGCGGTGGTCGCCCGTGTCGGGGGTCTGGTGCGGAGCCGTGTCGGGGGTCTGGCGCGGTGCCGTGTTCGTGGGCTCGTGAGTGCCGGTGGTCATGGCTGCCTCTCGGAAGGTACGGCCGTCATGGCTGCCTCTCGGGGGTACGGCCTTCAATGGCTGCCTTTCGGAAGGTGCGGACGGGAGCCGCCGTCCCCTGTGCGGCGGCTCCCGTCCAAAGGGGGGTCAGGCCCCGGTGCGGCCGTCCGGCGCGGCCGGCGGCGTGTCCGAGGGGCCCGGCCCACCGGCCTTCGCGAGCAGTTCCTCGAGCTGTCCGGTGTTCTCACCGCCCTGCCGCATCAGCCGCATCAGCAGCGCGGACACCGTGAGGTTCTGCACGTCGGCGGTGGAGGTGGAGCCGAGGATCCGGCTCAGGTCGTCGGTGAAGCTCGCCGAGCCGTCCAGCCAGGGACCGGCGAGGGCCTGCGCGGTCTCGGAGCTCTTGACGAAGCCGTCCACACCCTTGCCGAGCGCGATCGAGGAGACGAGGCGGTCGAAGAACACCGACTCCCCGCCGACGATGTTGATGTCCGCGTTCTCCAGTCCGGTGGCGAGGACGGTGGCCTGCGCCTCGGCGACCTGCCGCTGCACGTCCAGTCCGGCGAGCCGGATGTCCTTCTCGGCCTCCAGCCGCAGCCGGTACTCCTCGTGGCCGCGGGACGCCTCGTCGAGGGCGGCCATCGCCGCCGCCTTCTCGGTGAGGCCGGCCGCCTCCGCCCGCAGCCTGCTGCCGATGGCCTCCGCGTCGGCGAGGGCCTTGGCCCGCGCCCCCTCGGCCTCGGCGCGCAGCCGGGCCTCGGTGGCCTCGGCCTCGGCACGGCCCGCCTTCTCGATGACGTCGGCCTCCTTGTCGCGGACCTGGACGACGGCCAGTCCCTCGGCCGCGGACTCCGCCTGGACGCCCTCGGCCAGCCGCAGCTTGGCCCGTGCGTCGAGGTCGGCGGTCTTCAACCGGGCCTCGGCGAGGGTGAGTTCCTCGGCGGCACGGTGCGTGGCGGCCTGCTCGGCGGCCTCGGCGGCCTTGATGTCCTTGACCAGTTTCTCCTGCGCCTCGGCCTCCGCGGCGATGATCACGGCCTGCCGCTGCCGCTCCGCCTCCTCCACGGCCCGCAGCTTCTTGATCGACTCCTCCTGCTCGGCGACCGTACGGTCCACCGCGACCCGTTCCCGGACGACCTCGGCGATCTCCCGCTTCTCCGCCTCGACCTCCTTGTCGGCGGCGATCCGGGTCAGCTGGGTCTCCCGCTCGCGGGCGATGACCTCGAGGAGGCGGTCCTTCTCGATGCGCTCGCTCTCCACGGCGATGACCCGCTCGCGGTTCTTGGCGGCGACGGCGACCTCACGGGCCTGGTTCTCGCGCTGCACGCCGAGCTGTTCCTCGGTGCGCAGGAAGGCGCTCTGCGCGCGCAGCCGCTCCTCCTCCACCACCCGCGCGGTCTCGGCCTCCTCGCGGGCCCGTACGGTCTCGATCTCCCGCTTCTGCTTGATCTCGGCGTCGGCCTGCCGGCGTTCCAGTTCCAGGATCGCCTCGCGCGCGTCGACGTCCTGCCGGGTGATCTCCTTCTGCTCGTTGCGCTGGGCCTCGTTGGTGCGGACGTGCTCCACGGCCGTCAGCTCGGTGATCTTGCGGATGCCCTGCGCGTCGAGGACGTTGCCCGGGTCGAGCTGGGTCAGCGGCGTCTGCTCCAGGTAGTCGATCGCCGCGTCCTCGAGGTGGTAGCCGTTCAGGTCGACGCCGATGACCTCGATGATCCGGTACCGCAGTTCCTCGCGCTTGGTGTAGAGGTCGGTGAAGTCCAGCTGCTTGCCGACGGTCTTCAGCGCCTCGGAGAACTTCGCGTGGAACAGCTCCTGGAGCGTGTTGCGGTCGCTGGCCCGCGCGGTGCCGACGGCCTGGGCGACCTTGATGACGTCGTCGACGGTCTTGTTGACCTTGACGAAGAACGTGATGCGGATGTCCGCGCGGATGTTGTCCCGGCAGATCAGGCCTTCCTTGCCGGCCCGGGTGATCTCGATGGTCTTCACCGAGATGTCCATCACCTCGGCCTTGTGCAGCACCGGCAGCACGACCGACCCGGTGAAGGTCACGTCGACCCTGCGGGTCTTGGAGACGATCAGTGCCTTGCCCTGCTCCACCTTGCGGAACAGTTTGGAGACGACGAGCAGGCCGATGAGCACGAGCAGCAGGGCGACGCCGGCGAGTACGGCGATGCCCACGGTGGCGGCATCCATGGGACACGTCCTCCTGGACTGGAAAGTGGGTCGAGCGGTGCCTCGTCGGTGAGGCGGGTGAAGGTCCGGTGGAGGAGGAGACGGCGCGACGGCCGCCGCGGTTCTGCGCCGGGCGCGGACGGATGCCGTCCGCACCCGGCGCGCCCCCTCTGCTCACCGCTCACGTCGGGGGTCGGCACCGCCCCCCTCCCGGTCCCGGACCGGGCACCTGCCGGTGCCCGGCACCGGAACCGTCCGCGGTGCTCCCCGCGGACCATGCTGCCCGCTCGGGGGGTGCTCGCACATTTCCGGAACCCGGCAATGTTCATTAGGGTCTTGATGCCGGTGTGACACAACCGGCGCGTCAGGGAAGCGTCAAGAACCGGGGGGAACGCGTGACGGAACGGGAGATCCCGGAGGAGTATTTCCAAGACTATGCCCGCATCCTGGCCGAGGTCGCGGCCACGGGCAGGCGCCTCACCCGCGACGAGATCGCCTCCCGGCGTGCCCTGGGGGAACGGGCCGCGGAGGCGGGTTTCGGTCTGCGCTCCCTCGTCAGCGCGCACCTGTCCGGCGCCCGCGGTGCGTGGCCGCGCGGGGCGGACTCGGCCGACAGCGCGCTCGCGGCCGTACAGCAGGTCGTGGACGCGTTCGCCGAGGGGTACGAGCGGGCGCAGCGGCTGGCGGTGCGTCAGGAGGAGGCCGCGCGCCGGGAGTTCATCGACGACCTGCTCTACGGCCGCAGCGACCTGGGGCGGCTGGCGGAGCGCGCCGAGCGCTTCGGGCTGCGGCTGTCCCACGAGCACGCGGTCGCCGTCGCCCGGGGCCCGGTCGCCTACGACGAGGGCGACCCGGTGCCGCGGCAGGTGGAGCGCGCCCTGATCTCCCGGTTCGGTGACCGCAGCATCCTGCTCACCACCAAGGACGGGCGGCTGCTGTGCGTCGCGCCCGGACACCAGGGCGAGGTGCTCACGTACTTCGCGAAGCAGGCGTACGCCGCCACCGACGGCGGCCAGGTCGCCATCGGACGCCCGCAGCCGGGTCCGGGCGGTGTCGTCCAGTCCTACGAGGAGGCCCTGAACTCACTGGAGATGGCCGAGCGGATGGGGCTCGACGACCCGGTGCTGCGCGCCGCCGACCTGCTCGTCTATCCCGTACTGGCCCGCGACCGCCAGGCGATGGCCGACCTGGTGCACAACACCCTGGGGCCGCTGACCACGGCCCGCGGCGGTGCCGGGCCCCTCCTGGACACGCTCACCGCGTACTTCGACTCCGGCTGTGTCGCCGCGGAGGCGGCCCGGCGGCTCTCGCTGAGCGTGCGCGCGCTGACCTACCGCCTGGAGCGCATCCACAAGCTCACCGGCGCCGACCCGTCGGACCCGTCCCACCGCTACATGCTCCAGACGGCGGTGATCGGCGCACGCCTGCTGGACTGGCCCGCCGACGAGTCGTGAGGGGGGCGCCCGTCCGGTCGCGTGCGGTGGACTTCCCCGGGCCGGCGGTCCGGGGCATCCCCTCGGGGACGGCCGGTCGGGGCCGTGGTGGGCCGGCCCGGGAGGCGGACCCGCCCGGAGAGGCCGCCACACGCCCTTACGGCCGGTCCTCGACCAGGGTGATGTCCCGGTGCGCGGCCGCGTGGAAGGCGGGCAGCAGGAGGACGCCGCCGGGGCGCAGTTCCACGAGGGTGGCCTCGGCGTGGGCCCGGCCCGCCTCGAGGGCGCCGTCGGGCACGGTCGCGGTGTCCTCCCAGCGGTGCTCCTCGCCGTCGCACACCGCGCGGGTGCCGCCGCCGGAGTAGTGGGAGTCGGACGCGGACCGGCCGACCGAGGAGCTGACGAAGACCGGTCCGTCGCCGCCGAGGCAGCGGTAGGTACCGGAGAGGGTGACGGCGCCGTCGGCCATCCGGCCCTTCGCGTCCACCGTCACGGACTCCCCGGGGACGGAGGGGACGGCCGACGCGGGCGAGGAAGCGGCCGACGCCGACGAGGGGGCCGCGGCGGCGAAGCCGAGCAGCAGCAGCGCGGAACCGGCCGCGGCGCCGAGGACGGGGCGCACGGACATGGGGAACCTCCCGGAACGAGCGGAACAAGGAGTCCCACCAGTACCCGGCGCGGGGCCCGGGCCCGGTCATCGTCACCCCTTCGGTGGCGAGTCGGCCGCGGCCGTCGGGGAACCGTCCCGGGAATGTCCTGGAGCTGTCACGTTTCCCGGCGGGCGGTTCCGACGCGTGTGCGGCCCGGGCATGGTCTGTGCATACGACCTGTTCGGATCGTTCCACCCATGTGGAGGTGCGCCATGTGTGCCCACCGGTTTTCCTGTCCCCGGCCCCATGACTCCGCCGCACATGTGGTGGCCGCCCACCCCGAGCAGGGCTGGAGCCTGCTGTGCGACGGGGCGATCGTCTTCGACGACACCGGCGAACTGCTCCCCGACGGCCGGGTGATCGCCCCGCACCGCCTCCCCGCCGACCGGCTCGCCGTCGCCGCCTGAACCGGCCGCTGCCTGGGGCGGCCGCTGCCTGAGCCGGTCACCGCCTGGGCCGGTCACCGCCTGAGCCGGTCACCGCCTGAGCCGGTCCGCGCCGCTCAGGGCAGCAGGGCGAAGCCGTCGAGTTCGACCAGGGCTCGTTCGTCCCAGAGGCGGACCACCTCGACGACCGCCATCGCCGGGTAGTCGCGCCCGGCCGACTCCCGCCAGATGCGGCCGAGTTCGCGGGCGTGGCTGCGGTACGCGGCCACGTCGGTGGCGTAGACGGTGACGCGGGCCAGGTCGGCGGGGGTGCCGCCGGCCGCGCGCAGGGCGGTGAGGAGGTTGGTGAGGGCCCGCGCGAACTGTTCGGGCAGGGTGTCGCCGGCCACCTCGCCGTCGGCGTCGAGGGCGGTCTGGCCGGCCAGGAACACCAGCCGGGAGCCGGTGGCGACGACGGCGTGCGAGAAGCCGGCCGGCGGGGAGAGCTCGGGCGGGTTGACGCGCTCGGTGGTCACCGGCCCTCCAGGTTCCCGTACAACTCCTTGGCGATGATGCCCCGTTGCACTTCGCTCGCCCCCTCGTAGACGCGGGGTGCGCGGACCTCACGATAGAGGTGTTCGAGCAGGTGCCCGCGTCGCAGGGCACGGGCACCGTGCAGCTGGACGGCCCGGTCGACGACGTACTGCGCGGTCTCGGTGGCCAGCAGCTTCGCCATCGCGGAACGCCCAGGGACGCCGTCGGCGCCCGCGTCGTACGCCGTCGCCGCCGCGTACACCATGAGCCGGGCGGACTCCGTGCGCAGGGCCATCTCGGCGACCTGGTGGGCGACGGACTGGAGGTCCTTCAGCTTGCCGCCGAAGGCGTCCCGCCGGGCGGTGTGGGCGAGGGTCGCGTCCAGGGCGGCCTGCGCCATGCCGACCGCGAAGGCGCCGACGCTGGGGCGGAACAGGTTGAGGGTGTCCATGGCGACCCGGAACCCCCGGTCGGTCTCGCCGAGCACGTCGTCGGCGGTCACCGGTACGGCGTCGAAGCGGAGGGCGCCGATGGGGTGCGGGGAGAGCATGTCGAGGCGGCTGCCGGTGAGGCCCGGGCGGTCGGCGGGGACCAGGAAGGCGGTCACGCCCCGCGCGCCGGCGCCGGGGGTGGTGCGGGCGAAGACGGTGTAGAAGTCGGCGTCGGGGGCGTTGGAGATCCAGCACTTCTCCCCGGTGAGCCGCCATCCGGAGCGACCGTCGGGGTCCGCGGCCAGGGACTCCGGGAGCGGGGCGGTATCCGGAACCCCGGCGGCATCCAGGACCGGGGCGGCGTCCGGAACCCCGGCGGCATCCGCCGTCTCACCCCGCGTGCCGACGCGTCCGCCGCCCCGCGCGGCGTGGTCCGACGCCGTGCCATCCGGCCCCGCGGCCGGTCCGGGGGATTCCGTCCCGGACCCTGTCGTGACCTCCCCCGCACGAGCCGGCCCGCTCCGTACCGCAGCGCCTGGCGCCCCGGCACCACGCGCCGGACCCGCAGACCCCGTCCAGCCGTCCAGCGCCCCACCGCGCCCGCCCCGCCCCGCAACATCCGGCACCCCGGCACCACGCGGCGAGCCCGCAGGCCCCATCCAGGCATCCGACGCCCCACCGCGCCCGCCCCGCGTCGCCGCGTCCCGCTCGGGTGGCTTCGTCGGGGCCGGGTGGGCGGTCGGCTCCGCCCTGAGTGACAGGGCCGCCGCGTCCGAGCCGGCGTCCGGCTCGCTGAGCGCGAACGCCGCGATGACGCTGCCGTCGCTCACCCCCGGCAGCCAGCGGGCCCGCTGGGCGGGGGTGCCGTGGGCGTGCACCGGGTGGGCGCCGAGGCCCTGCAGGGCCAGGGCGGTCTCCGCCTCGGTGCAGGCGTGGGCCAGGGACTCCCGCATCAGGCACAGGTCGAGCGCGCCCGAGGTGAACAGGCGGGAGAGCAGGCCGAGGGCGCCCAGTTCGGCGACCAGGGCGCGGTCGACCCGGCCGGGTTCACCCTTCCCGGCGAGCGGCCGCAGGCGTTCCGCGGCCAGGGCGCGCAGCTCGGCGCACCAGGCGAGCCGTTCCGGTTCGAGCGAGAATGCGGTCATCGCCGGTCCCTTCCCTCGCCTCCGGGCCGCCCCCGAGGCTATCGCGAACCGTTGACTGCCGTCACCAACACGATACGCTCCTGATGCGAGCCCACCACGCCGAGGGGGCGAACCGCCATGAACCCACGGGCCACCGCGCACGTCGACACCTTCGCCCGCGACCACCTCCCGCCACCCGGCCAGTGGCCCGACCTCCGCTTCGACCTGCCGGAGCTGCGCTACCCCGACCGGCTGAACTGCGCCGCGGAGCTGCTGCACGGCCCGCCCGACGACCGCCCGGCGTTCCGCACCCCCGACGGCACGACCTGGACGTACGGCGAGCTGCGCGCCCGCGTGGACCGGCTCGCGCACCTCCTCACCGGCGACCTCGGGGTCGTCCCCGGCAACCGGGTGCTGCTGCGCGGCCCCACCACACCGTGGCTGGCCGCCTGCTGGCTGGCGGTGCTGAAGGCGGGCGCGATCGCCGTCACCGTACTGGCCCAGCACCGCCCGCACGAGCTGAGCACCGTCTGCGAGATCGCCCGGGTGCGCCACGCCCTGTGCGACGTCAGGGCCGTCGGCGACCTCGCCGAGGCGGAGATCCCGGACCTCTCCCTCACCACCTACGGCGGTGACTCCCCCGGCGACCTGCTGCACCGCCCGGCGCCCGGCACACCGTACGAGGCCGTGCCGACCGCGGCCGACGACGTGGCGCTGATCGCCTTCACCTCCGGCACCACCGGACGCCCCAAGGGCTGCATGCACGTCCACCGGGACGTGCTGGCGATCGCGGACACCTTCTCCCGGCACGTGCTGAAGCCGGTCGCGGACGACGTGTTCGCCGGCAGTCCCCCGCTGGGCTTCACCTTCGGCCTCGGCGGCCTGGTGGTGTTCCCGCTGCGGGCCGGGGCGAGCGCGCTGCTCCTCGAACAGGCGCGTCCCGAGCAACTGCTGGCCGCGATCGCCGAGCACGGGGTGTCGGTGCTGTTCACCGCGCCCACCGCCTACCGCGCGATGCTCGCCGGACTCGACGGCCACGACGTCTCGTCGCTGCGCCGCTGCGTCTCGGCGGGCGAGAACCTGCCGGCCGCCACCTGGCGGGCCTGGCACGAGCGCACCGGGCTGCGGATCATCAACGGCATCGGCGCCACCGAACTGCTGCACATCTTCGTCTCCGCCGCCGACGAGGCGATCCGCCCCGGCACGACGGGAGTTCCGGTCCCCGGCTGGCAGGCGCGCGTGCAGGACGCCGACGGCACGCCCGTGCCCGACGGGGAGCCGGGACTGCTCGCGGTGCGCGGCCCCGTCGGCTGCCGCTACCTCGCCGACCCGCGCCAGCGGGAGTACGTGCGCGGCGGCTGGAACATCACCGGCGACACCTACGTCCGTGACGCCGACGGCTACTTCCGGTACGTCGCCCGCGCCGACGACATGATCATCTCGGCCGGGTACAACATCGCCGGCCCCGAGGTCGAGGACGCCCTGCTGCGCCACCCGGACGTGGTCGAGGCGGCGGTGGTCGGGCGGCCGGACGAGGCGCGCGGCCAGGTCGTGGTGGCGTACACGGTCCTGAAGGAGGGCGCGGAACGCGACGCCGAGGCGCTGCGCGCCTTCGTGAAGTCCGAGCTCGCGCCGTACAAGTGCCCGCGGGAGATCGTCTTCCTGGACGCCCTGCCCCGCACGGCCACCGGCAAGCTCCAGCGGTTCCGGCTGCGCGCCCCCACCGGGAGCGGGGACGACCGCGCGTGACTCTGGGGAATCCCGCCGTCCGCATACGACTTAAGATGATCAACGTGTCCGACCAGCAAGCCCCCCACGCTCCGAGATCCCTCATCGTCACGCTCTACGGCGCGTACGGCCGCTCGGTGCCGGGCCCGGTGCCCGTCGCCGAGCTGATCCGGCTGCTGGCCGCGGTCGGCGTGGACGCCCCGTCCGTCCGCTCCTCGGTGTCCCGGCTCAAACGGCGCGGCCTGCTCCTCCCGGCGCGTACCGCACAGGGCGCGGCCGGATACGAACTCTCGCCCGACGCACGCCAGTTGCTCGACGACGGTGACCGGCGCGTGTACGCCACCGATCCGCCGGAGGACGAGGGCTGGGTGCTCGCCGTGTTCTCCGTCCCGGAGTCCCAGCGGCAGAAGCGGCACGTGCTGCGCTCCCGGCTGTCCGGCCTCGGCTTCGGCACGGCGGCCCCCGGCGTGTGGATCGCCCCCGCGCGGCTGTACGAGGAGGCCAGGCACAGCCTGGAGCGCCTGCGCCTGGACGCCTACGTCGACTTCTTCCGCGGCGAGCACCTGGGCTTCGCGCCCACCGCGGAGGCGGTCGCCCGCTGGTGGGACCTGGCCCGGATCGCCGAGCAGCACGAGGCGTTCCTGGACCGGCACGCGCGGGTGCTGCGCGCCTGGGAGCGGCGCGCGGACACCCCACCCGAGGACGCCTACCGCGACTACCTCCTCGCCCTGGACTCCTGGCGCCACCTCCCCTACGCCGACCCGGGCCTGCCCGCCGCCCTGCTCCCCGCCGACTGGCCGGGCATCCGCTCGGCGGCCGTCTTCCGTTCCCTGCACGAGCGGCTGCGGGACGCGGGGGCGGTGTTCGTGGGCGTGTGACGGTCCGTACGAGCCGCCCGCCGGCCCTGCGCACGGGGGTGCGGGCCCCGTGCGCAGGGCCGGCGCGGTACCGGCGGAGCACGGACCGGCCCGACGGGCGGGGTCAGTTCCCGAGGTCGAGACGGGGCCTGGGTGCGTCCGTACGGCCGGTCCGGGGCCGCCTGCTGCCGGCCAGGTACGGTGCCGGCCAGACCGCGCCCGGCCCTTCGTAGCCCTGCTCGGCCGCCGCGTGGAGCGTCCAGTGGGGGTCGTAGAGGTGGGGGCGGGCCAGGGCGCACAGGTCCGTACGTCCGGCCAGGATCAGGGAGTTGACGTCGTCCCAGGAGGAGATCGCGCCGACCGCGATCACCGGGACGCCCGCCTCGTGCCGGATCCGGTCGGCGAACGGGGTCTGGTAGGAGCGCCCGAACTCCGGTGTCTCGTCGGCCACGACCTGCCCGGTCGACACGTCGATCGCGTCGACGCCGTGCGCGGCGAAGGCGCGGGCGATCGCGACCGCGTCGTCGGCCGTGGTGCCGCCCTCCGCCCAGTCGGTGGCGGAGATCCGGACGGTCATCGGCCGGTCCCCCGGCCACGCCGCGCGCACCGCGTCGAACACCTCCAGCGGGAAGCGGAGCCGTTTCTCCGGTGAGCCTCCGTAGGCGTCGGTGCGGTGGTTGGTGAGCGGGGAGAGGAAGCCGGAGAGCAGGTAGCCGTGGGCGCAGTGCAGTTCCAGCAGGTCGAAACCGGCCCGCGCGGCCCGCACGGCGGCGGCCGTGAACTGCTCCCGCAGGTCGGTGAGCTGGGCCCGGGACAGCTCGCGGGGCACCTGGCCACCTGGCTTGTACGGCAGCGGCGAGGCGGCGACGAGGGGCCAGTTGCCGTCGTCGAGCGGCTCGTCCATGCCCTCCCACATCGGCTTGGTCGAGCCCTTGCGGCCGCTGTGGCCGAGCTGCACGCCGATCGCGGTGCCGGGCGCCCGGTCGTGCACGAAGTCGGTGATCCGCCGCCACGCCTCGGTCTGCCGGCCGGTGTAGAGGCCCGTGCAGCCGGGCGTGATGCGCCCCTCGGGGCTGACGCACACCATCTCGGTCATCACCAGTCCGGCCCCGCCCAGCGCGCGGGCGCCGAGGTGCACGAGGTGGAAGTCGCCGGGGACGCCGTCGGCCGCCGAGTACATGTCCATGGGCGAGACGACGACCCGGTTGCGCAGGGTCAGTCCGCGCATCCGGAACGGGGTGAACATCGGCGGCGTACCGGGCGGGCAGCCGAACTCGCGCTCCACGGACGCAGTGAAGCGGGCGTCGCGCAGCCGCAGGTTGTCGTGGGTGACGCGGCGGCTGCGGGTGAGCAGGTTGAAGGCGAACCGGCGGGATGGCTGGGCCACGTGGAGGGGCAGGTTCTCGAACCACTCCAGGCTGGCGCGGGCGGCGCGCTGGGTGGAGGCGACGACGGGCCGGCGCTCCGCCTCGTAGGCGGCCAGCGCGTCGGCCGGTGACGGCTGTTCCTCCAGGCACGCGGCGAGCGCCAGCGCGTCCTCGACGGCGAGTTTGGTGCCGGAGCCGATGGAGAAGTGCGCGGTGTGGGCGGCGTCGCCGAGGAGCACGACGTTGCCGTGCGACCAGCGCTCGTTGACGACCGTGCGGAAGGTGGTCCACGTCGAGTTGCCGGACCTCAGGGGGCGTCCGCCGAGCGCGTCGGAGAAGATCTTGGCGCAGCGTCCGACGGACTCCGTCCCGTCCGTCTCGTCGAATCCGGCGGCGCGCCAGACCTCGTCGCGCATCTCGACGATCACGGTGGAGGCGTCGGTGGAGTAGGGGTAGCCGTGGAGCTGCATCACGCCGTGCTCGGTCTCGGCGATCTCGAAGCGGAAGGCGCCGAAGGCGAAGTCGGCGGCCAGCCAGATGTAGCGGCAGCGGTGCTCGGTGACGCGGGGCCGGAACACGTGGGCGAAGGCCTCGCGGGTGGCGCTGTGGACTCCGTCGGCGGCCACCACCAGGTCGTACGTCTCCGCCAGCCGGGCGGGGTCGGGGGCTTCGGTCCGGAAGCGCAGGTCGACCCCAAGGGAGCGGCAGCGGTCGTGCAGGATCTCCAGGAGGCGGTGCCTTCCCAGGGCGGCGAAACGGTGCCCTCCGCAGGTCTGGAGGGTGTTCCGGTGGACGATGTCGATGGTGTCCCAGTGGACGAAGGCCCGCTGGAGGGCCGCGTAGACCTCCGGGTCGGCGTGTTCGATGCCGCCGAGGGTCTCGTCCGAGAGGACGACGCCGAAGCCGAAGGTGTCTTCGGGAGCGTTGCGCTCCCACACGGTGACCTGGCGGTCGGGGGCGAGGCGTTTGAGCAGGGCGGCGGTGTAGAGGCCGCCGGGGCCTCCGCCGATGACCGCCACCCGAAGGGGGTGGTTTTCCTTGTTGGGCGGGTGCGGAGCCGTTGTGGTTGATCGCGCAGTTCCCCGCGCCCCTGAGGATGACGCAGTCCCCTTGGTCGAGAGCATCCCCTACCTCCCCTGCCACTTCGGTGGGCGCTTCTCGGTGAACGCCGCGTGGAATTCCGCGTAGTCCTCGCCGTTCATGAGCAGGGCCTGGGTGGAGGCGTCCAGTTCGATCGCCGCCGACAGGGGCATGTCCAGTTCGGCGGTCAGGAGGGCCTTGGTCTGGGCGTGGGCGAGTGCCGGGCCGTCGGCCAGGCGGCGGGCCAGGGTCCGGGCGGCCTCGTCCGCGCCGCCCTCGTCGGCGAGTGCGCTGATCAGGCCGATGCGTTCGGCCTCCGGTGCGCGCACCGTGTCGCCCAGCATCAGCAGCCGGGTGGCGTGGCCCAGGCCGACGACCCTCGGCAGCAGGTACGCCGCGCCCATGTCGCCGCCCGACAGGCCGACCCGGGTGAAGAGGAAGGCGAAGCGGGCGCCGGGGTCGGCGACCCGGAAGTCGGCGGCCAGGGCGAGGACCGCGCCGGCGCCCGCCGCCACTCCGTGGATCGCGGCGATCACCGGGAACGGGCACTCCCGTACCGCCCGCACCACCTGGCCGGTCATCCGGTTGAAGTCGAGGAGCTGGGCGGTGTCCATCGAGAGGGTCGCGCCGATGATCTCGTCGACGTCGCCGCCGGAGCAGAAGCCGCGCCCCTCGCCGGCCAGCACCAGGGCCCGTACGGCCCGCTCCCGGGACAGCTCGGCGAGCAGGTCACGCAGGTCGGCGTAGGCGCCGAAGGTGAGCGCGTTGAGCTTGTCGGGGCGGGCGAGGGTGACGGTGGCGACGCCGTCGACGACCTCGACGCGCAGATGCTCCCAGCGGTCGGTGCGGGCGGCGGAGCCGGTGAAGGGACTCATGAGGGCGGCCTCCTGGGACGGGCACTGCGCTGCTCAGTGAGCTCTGCACCATGAAGTTATCACCGATCGGTGACTGCCGTCACGGTCACGCGATACGCTGTTCGGGCGCCGCGCGTGCGCGGCGGGGCCCGCCCCCCTCGAAGGGCCGTACCGGGTGCGCCGTACCCTTGACGGTTGAAAACAGGAGCACCCGCTCCACGAACGGACTCGCCGTGCACGAACCCCCCGCCGCCTCCACCTCCTGGCGCGTCGCGCTGCCGCACACCACCGCGGCGGTGCCGGTGGCGCGTGCGCTGGTCCGTACGGCGCTGGCCGAGCGGGAACACGCCGCCGACTGCGACACGGCGGAGCTGCTGACGGCGGAGCTGGTGGCCAACGCCGTGGAGCACACCCCCGGGAGCTCCCCGATAGAGCTGGTGGTGCGGCTGCTGCCGACCGGCTGCCAGGTCGAGGTGCACGACGCCGACCCGGAGCCGCCCGGCGACCTCACCCGCCCGGCCCGCGGCGTGCCCGACCCCTGGCAGGAGCACGGGCGCGGGCTGCTGCTGATCCGCACCCTGAGCTCGTCCTGCGGGCACCGCCCCACCGAGTCCGGCAAGGCGGTGTGGTTCCGGCTGCCGGGCCAGCGGCGCCCGCTCTGAGCGGGGCGCGGGGCCCGGGAGGGCTCAGGCGAGGGTCGCGACCAGGACGGCCTTGATCGTGTGCATGCGGTTCTCCGCCTCGTCGAAGACGACCGAGTGCGCCGACTCGAAGACCTCGTCGGTCACCTCCAGGGAGGTGAGGCCGTGGGTCTCGAAGATCTCCCGGCCGACCTTGGTGCCGAGGTCGTGGAAGGCCGGCAGGCAGTGCAGGAACCTGACGTCCGGGTTGCCGGTGGCGCGCAGGACGTCCATGGTCACCGCGTACGGGGCGAGGTCCTTGATCCGCTCGTCCCAGACGTCCTTGGGCTCTCCCATGGAGACCCAGACGTCCGTGGCGACGAAATCGGCGCCCGCGACGCCCTCGGCGACGTCCTCGGTGAGCGTGATGCGCGCCCCGCTCGACGCGGCCAGCTCCCGTGCCCGGTCGACGACCTCCTGGGCGGGCCAGTAGGACTTCGGGGCGACGATCCGTACGTCCATGCCCAGCAGGGCGGCGGTCACGAGGTAGGAGTTGCCCATGTTGAAGCGGGCGTCGCCGAGGTAGGCGAAGGCGATGTCGGTGAGCGGCTTGGGGCTGTGCTCGGTCATGGTGAGCACGTCGGCGAGCATCTGGGTGGGGTGCCAGTCGTCGGTGAGCCCGTTGTAGACGGGCACCCCCGCGTACGCCGCGAGCTCCTCCACCTTGGCCTGACTGTCCCCCCGGTACTCGATCCCGTCGTACATCCGGCCCAGTACCCGCGCGGTGTCCTTCACGGACTCCTTGTGGCCGATCTGCGAGCCGGACGGGTCGAGGTACGTGGTGGAGGCGCCCTGGTCGGCGGCCGCGACCTCGAACGCGCAGCGCGTGCGCGTCGAGGTCTTCTCGAAGACCAGCGCGATGTTCCTGCCCCGCAGGTGGCGGTGCTCGGTCCCGGCCCGCTTGGCGGCCTTCAGTTCGGCGGCCAGCTCCAGCAGGCCGAGGAACTCCTGCGCGGTGAAGTCCAGCTCCTTGAGGAAGTGGCGGCCGGCGAGGGCGGTCGGGACAGTCGCCATGGGGCGCTCCAGGGGATGGGGGACACGAACCCTTGGAAGTGTATACGAACTTTTGCATTTCTATACAGCACGTTTCCGTACGGATCGATTCTGCGCGGCTCGTTCCGGTACGGCGCCTCACACCGCGTCCCGCTGGACGGGACAGCTCATGCAGCGCGGCCCGCCCCTGCCCCGGCCCAGCTCGCTGCCGGGGATCTCTATCACCTCGATGCCCTGCTTGCGCAGGTGCGTGTTGGTGGTGACGTTCCGCTCGTAGGCGACGACGACGCCCGGCTCGACGGCCAGGACGTTGCAGCCGTCGTCCCACTGCTCGCGTTCGGCCGCGTGCACGTCCTGGGTGGCGGTCAGCACCCGGATCTCGCTGAGCCCCAGCGCGGCCGCGATCGCGCGGTGCATGTGCTCCGGCGGATGGTCGGTGACCTTCAGCTCCTTGTCCCCCGCGCCCGGCTCGATGGTGTACGAGCGGAGCATGCCGAGCCCCGCGTACTGGGTGAAGGTGTCGCCGTCGACCATCGTCATCACGGTGTCGAGGTGCATGAAGGCGCGTCGCTTCGGCATGTCGAGCGCGACGATGGTCGCGGCGGAACCGGCCGCGAACAGCTTGTGCGCGAGCATCTCCACCGCCTGCGGGGTGGTCCGCTCGCTCATCCCGATCAGCACCGCGCCGTTGCCGATGACCAGCACGTCCCCGCCCTCGATGGTGGACGGGTAGTCGGCCTGCCCCTCGGACCAGACGTGGAAGGGCTCCGCGCGGAACAGCGGGTGGTGCCGGTAGATCGCCTCGAAGTGCACGGTCTCGCGCTGCCGGGCCGGCCAGCGCATCGCGTTGATGGCGACACCGTCGTAGATCCAGGCGGAGGTGTCGCGGGTGAAGAGGTGGTTGGGCAGCGGGCCGAGCAGGAAGTCGTCGAGCTCCATGGCGTGGAAGCGCACGGAGGTCGGCTCGGGGTGGGCGTCCAGGAACTCCCGCTTGGTCATCCCGCCGATCAGCACTTCGGCCAGCTCGGACGCCGGGAGCGTCTCGAACGCGGCGCGGAGGTGGTCGGTGGCCAGCGGGCCGTACTCCTTCTCGTCGAAGACGCGGTCCAGGACGAGCGCGCGGGCCGCCGGGAGGTCCAGCGTCTCGGCGAGCAGGTCGCCGAAGAGGTGGACGGTGACGCCCCGGTCGCGCAGGACGTCGGCGAACCCGTCGTGCTCGGCGCGCGCCCGGCGCACCCAGAGCACGTCGTCGAAGAGCAGGGCGTCCTTGTTGCTGGGGGTGAGCCTTTTGAGCTCGAGATCGGGCCGGTGCAGGATGACGCGGCGCAGCCGCCCGGCCTCGGAGTCGACGTGGTAGGTCATGCCTTTCATCCTGACCGTCCGGGCGCGTGTTCACCCCTGTCCCCCGGGTTCCCGGCTTCCGGAAATCCGCTTCCGCCGGCCGGCGCGCAGGAGGCCGGCGCACCGGCCGGTCCGGGCGGAGCGCGGTGTGCTCCGCCCGGACCGGGTCGCGGCACGCCCGCGCCCGCTACAGCCGCGGGTCCACCGGCTCCGACTCCAGGGCCAGCACGGCGAAGACCGGCTCGTGGACGCGCCACAGCGGTTCACCCTCGGCGAGGCGGTCCAGGGCCTCCAGGCCGAGGGCGTACTCGCGCAGGGCGAGGGAGCGCTTGTGGTTGAGGAAGCGGTTGCGCAGGCGGGCCAGGTTCTCCGGGCTGGTGTACTCGGGGCCGTAGATGATCCGCAGGTACTCGCGGCCCCGGCACTTGATGCCGGGCTGCACCGGACGGCCCTTCTCGTCGTGGACCAGGGCGCCGACCGGCTTGACGACCATGCCCTCGCCGCCGCGTCCGGTCATCTCCAGCCACCAGTCGACTCCGGCGCGCACGGACTCGGGGTCGGCCGTGTCGACGTAGAGGCGGCGGGTGGTCCGCAGCAAGCCGGTGGTGTCGTGCTCGACCAGGCGGTCGATGAGGGCGAGCTGCTCGTCATGGGGCAGGGCGGCGAGGCTGCGGCCCTGGACGGCGAGGATCTGGAACGGCGCCAGGCGGACGCCGTCCAGACCGTCGGTGGTCCAGCAGTAGCGGCGGTACGCGTCGGTGAACGCCGCGGCGGAACCGGCGCGTTCGCGCTGGCGGTCCAGCAGGTCCCCGACGTCCACGCCACGGGCCGCGGCGCCCTCCAGGGCCGCCAGGGCGCCCGGGAAGACCGCGCCGGAGGCGGCGCCGACCGCCGCGTACTGGGAGCGCAGCAGCCCGGACGCCTTCAGCGACCACGGCATCAGCTCGGCGTCCAGCAGCAGCCAGTCGGTGCCGAGCTCCGCCCAGAGGCCGGCCTCGGTGGCGGCGGTGCGCAGCCGGCCGAGGATCTCCTCCGTGACGGAGGCGTCGTCGAAGAAGGGGCGGCCGGTGCGGGTGTAGAGGGAGCCGGTCTCGCCGCCGGTGGTACCGAAGCGCCTGGCGGCCACGTCGGCGTCGCGGCAGACCAGGGCGACCGCGCGGGAGCCCATGTGCTTCTCCTCGCACACGACCCGGGCGACGCCGTCCCGCTCGTACTGGGCGAACGCCTCGGCCGGGTGCTCCAGGTAGCCGTCGAGGTGCGAGGTGGCGGTGGGTGCCATGGTCGGCGGGAGGTACGGCAGCAGGCGCGGGTCGATCGCGAAGCGGCTCATCACCTCCAGGGCCGCGGCGGCGTTCTCCTCACGGATCGATATCCGGCCGTGGTGCCGGGTCTCGACGAAGCGGCGGCCGTGCACGTCCGCCAGGTCCAGCGGGCGGCCCTCGTGGCCGCCGGGGGCCTCGGTGCGCAGCGGGCGGGCCGGCTCGTACCAGACCCGCTCGGCCGGTACGTCGACCAGTTCCCGCTCCGGCCAGCGCAGCGCGGTGAGCTTGCCGCCGAAGACGGCGCCGGTGTCCAGGCAGATGGTGTTGTTGAGCCAGGTCGCCTCCGGGACGGGGGTGTGGCCGTAGACGACGGCGGCGCGGCCGCGGTAGTCCTCCGCCCACGGGTAGCGCACGGGCAGGCCGAACTCGTCGGTCTCGCCGGTGGTGTCGCCGTACAGGGCGTGGCTGCGGACCCGGCCGGAGGTGCGGCCGTGGTATTTCTCCGGCAGACCGGCGTGGCAGACCACCAGCCGGCCGCCGTCGAGGACGTAGTGGCTGACCAGTCCGTCGATGAACTCCCGTACCTCGGCGCGGAACTCCTCGCTCTCGGCGTCCATCTGCTCGATGGTCTCGGCGAGTCCGTGGGTGTGCTGGACCTTGCGGCCCTTGAGGTACCGGCCGAACTTGTTCTCGTGGTTGCCGGGCACGCACAGCGCGCCGCCCGCCTTCACCATGGCCATCACACGGCGCAGTACGGCGGGGCTGTCCGGGCCGCGGTCGACGAGGTCGCCGACGAAGACGGCGGTGCGGCCCTCGGGGTGCACGCCGCCGGCGTACCCCAGCTTGCCGAGCAGCGCCTCCAGTTCGGCCGCGCAGCCGTGGACGTCGCCGATGATGTCGAAGGGGCCGGTGAGGTGGGTGAGGTCGTTGAACCGCTTCTCGGTGACGACGGTGGCGTGGTCCACCTCCTCCGCTCCGCGCAGCACGTGCACCTTGCGGAAGCCCTCGCGCTCCAGGTGGCGCAGGGAGCGGCGGAGTTCGCGGGTGTGGCGCTGGATGACGCGGCGGGGCATGTCGGCGCGGTCGGTGCGGGTGGCGTTGCGCTCGGCGCACACCTGCTCGGGCACGTCGAGGACGATGGCGATCGGCAGGACGTCGTGCGCCCTGGCCAGCTCGATCAGCTGCCGCCGGGCGTCCTGCTGCACGTTGGTCGCGTCGACGACGGTGCGGCGGCCGGCGGCCAGCCGCTTGCCGGCGATGTAGTGCAGCACGTCGAAGGCGTCGCGCGACGCGCTCTGGTCGTTCTCGTCGTCGGCGACCAGACCTCGGCAGAAGTCGGAGGAGATGACCTCGGTCGGCTTGAAGTGGCGGCGGGCGAAGGTCGACTTGCCCGAGCCGGAGGCGCCGACGAGCACCACGAGGGAGAGGTCGGTGACGGGCAGGGTACGGACTCGCGGCTGCGGGGTCCCGGGGGTGGTGGTCATGCGGCCTTCGCCTCCTTCGCGGTGCCGGCCGTGAACACGGCCATCTGGGTGGGCGGTCCGACCTCGGGGTCGTCCGGTCCCACGGGTACGAACTCGACGTCGTAGCCGTGCCGTTCGGCGACCGCGTGCGCCCAGGCGCGGAACTCCTCGCGGGTCCACTCGAAGCGGTGGTCGCCGTGCCGGACATGGCCGGCCGGGAGGGTCTCCCAGCGCACGTTGTACTCGACGTTGGGGGTGGTCACGAGGACCGTACGGGGGCGGGCGGAGCCGAACACCGCGTACTCCAGGGCGGGCAGCCGGGGCGGGTCGAGGTGCTCGATCACCTCGCTGAGCACGGCGGCGTCGTACCCCTTGAGCCGCTTGTCGGTGTACGCCAGCGAGCCCTGGAAGAGCTGGACGCGCGCCGCCTGCCGCTCCCCCATGCGGTCCAGCTTGAGCCGCCGGGAGGCGATGGTGAGGGCCCGCATCGACACGTCGACGCCGACGATCTCGGTGAAGGACGGGTCCTTGAGCAGTGCCTGGACGAGCTGGCCCTGGCCGCAGCCGAGGTCGAGCACCCGGGCGGCGCCATGGGCGCGCAGTGCGGTGAGGATCGCCTCCCGCCGCCGCACGGCGAGCGGGGTCGGCTTCTCCTCGGTGTCGGTCTCCTCGGCCACGGCGTTGTCGATCTCCTCGACGTCGCTGTCGTCCGCCTCGGCCAGCCGGACCAGCTCCAGGCGCTCCATGGCCTGGCGGGTCAGCGACCAGCGGCGAGACAGGTAGCGGCTGGTGATCAGCTTCTGCTCCGGGTGCGCGGGCAGCCAGCCCTCACCGGCGCGCAGCAGCTTGTCGACCTCGTCGGAGGAGACCCAGTAGTGCTTGGCGTCGTCGAGGACGGGGAGCAGGACGTAGAGGTGGCGCAGGGCCTCGGCGAGGGTGAGCGTGTCCGCCTCCAGGACCAGGCGCACGTACCGCGAGTCGCCCCACTCGGGGAACTCGGCGTCCAGGGCCACGGGCTCGGCGGTGACCGTCCAGCCGAGCGGCTCGAAGAGCCGGCCGACGAGTCCGGCGCCGCCGCGGGCGGGCAGCGCGGGCACCTCGACGCGCAGCGGACGCGGTTGTCCCGGCAGTTCCGGGCGGGCGGCGCACACACCGCGCATCGCGCTGGAGAAGACGCCGCTCAGCGCGACGGCGAGCAGGGAGGACGCCGCGTACGGGCGGTCGTTGACGTACTGCGCGAGTGCCGCGTCGGGGGCGCCCCCGCGGCCCTTGCCCTTGCCGCGCCGGACCAGTGCCACCGCGTCCACCTCCAGCAGCAGCGCCGCCGTGCAGCGCTCGGCGTCCGCCTCGGGGTAGAGGACGTGGGCCGTGCCGTAGGACGTGGAGAACGCCTGCGCCTTCCCGGGATGCTTGTGCAGCAGGAAACCGAGATCGGTCGCCGGGCGCTCGGCGGAGCCGGTGGTACTGATCGTCAGGAACACGGTGGTTACACCTCGAGAAACCTTCTGAGCTGGGGATACACACCGGATTCGGGCGTGCGGTGCCAACGTACCGGGAACGGCCGGAAAGGCTCCGGGAATTTACGGGCGGATGCGGCGGGGCCGCCCGTTGTGCACGGACGGCCCCGGTTCCCGTGGAGCCGGTGTCACGACAGCTGGGACTGGACCTGGGCGGAGATCAGCTCCAGGTGGTCGAGGTCGTGCAGGTCGAGGACCTGGAGGTAGATGCGGCTGGATCCGGTCTCGGCGTAGCGGCCGATCTTGTCGACGACCTCGGCCGGGGAGCCCGCCAGGCCGTTGGCCTTGAGTTCGTCGACCTCGCGGCCGATCGCGGCGGCGCGGCGGGCGACCTCCTGGTCGTCCTTGCCGACGCAGACGACGAGGGCGTTGGAGTAGACGAGGTCGCCCGGGTCGCGGCCGGCCTCCCGGGCGGCGTCGCGGACCCGGCCGAACTGCGTCGCGGTGTCCTCGACCGAGGCGAAGGGCATGTTGAACTCGTCGGCGAACCGGGCGGCCAGCCGGGGGGTGCGGATCGCGCCGTTGCCGCCGATGAGGACCGGCACCTTGGGCTGGGCCGGCTTGGGGAGCCCGGGGGACTTGGTGAGGTCGTAGTACGTGCCGTGGAAGTCGAAGGTCTTGCCGGTCTCGGTGGCCCACAGGCCGGTGACGATCTCCAGCTGCTCCTCGAGGCGGGCGAACTTCTCCTTCGGGAAGGGGATGCCGTACGCCTTGTGCTCCTCCTCGAACCAGCCCGCGCCCAGGCCGAGTTCGACACGGCCGCCGGACATCTGGTCGACCTGGGCGACCTGGATGGCGAGCACGCCGGGAAGGCGGAAGGTGGCGGCGGTCATCAGGGTGCCGAGCCGGATGCGCTTGGTCTCGCGGGCGAGGCCGGCAAGGGTGACCCAGGCGTCGGTGGGGCCGGGCAGGCCGTCCCCGGACCCCATGCTGAGGTAGTGGTCGGAGCGGAAGAAGGCGTCGAAGCCGAGGTCCTCGGTGGCCTTGGCGACGGTGAGGAGGGTGTCGTAGGTGGCGCCCTGCTGGGGTTCGGTGAAGATGCGAAGATCCATGGCTCCATCCTGCACGGTCCGCTGCGGGCCGCCGCACACGAGGGGCCGGGGCGCCCCGTCGGCGACCGGGCAGGGGCCGGCGGTGTGGTGCGACCGGTGCCGGTGGGCACCGTCGCCCTCCGGGCCCGGCCGGTGTCCCGCTCCGGGGCTTCTCAGCATGAGGGGCGGGGCCCATGATGGCGGCATGGCTGTCAGCGAGGATCTGCTCTGGGACGCGGCGGACAAGAGCACGCGGACGGCTCCGCGACTGCTGCGCACGGCGGTGGCGGCCGGCTGTCTCGGCCTGGTGCTGTGGGCGGTGTCCGACGCCATGTGGGCGATCCGCGCCGTCGCGGCCTGTGTACTGGTGGGGTTCGCGTACCTGGTGTGGGATCGGCGGCGTCTGGTCGAGGTACGGATCGTCGCAGGGGAGGCCGGTGGCCCTGCCAGGCTCCGGCTGCGGCACGCCGGCGGACGGACCACCGACCACGGCCCTCAGCGGGTGGCCCGGGTCCTCGTCGTCCACGACAACGTCGTCGACTCGGCGAAGCTTCGCCTGAGGTTGCGGAAGGGACCGCTCTTCTTCGGGCGTCCGGGGCGGGCCCCGGAGCTCGCGGCGTGGCGGGAGACGTGTCCGAGGGCCGCCGTCGGCAGCAGGGGCGCCCTGTGGGGGATGCCGGGGATCCCTGACTGACACGGGCCCTGCCGGTGGCCCGGCCGACGGGACGGGGCCGTGCGGTGCGCGGTGTCAGCCCGCCTCCCGCTCCGGCACGTGTTCGTCGCGGTCCGCCAGTTTGCGGAGCATCTCCAGGACGCGGTCGCGGGACTCGTCCGCCGCGTCGATGGCCTCCACGCACTGCCAGTAGGTCGTCTCGTCGGCCGCCGAGCTGGCGAGCCCCACCAGGGCGATACCGACCTCGCCGAGCAGCCCGCCGAGGTGCATCAGGACCGGGCGGGTCTCGCCCAGCTCGGTGAGCCGGGCCGCGCGCAGTCCGTCCGGGCCGAGTTCCGGGGTGCCCAGCACTCCGCAGCCACGGCCCGCCAGTTCGGTCAACCCCAGTGCCTCACCCCGTAGTTCGGGCGGGCCGGCGACGGCGAGGCGGCTTCCTATCGCCTGCGCCAGGGCCTGTGCCTGCCACACCTCGGTCAGCAGCTCCCGCACGCCACCGTCCGCGGCCAGGGCGCGCCTGCTTGTCACGATGAGCCGCACAGCGTCCATGCGCTGCCCCCGTCTGTCCGACGCGCTGCCCACGCGTCCGCATCCGTTGAACTCCCTTGTTCACTACCCAGAGTGAAAGAGTGTGAGACAAAAAGCCAGAGGAAGACCGAAATCTGCCGACAATGATTCGAGCAGAGTTCATTTTTCGTATACGGAGAGTGATACCGGAGTCGGTGAGTCCTCACCCTTGGGGCGGCTCCCCCACCGGGAACCTGCGCTCGTTTCGGTCGATCTTCGCGGCCAGCGCGGCCAACGGATCGACGCCGAGCACCTCGCAGAACTGGAGCAGGTAGGCGAGGACGTCGGCGACCTCGTCGCTCACGCGGTGCGCGGTGTCCGGGTCGTCCATGACGCGGGCGGACTCCTCGGGCGTCAACCACTGGAAGATCTCCAGGAGTTCGGACGCCTCCACGCTGAGCGCGGCGACGAGGTTCTTCGGGGTGTGGTAAGGCTGCCAGTTCCGCGCGGCGGCGAACTCGGCGAGGCGGTGCTGGAGCCCCGCGAGTTCGAGGGGCTCACGGGAACGCTCGGCGTCGTACGGATCGGTCACGGTCCAGGTGTACCACCGTCACCCCGCTCACCCCCGCCGCCCAGGAGGCGTCGCTCACCGCCCCGACCAGCCGGATGTGCCCGCGCTCGCACATCCGTGCCGCCAGGCGCAGCAGTTCGGCCCGCTGCGCCGGATCCAGCGCCCGGTCCAGGCCGTCGGCGAGGACGGTGAGGGTCTGGAACGCCGCCGGGACCTCGCCGGGCGCGTCGACCTCCAGCACACCGGGCCCGGTGAGCAGCACCAGGGCGAGCGCGGCGTACCGCAGCTCGCCGTCGCCCAGGCGCCGCAGCTCGGTCCGGGTGCCGTCGCCCCGGTCGAGGAGGGCGCGGACCAGGCGGCCGGCGTCGTAGGGCTCGGCGAGCAGGCCGGTGACCGGCCCGGCGCATCCGGCGCGCACCGCGTCCACGAGGAGGGCGTACCGGCGTCCGCACTCGGCGCGGGTGCGCCACAGGACGTCGGCGAGGTTGTCGCAGCCACCGAGCAGCCGCCCGGTGCCGACCCGGACGGGGTCCCGCATCCGCTCGGGGCGGGGGTCGCAGGGGAAGACGGAGCGCAGGGCGACCACCATCTGCTCGGCGGCGGCGAGCACCCTGCGCTGTCCGGGGGTCTTGCCGGCGACGCGCAGCGGCAGCAGCGCGGTGCCGAGCCGGTCGTCCGGCAGCGGGGCCCGGGTCACCGGAGCCGCCCCGGCCGTGTGCCAGGCGGCCTGCACGGTGCGCCGGCCGGGGTCGCGCAGGGCGGTCTCCAGAAGGACCGTTCCACCCGCCGTCAGCCGCTCCCCCGCGATCCGCAGCACGGGTTCGGCCTGTACGGCGACCTCCAGCCGGACCGGCCCCTCGGGGCCGTCGGCCGTGCAGCCGATGCGGAAGCCGCGGCGGCGCTGGGCGTCGGCGCGGGCCCGCTCCGGCACGCAGGCGCCGGGCTCCGGGAACGCCTCCCCCAGCTCGGCCCCGCCGCCGAGCCGGGCGAGCGCCTCGTACGCCCGCAGCGCGCCGGTCTTGCCGCTCCCGCTGGGTCCGGCGAGCAGGGTGAGCGCCCCGAGCGGGAGCGCCACGCCGCGATGCCCGGCGAAGGCGGACAGCAGCAGCTCGGTGACGCGCGGCCGGTCGGGGTGGCCCACGACGCCGGCCGACCGCGCGGCCGACGGGTCCGGTGCGGCCGGTGAAACCGGTGGGGCCGATGCGGCCGGTGCGGCCGGTGCGGCCGGTGCATCCGGTGGGTTCGGTGCGGCCGGTGCGGCCCCCGGATCCGGTGCGGCCGGGCCCGCGGACAGGGGCGATGTGCCCGGGCGGGGCGGGGAAGGTGGGGTCATGTGCGGGACGCTAAGGGGTCCGGTGCGGGGCGAACCGTTCCGCTCGACGGGCCTTCCCACGATCGGGCGACGCGCTCAGGCCCCCGGCACTCCCACCCCCTCCATCAGCCCCGTGACCTCCGTGCCGGCCGGGGTCAGGAGGAAGACGTTGCGGTCGACCCGGTGCATTCCACTGGCCAGGCCGAAGACGACGCCCGTGCTGAAGTCCAGGACCCGTTTGGCGGTCTCGGTCTCCGCGCCGGTCAGGTCGAGCAGGACCGGTATCCCGGACATCAGTGTCTCGGCGACCTCGCGGGCGTCCGCGAACACGTTCACCCGCAGGACGACGAAGCGGCGGCGGGCCTCTGTCTCGGCCTCGGGGAGGGTGCGGTGGCCCACGGCGGACGGCCATGCGTCGCGGCCCCGGAGTGGGACGACCTGGGCGAGCCCCTCCCACTGTTCGTCGGTGACGTCGTGGCTGTTCACCGGCATGCTCCGTCCCCTGTGGTGCTGGCTGTCTGCATCGGGTAATTCTTACGCATGGTCACCCGATCGGCCCAATGTGACACGCTCCGCCATCGTGGCGGCGTGGGGGGCATGGGGGGTGGGGGGCGGCGGCGTAGGGGGCCGCAGGGTTTTTTCGCCCCCGCCGCCCCTTCCCGTTCCCGTCCCCCCGGGGGCGCTGCCCCCCGGACCCCCGCTCCTCAAACGCCGGAGGGGCTGATTGTCCCGAGGGCTGACGACAGAGAACTCGTTGACCTGGATCGCTTCGGCCGGTTGCATGAGCGTATGACCGGTGGAGTGGATGGTGTGGTGGGGCCCGTTGTCGCCTTCGAGACGCAGGAGGACTGGGAGGCGTGGCTGGAGGAGCACCAGGGGGACGTCGACGGGGCGTGGCTGAGGATTCCGAAGAAGGGGTCCGGGATCACCGGGGTCGACTATGCGACCGCCCTGGAGTCGGCGCTGTGCTACGGCTGGATCGACGGGCACAAGAGGGGGCTGGACGACACCCACTGGCTCCAGCGGTTCACCCCGCGGCGGGCGCGCAGCCGGTGGTCGGCGGTCAACCGGCAGAAGGCCCTCGACCTCATCGAGCGGGGGCGTATGCGGCCGTCCGGGCTGCGCGAGGTGGAGCGGGCGCGGGCGGACGGCCGCTGGGAGGCCGCGTACGCGAGCCAGAGCACGGCGACCGTCCCCGACGACCTCCGGGCCGCGATGGACGCGGCGCCCGGAGCCGCCGACTTCTTCGGCACCCTCGACAGCCGCAACCGGTACGCGATCCTGCACCGGATCGAGGAGGCCAAGCGGCCGCAGACCCGCGCGGCCCGGATCGAGAAGTTCGTCGCCATGCTCGCCGAGGGCGAGAAGGTCTACCCGTAGGCCCGCCGGATCAGCCCGCGACGACCGCCTCCGCCCCCGCCACACCGCACACCCGCGCCGCGCCGTACGTGGCGATGTGCGCGGCGCCGCGCGGCGGGGACTGCGGTACGCCCATCTCCACGACCACGGTGGACGGGTCGGCGGCGAGCAGGGTGTCCAGGGCCGCGCGCATCCACGGGTGCCGGTGCTCGTCGCGGACCACGGCGACGACGCGTCGGCCGGCCGCCGCCTTCAGCGCCCGCTCGCCGGCGTCGGGGCCGGTGAAGTGGCCGGTGGTGGTGCCGGGCAGCAGCCGTTCCAGCTCCGCGCCGACGCCCCACGGGGTCTCGTCGCCGACGGCGATGTTCGGTGCCGGGTTGAAGGTGGCCACGTACACCGGTCCGGTGACCGGCGCGGGGCCGGCGGCGCGGGTGACGGTGACCGCGCGGCGGGCCGCCGTGAGGCCGATCTCCGGCTCGGGTGCGACGGCCGCGGCCGGGGAGCGTCGTACGCCCGCGGTCCAGTCGGCGAGGGCGCGCACCCGGGCGGCGGCGTCGGCGAGCCGCTCCTCGGGGAGTTCGCCGGAGCGTACGGCGTTCACCAGCGCGTCCTGGAGGCTCTGCACGGTGCCCTCGTCGCACAGCCCGCCGCCCACGCAGATCGCGTCGGCGCCGGCGGCGATGGCGAGGACGACTCCCTGTTCGAGGCCGTAGGTGCCGGAGATGGCGCGCATCTCCATGCCGTCGGTGACGATCAGGCCGTCGTAGCCGAGTTCGCCGCGCAGCAGGTCGGTGAGGATGTGCCGGGAGAGCGTGGCGGGGCGGTCCGGGTCGAGGACCGGGACACGGATGTGGGCGCTCATGACGGCGCGGGTGCCGGCCGCGATCGCCGCCCGGAACGGCTGGAGTTCGCGCTCGTCGAGGGTCTTGGCGTCGAGGTCGATGTGCGGGATCGCGTGGTGGGAGTCGACGCTGGTGTCGCCGTGGCCGGGGAAGTGCTTGGTGCAGGCGGCGACGCCGGTGGACTGCAGGCCCTCGACGTAGGCGGCGGTGTGCCGGGCGACCAGGGCGGTGTCGCCGCCGAAGGAGCGCACGCCGATCACCGGGTTGTCGGGGTTGGCGTTGACGTCGGCGGACGGCGCCCAGTCGAAGTTGACGCCGCACTCGGCGAGCCGGCGGCCCAGTTCGCGGGCGACGCCGCGGGTGAGGTCGGTGTCGTCGACGGCGCCGAGGGCGTGGTTGCCGGGGAAGGAGGAGCCGGTGCGGACCTCCAGGCGGGTGACGTCGCCGGACTCCTCGTCGATGGCGATCAGCAGGTCGTCGCGTTCGGCGCGCAGTTGTGCGGTGAGGGCGGTGACCTGCTCGGCGGTGGCGACGTTGCGGCCGAAGAGGGCGACGGAGGCGAGGCCCTCGGCCAGCCGGCGGCGCACCCAGTCGGGCGCGGTGGTGCCGGCGAAGCCCGGCTGCAGTACGGCGAGCGCGTCCCGGGTGAGGGTGCCGGTGGTGGTGGTCGTCATCGGGTGGCGTTATCCCTTCACGGCGCCCGCGGTGAGGCCGCTGACGGCCTTGCGCTGCAGGAAGACGAAGAGGATCAGGATCGGGACGGCGAACAGGGAGGAGGCGGCCATGGTCGCGCCCCAGTCGTCGCCGAACTGGGTCTGGAACCGGGACAGCCACAGCGGCAGGGTCTGTGCCTCGGCGTCCTTGTTGAGCACCAGGACCAGGGCGAACTCGTTCCAGGCGGTGATGAAGCCGAACAGCGAGGTGGACATCAGTCCCGGCGCGAGCAGCGGCAGGATGACCCGGCGGAACGCCTGGGCGCGGGTGCAGCCGTCGACCATCGCCGACTCCTCCAGCTCCTTCGGTACGGCGGCGACGAAGCCGCGCAGCGTCAGGATGGTGAAGGGCAGGATCATCATCATGTAGAAGAGCGTCAGCGGGACGAGGCTGTTCAGCATCGACGTGTCCCGCACGATCATGTACATCGCGATGATCATGACTTCCCAGGGCGCCATCTGGGCCAGCATGAAGCCGACGATGAAGCCGCGCCGCCCCTTGAAGCGCATCCGCGCCAGGGCGAAGGAACCGGCCAGCGCGACGATCAGCGAGAAGAGGACGGCGAGGACGGTGACGGTCAGCGAGTTGGTGACGTACGTCCAGAAGTGGTCGACCTCGGTCGCGGTCTTGAAATGCTCGAAGGTGACGTCGGTCGGGAACCAGACCGGGGTCTCCGAGATGATGTCGCCGGTCGGTTTGAACGCCGTGGCGAACATCCAGTACACGGGGAAGACGAAGCCGATGAACAGGACGACGGCCGTGACGTTGGGCCACAGGCGGCCGAAGAGCGAGCGCTTCACAGCTCGTCCTCCTCTTGCTTGAGCACGATCCTGAGGTAGTAGGCGGTCAGGCCGAGCAGGATCAGGATGGTCAGGACGGCGATCGCCGCGCCCATGCCGTAGTGCTGGTTGCCGACGCCCTCGACGTAGGCGTAGACGGGCAGGATCTCGGTGAGCCGGTCGGGGCCGCCGCCGTTGAAGGTGAAGACCTGGACGAACGCCTTGAAGACCCAGATGACCTCAAGGAACGTCGTGGCGTAGAGGAACGGCCGCAGGAACGGCAGGGTGACCGTGGTGAAGCTCCGCCAGGCGCCGGCGCCGTCGAGGGACGCGGCCTCGTAGAGCTCCTTGGGGATGGTGGTGGTCGCCGCGTAGAGGTTGATCGCGACGAACGGGATGGACATCCACACGATCAGCAGGGTGACGACGAAGAACGTCGACATCTGGCTGCTGGTCCAGCTGTAGTCGGCCATGGAGTGCCAGCCGAGCTTGTCCAGGACCCAGTTGACGACGCCGAAGCGCTGCGCGAACAGCCACTGGTAGACGGTGGTGGCGGCCACGACGGGCATCGCCCAGGCGAGCACCAGGCCGAGCAGCAGGGTGAACCGCATCCGCTTGCCGAGGCGGGCGAGCAGCAGACCGGTCAGCGTGCCCAGGACCATGATCAGGACGACGTTGGCCGCCGTGAACAGGATCGAGCGGACGGTGACCCGCCAGAAGTCCTCACCGGTGAGGACCTCCGTGTAGTTGTCGACGCCGTTCCACTCGGTGACGTGCTGGATGAGCTGCGCCATGTTGAGGTTCTGGAAGGACAGCAGCACGTCCTTCAGCAGCGGCCAGCCGAGCAGCAGCACGGTGGCCGCGACGGCGGGCAGCAGCAACAGGTACGGGGCGAGCGCGCCGGCGCGCGACGCGGCTCGCGGTGTCGGCCTGCCGGGTCCTGTGTCGTCCGTCTTGCGGACGTCCGCCGGGCCGGAGGGCGGCCGTTCGGTCTGCACGGTCATGCTCGCGATCTCTCTTCTCGGCGTGCTCAACGCGGGGCGGGGGCCGTCGCGTGGCCGGCCCCCGCTCCGGTCGGAGCGCGTGCGCTGTTACTGCTGCTGCGCCAGGCGCTTGTTGAACTCGCCCTCGACCTGCTGGGCGGCGTCGGCCGGGGACTTGCCGTTCAGGACGGCGGTCAGGTACGTCTTGATCGGGTTGGGGTCGTTCTCGACGGCGGCCCACTCGGGGATCAGCGGCGTGGTGCCGCCGACGGCGGCGGCCGGCGCGGCGGCCTCGGCGGGGGCGTTGCCCTTGAGGTTGCTCTGCAGCGACTCCTTGTTGGGGATGACGCCGTTGGCCTTGGCGAGCGCGCCCTCGTACTTGTCGGAGAGGGCGAGCTTCAGGAACTCCTTGGCGAGGTCCTGCTTCTGGCTGCCCGCGGCGACGGCGAGGTTGGAGCCGCCGAGGAAGACGCCCTCGGGCTTGTCGGCCGTGGCACCGGGGATGGTGAAGTAGCCGATGTCCTGCTCGATCTTCGGGTTGGCCTTGATCGCGGTGGCGGCTTCCCAGCCCATGCCGATGAACGCGCCGGTCTTGCCCTTGGCGAAGATCTCGGCCTGCTGCGGGGTGGCCTCGTCCTTGTCCTTGGGGGCCTTGGACAGGGCCTGGAACTTCTTGTACGTCTCGGTGGCCGCGGCGACCTTCGGGTCGGCGAGGTTGGAGACGTACTTGTCGCCGTCCTTCTTGACCAGCTCGCCGCCCTCGCCGATCACCAGGCCGACGAAGTGGTACCAGTTCTGGCCGGGCAGGTAGATCGGTTCGGCGTCGGTCTTCTCGCCGATGGTCTTGAGGGCGTCGTAGAACTCGTCGCGGGTCTTGGGGGTGTCCTTCAGCCCCGCGTCCGCCCAGACCTTCTTGTTGTAGAGGACGACGCGGTTGGCGAAGAACCACGGTGCCGCGTACTGCTTGCCCTCGAAGACGGACGACTCGTTGAGGGACTCGGTCCACTCGCCGCCGATCTCGGACTTGAGGTCGGCGAGGTCGGCGAGGCCGCCGGTCTTGGCGTAGGCCGGGGTCTGGGTGTTGCCGATCTCGAAGACGTCGGGCGGGTTCTCCTCGGACAGGGCGGTGGTCAGCTTCTGCTGGATGCCGTTCCACTGCTGGATCTCGAACTTGACCTTGGCCTTGGTCTTCGCCTCGAACTCCTTGGCGAGGTCCGCCTGCCAGTCGTCGGGCGAGGAGCCGTCCATCACCCACACGGTGAGCGTCTCCGCGCCGGCCCCCTTGCCGCCGTCACCGTCGTCGCCGCACGCCGCGACGGAGAACAGCATGCCCGCGACCCCGATCGCGGCTATCAGCTTGCGCTTCACGCGCCACCCCTCCTCAGGAATGCCTTGCACACCCACGCCCTCGGCGGTGACCCCCACAGCGGCGCAACAGCTCGGTGGGCTGGGAACCGGCTTCCTCTAAATGGTTTAGACCAGCAAGGGGAGCTTGGCCTAGACCTATGGTCCTGTCAAGGGTCGTGGACTCACGCCTGGGTAACGGCTCCGACACCCCTGGTGGGGCGCGTAACTCCGCCCAAACGGGGACGGGTTGGCGTTTGGACTAGACCAAAGCGAGAACGCACGGTTATAACGGGATCGCCGAGCGTGCGGCGCCGAACCCGGCCGTCCGCCGACGTGCACCGCGGCCGGCACCTGCCGTCCGCGCGCCGGACACCGCAGCCGGAAGGCAGTCATGAGCACGGACGTCAGCAGCGCCCAGGCCGACATGGGGGCGCCGGGCCGTATCGGGCGCGTACCGAAGTACTACCGCATCAAGCAGCGGTTACTGCAGATGACCGACGAGCGCGCCCCGGGCGCCCCGATGCCGGCCGAGCGCCTGCTCGCCGTCGAGTTCCGCACCTCCCGCACCACGGTCCGCAAGGCCCTGCAGGAGCTGGTCAGCGAGGGCCGGCTCGACCGGATCCAGGGCAAGGGCACGTTCGTCGCCCGCCCGAAGGTCTACCGGACGCTCCAGCTCACCTCGTACACCGAGGACATGCGGGCGCAAGGGCTCAACCCCACCTCGCAGGTGCTGGACATCGGGTACGTCGCCGCCGGCGCGGAGCTGGCGGCCCTGCTGGAGGTGGACCCGGGGGACAGGGTGCTGCGCATCGAGCGGCTGCGGCTGGCCGGCGGGGAGCCCATGGCGATCGAGGCGACCCACCTGTCCGACCGGCGCTTCCCCCGGTTGCGCCGCAACCTGTCCCGCTACACCTCGCTCTACACCACCCTCGCCGAGGTGTACGGGGTGCGGCCGGCGGAGGCCGACGAGACCATCGAGACCTGCCCGGCGACACCGCGGGAGGCGGGGCTGCTCGCCACGGACGTGGGCCTGCCGATGCTGCTGCTGTCCCGTCACTCGCGGGACGAGACGGGGACGCCGGTCGAGTGGGTCCGCTCGGTGTACCGGGGCTCGCGCTACAAGTTCACGGCGACGCTGACGCCTCCGGGGCCCTGACCGGGCGGTTCATCTCCAAAGCGGTTGTGTCCGGGGGGAGTTGGGCCGTCGCGACGGAAGGGCGTTCCTTGACACGGCCCATTGGTCCAGTCCAATATCCCAGTGGTCCGCACCGGGCGGCCGCATATTCGGCACCCCGGGCGACATCGATGTCACGCGGGTGGCCCGGGACGCCGCCCGCCCTGTCCGGCCGGCCCTCGTGCCGACGCCCGTGAGGGGCGCGCCGGACCGTCGTGGCACCGGCTCCCCCATCGACTCCTCCCGCCCTCCCGTCCGCATGCCGTGAGTGATCCCGATCTCCGGAGTACCGCATGACGACGCACCACCGCTTCTTACACCGCGCCGCCTCCGAGCGCCCCTACTTCAGCGCCGACGGCGAGACCTACCTCGCCGAAACGCAGCTGCGGCACCTGACCAAGGACCTGCCGCTACGGGTGCTGACCGAGGAACAGTTCGCGTCCTGGCAGAACCACGGCTACGTCGTGGTGCCGGAGGCCATCTCCCCCGACGCGGCCAAGCTGCTGCTGGAGTTCGCCTGGGACTTCCAGGACCTGGACCCGCAGCGCCCCGAGACCTGGTACGAGGAGCGCGCCTTCCGCTCGGACCTCGACCGGGACCTGTACGTCTACGGCTTCGTCGAGGCGTACCAGCACCAGCTGATCTGGGACAGCCGGCAGGCGCGGCGGGTCTACGACGCGTTCGTGGACGTGTGGGACTGCGAGGAGCTGTGGGTCACCCTGGACCGGCTCAACCTCAACCCGCCCAACATCAAGAACCGTTCGCGTTCCCTCATCGACCCCACGGACGAGGGGTTCGACATCGAGCTGCACTGGGACGTGGACACCACGGCGAGCGTGCCGCCGCAGCGGGTGCAGGGCATCATCGCGCTCACCGACACACAGCCGGACGAGGGCGGCTTCCAGTGCTCCCCGGAGCTCTTCCGCCGGTTCGAGGAGTGGAAGGTCGCACAGCCCGCCGACCGGGACCCGATCCGCCCCGGCACCGACCGCGCCGAGTTCCCGGTCGTACGGCCCCAGCTCAAGGCCGGTGACCTGCTGATCTTCAACGGGATGCTGGCGCACGGGGTGGCGCCCAACACCTCGGCCGACGGGGTGCGCGCGGTGCAGTACCTGTCGATGATGCCGGCGCTGGAGGAGCACGAGGAGCTGCGCCGCTCCCGGGTGGAGTCCTGGCGCACGCTCAGCACCCCGGAGTGGAACGCGACCCTGCTCGGCGACGCGGTGAAGCACGAGTCGCTGCGCTACGGCCCGGCCGAACTCGACGAGCTGGGACGCAGGCTGCTGGGCCTCGACGCCTGGCACGAGCGGACACGATGAGACGGGGAACCGACATGGACCGGATATGCCTGAGCCTGCCGACCAACCGGGAGTGCTCCGCCACCATCACCGGCATCGGCGCCGAGGCCGCGTACGCCGCACGGAACTTCGACGTCGAGGTGCACCTGCTGATCCTCGACTCCGCCGACGAGCCGACCCGCGCGTCCCACGCCCGCGCGGTCGCCGCACTCCCCGAGGAGCCGGGCGTCGTCGTGCACCACCTCGACGAGGCGGCCCAGCGGGACTTCCTGCGGCGCGCCGTCGACCGGGCCGGACTCCCCGAACCGGAGCGGGTGCTCGACCTGATGCTCCCGGACGCGCTCTCGTACGGCGCCTGCACCAACCGGGCGTTCCTGCTCGCGGCGGCGCTGGGCTGTCGTTCGCTGCACCGGCGTGACTCCGACTGCAGTTACCAGGTCTTCGACGGCGAGCCCGTGTACCCGATCCACCACGAGCTGACCTCCCTGGGCAAGCCGGCGGCCGACGCGACCGATGGTGTGTCGGAGGTGACGCTCGACCCCGCGATCGCGCACCGGCCCGTGTCGATGGTGGGCGCCTCCTTCATCGGGGAGCTCTCCGTCGACATCGGCGGCATCCGGGAGCTCGACAAGGAGGTGTACGACGAGGTCGTGGGCCTGTGGGCGCCCGGCCACTGGTCGGCCGAGCAGCGGCGGGAACTGGTCGAGGAGTCGTTCAAGGGCGCGGGGATGCTGCCCTTCACCGGCGACCGCTCCACGCTGACGCTGGTCGACCCGATGCGCGTCGACATGTCCAACATCGCGTTCGACCGGCACGTGTACGAGCGGCTGCCGCTGCCGCCCGCCACCGACACGATCGGCAGCGACTACTTCCTCATCCACGCCGTGTACGACGCCGCCCTCCCCGGCGTCCTGCACAACCGGCACATCGAGAACTACTACACCGGGGAGCGGCGCACCCACGCCGGTTTCCTGGCGTACCAGACGCGGTTCGTGAAGTTCCTGCTGTCGATGCTGTACCTGCACTACGTCTACGAGCGGATGGCCGACGCGGGCGACACGCTGCTGGACGAGAGCGGGCGGCTGGACCCGGCCCCGTTCGCGGCGTTCCTCGCCGAGAGCGTACGGCTGGACCGCACGGAGAACGAGCGGCGGCTGGACACGGTCGCGGCGGCGTACGGACGGCTCGGCGGGAAGTACGCCGAGTTCGCGCGCGGCATGACGGCGGACCGGGAGCGGCTGCTGGACGAGGCCGCGCTGGACACCGAGGACTTCGTGACGCTGATCGGCGCCTGGGAGGCCCTCGTGCAGGCGAGCCGGGGCGCTCTCCGGTGACCCCGGCCCTGCGCGCCGCCCTCGCGGCCGCCATCGAGGACGCGCTCGTCTACGACCTGGACGGCATCGCCGGCCGGTACGACGCGCTGACCGCGGAACTGCCGGGCGTGGACGTGCGGTTCGCGATGAAGGCGTGTCCCGTGGAGGAGGTCCTGGACCTGCTGGCGCGCGGCGGCGCCGGTTTCGACGCGGCGAGCCCCCGGGAGATCTCCCGGGCGCTGGCGACGGGCGTGCCCGCGCACCGGGTCCACTACGGCAACACCGTGAAGTCCGACCGGGACATCGCCCGGGCGTACCGGCTGGGCGTCCGGGACTTCGCCACGGACAGCGCGGAGGACGTGGCGGCGCTGGCCGGGCACGCGCCGGGGTCACGGGTGTTCTGCCGGCTGGCGACCAGCGGCGAGGGCGCCCTGTGGGGGCTGGGCCGGAAGTTCGGGTGCTCGGCGGACGACGCCGTACGGGTGCTGGAGGCGGCGCGGGACGCGGGTCTCGTCCCCGCCGGTCTCTCGGTGCACGTCGGGTCGCAGCAGATGACCGCCGAGGCGTGGCAGCAGGCCTTCACCACCCTCGCCGACGTGCTCACGGCCCTGCACGGCCGCGGGATCGTGCCCGACCACGTCAACCTCGGCGGCGGTCTGCCGGCGCTCGGCTACGCCGACCGACGGGGTGAACGGCTCGACCCTCCGCTGGACAAGATCTTCGCCGTGCTCCGCGAGGGCATGGAGCGGCTGAGGGAACTGTCGCCCCGCCCGCTGGACTTCGTCGTCGAACCGGGGCGCCACCTGGTGGCCGACCACGGCGCGATCAGGGCGCACGTCTCCCGGCTGACGTCGCGTCGCGGGCCGGACGGGGAGCGCGAGCACTGGCTGTACCTGAGCTGCGGCAAGTTCAACGGCCTGTACGAGATGGACCAGGTGCGCTACCCGCTGGTCTTCCCGTCCCACGAGGACCCGGCCGGCGCGGACCTGGTGCCGGTCGTGGTCGCGGGCCCCACCTGCGACAGCGACGACGCCTACGCCCACGAGCACCCCCGGGTGCGGGTACCGAGGGCGGTCGCGTCGGGCGACCCGGTGTGGGTGCTGTCCGCGGGCGCGTACGCCGCCAGCTACACGACCGAGGGCTTCAACGGCTTCGACCCGCTCCCCCGCGTCTGCGTGGGCGGTGACGGACCGGACGTGCGCGTCCGCCGGATCGTGGAGGACGACTGGCCGCGGATCGCCGCCCTGGAGGCCGAGGTGTACGCGTCGGCCTCACTGTCCGAGGGCGTGGCGGCGCTGCGGTCCCGGGGCCGGATCTCCCCGGGGACGTGCTTCGTCCTGGAGGCCGGCGACCGGATCGCCGGCTACCTCCTGGCCCTGCCCTACCCGCGGTACCGGTACCCGGACCTGACCCGGCCGGAGGAGCGGGCGTACGACTCCCGCAATCTGCACCTGCACGACCTCGTGATCGCCGGCGATCTGCGCGGCAGGGGGCTCGGCAGCAGACTGCTGCGGCGGCTCACGGCGACCGCGGCACGCTCGTCCTTCGAGCGGATCTCCCTGGTCGCCGTCGGCGGCACGGGCGGCTTCTGGGCCGGGCACGGCTTCCTGCCCGAGCCGGCGGTCGAGCTCCACGGCGCGTACGGCGACGGTGCCGTCTACATGTCCTGCCCGGTCCAGTACAACCGCTCCGGCGGCCCGGAAGAGGGGTCCTGACGCCCATGCTGCCCACCCTCGGCGATTTCCGCCGTGACCAACTGGCCATCGCCACCCTGTTCTTCTTCCTCGGCTTCCAGTACGCCACCTGGGCGTCCCGGCTGCCCGCGCTCAAGGACCGCTTCGACCTGGGCGGGACGGAAGTGGGGCTGCTGCTGATGGCCGCCGGGGTCGGGGCGGCGGTGTCCTTCCCGCTGGTCGCGCCGCTGATGCGACGGCTGGGGGCGCGGCGGCTCGCGCTGTGGTCCGCGCTGGGGCTGGCGGCGGTGCTGCCCGTGCTGGCCGCGGCGGGCAGCTACCCCCTCGCCCTGCTGGTGATCCTGGCCGACGGCATCGCGGTCGGCTGTCTGAACGTCGCCATGAACGCGCAGGGCGCCGCCCTGGAGGCCCACTACGGGCGGGCCGCGATGGCCCAGTTGCACGCCACGTTCAGCGGAGGGTCGCTCGGGGGCGCGCTGCTGGCCTCCGGGGTGAACACCGTGACGCACTCGGTGACCGCGCACTTCGCGGTGGCGGCGGGGCTGGGGGTGCTGCTGCTGGCGGGCTCCAGGCCCCGGGTGCTCGCCGACGCGCCGGCCGCCCCGGACGCCGTGGAGGACGGGCAGCCGGGCGAGGAGAAGAAGAAGGGGCTCAGGAATCTGACGGGTGCCTCGCGCACGGCCCTCGTCCTGGGCTGCGCCATGGTGTTCGGCACGGTCGTCGAGGGGGCCATGAACGACTGGTCGGCGCTCTATCTGACGGAGGAGACCGGCGCGTCGGGGCGGCTGGCGCCGCTGGGCATCGCCGTCGTGTCGGTGATGATGGTGGTGGCCCGTCTCCTGGGCGACGGCTGGCGCAACCGCTTCGGCGACCCGCGCATGGTACGGGTGGGCAGCACGATGGCCGGTACCGGTCTCGCCCTCGCCCTGCTGGCCGGCGGCACCTGGCCCGCACTCGTCGGCTTCGCCTGCGTCGGCCTGGGCATGGCGACGGTGACCCCCTGCCTCTACGTCGCCGCCGCCGCACAGGGGCCGGGCGCCCTCGCCCTGGTCGCCGCCATGGGCACCACCGGCCTGCTGGCGGGCCCGGCCCTGATCGGTTTCGTCGCCGGCCAGGCCGGTCTGACGACCGGCATGGCGGTGGTCGCGGCGTCCGCGATCCTGGTGGCGGTGTGCTCGCGGTGGGCCGGCTGGGCGCCCCGTTCGCCCTCGCCGAGCGCGTCACGGGCATCCGCGTGACCCCAAAACCGCTCACCTCGGCACCGTACGGGTGCGGCCTCGGCGCGCACCCGTGGGAGGCGGGCGGGGCCCCTGGGGAGCCGTCCGGAGCCAGGACCCGTCGTCGTAGTGATCCGACTCCGGGTGACCGTTCTCGCGGGCCGTGACGGGTCAGCCGGTGTCGCCCGGTCTCGCGGGTGACCGGGCGATCTCCCGCTCGGCGGATTCGATGATGGCCAGGACGGCGGCCGCGGCCGCCGCGGGATCGCGGGCCTCGACGGCCCGTACGACGGCGCGGTGACCCGGCAGCGAGGCCTCCACCGCGCCCGGGGTGCGGGTGCTGACGGCGAAGCTGTGCTCCAGCGCGATGTCGACGGCGCGCCCCAGTGAGCCGAGGAGACGGTTGCCGCCGGCGTCGAGCAGCGCCCGGTGGAAAGCGATGTCGGCCTCGACGTAGCCGACGCGGCCCGGTGCCACCGCCGCGGCCTCCATGGCGGCCAGGGCCTCGTACAGGACGCGTACGTCGTCGGGGCCGGCCCGCTCGGCGGCGAGCCGGGCCGCCTCGGGCTCGACGATCCGCCGCAGTTCGCCCGTGTCGCGCAGCAGGGCCGCGGCGTCCTCGGCCTGTTTCCAGCGCAGGACGTCACGGTCCAGGTGGTTCCACTGCTCCGGGGGCAGCACACGGGTACCGGTGCGCGGCCGTACGCGCAGCATCCCCTTGGCCACCAGGGACTTGACCGCCTCCCGCAACACCCCGCGGCTGACGCCGATCTCGGCCGCGAGCGCGTCCTCGACCGGCAGCGGGTCCCCCGGCCCCCACGCGCCGCCCACGACGCGCCGGCCGAGCTCGTCGACCACGCGCTGGTGCGCGGTCGGGAACTTCGTCATGATCTCCGCTCGCCCCCTGGACGCCATTCATCGAATCATTTAATGATTGGGTACCAGGGTAGGGCCTGCGGGCCCGTGCCCGCAGGCGACCCAGCACGCCGCGGACGACGCCGGAGCCACGGGAGGGTGCACATGACCGACGGTCCGAGGAAGAACCGCCGCAGCCAGGCGTGGTTCGGCGCACAGGGCCGCAGCGGGATGCTGTACCGCTCCTGGATGCGCAACCAGGGCTTCGGACATGAGGTGTTCGACGGGCGTCCCGTCATCGGCATCGCGACCAGCGCCTCCGAACTCGCCCCGTGCAACGCCCATCTGACCCGCGTCGCCGAGGCCGTCAAGCGGGGCGTGTGGCAGGCGGGGGGCTTCCCTCTGCAGTTCCCCACCATGGCCACCGGCGAGACCTTGATGCGCCCCACCGCCATGCTGTACCGCAACCTCATGGCTATGGAGGTCGAGGAGCTGATCCGGGCCAACCCGCTCGACGGTGTGGTGCTACTGTCCGGCTGCGACAAGACGACCCCCGCCATGCTCATGGGTGCCGCCAGCGTCGACCTGCCCGCCGTCATGGTCACCGGCGGGCCGATGCTGAACGGCAAGTACCGCGGTCAGGACGTGGGATCCGGCACCCACGTGTGGAAGTTCGAGGAGGACCTGAAGACCGGCCGGATGACCGAGGAGGAGTGCTTCTTCGCCGAGGGCTGCATGGCCCGCTCCAACGGTCACTGCATGACGATGGGAACGGCGTCGACGATGGCCTGCGTGGCCGAGGCGCTCGGCATGCAGCTGCCCGGCTCGGCGGCCTGGCCCGCCGTCGACTCCCGGCGGATGGAGACCGCGCAGGCCGCCGGGCGGCGCATCGTGGGGATGGTGGAGGAGGGGCTGCGGCCCTCGCGGATCCTGACCAGGGAGGCGTTCGAGAACGCCGTCCGGGTCAACGCGGCCATCGGCGGCTCCACCAACGCCGTCATCCACCTCACGGCCCTCGCCGGACGCGTCGGCGTCGAACTGGACCTGCGGGACTTCGACGACCTGGTCCGCGCGGTGCCGACCCTGGTCAACCTGATGCCCAGCGGCACGTACCTGATGGAGGACTTCTGTTACGCGGGCGGGCTGCCCGCCGTCATGGCCGAACTCCTCGGCGGAGGACTGCTGCACGGGGAGCCGGTCACGGTCACCGGGCGCACCGTCGCCGAGAACACCGGCGGCGCCGAACGCGTCGGCTCCGACGTCATCACCCCCCTTGACGCCCCCTTCCAGCCGGCCGGCACCGGAATCGCCGTCCTGCGCGGCAACCTGTGCCCCGACGGCGCCGTGATCAAGCAGTCCGCCGCGTCACCGCACCTGCTCACGCACCGCGGTCCCGCGCGCGTCTTCGACTCCCCGGAGGCGTACCACGAGGTCGCCGACGACCCGGACCTCGACGTCGACGAGAACACCGTGATCGTCATCCGCAACGCCGGCCCGAAGGGCTATCCCGGTATGCCCGAGGTCTCCAACGTCCCGCTGCCCGCCAAGCTGCTGAAGGCCGGCGTCACGGACATGGTGCGCGTCTGCGACGGCCGGATGAGCGGCACCGGCTACGGAACGGTGGTCCTCCACGTGGCACCCGAGGCCGCCGTCGGCGGACCGCTCGCCCTGGTGCGCGACGGGGACCTCGTCGTCCTCGACGTCCCGAACCGCACCCTGGACCTGGACGTGGACGACGCCGAACTCGCGCGGCGTCGGCAGGAGTGGACACCGCCCGCCGAGCGGTACACCGGCGGCTACACCTGGCTCTACACCCAGCACGTGGAACAGGCCGACCGGGGCGCCGACTTCGGTTTCCTGCGCGGAAGCCGAGGACATGAGGTCCCCCGCGACTCCCACTGAGCCCGCCCCCCTCGCATCCAGGAGAGCATCGATCGTGGAATCGGCAGCAGCGCGCCCCCGCCCGGTCCTCACCGCCGGTTCCGTCCTGCCGGAGGACGCCGGCCGGGCCGCCCTCGTCGCCCGCGTCCACGACCCGGAGGAGGGCGGACCGTGTGTGGCCGCGGTCCGCGGCGAGCACGTCGTCGACCTGACGGCTCACGCGCCCACCGTCTCCGACCTCATGGAACGCGACGACGCGGCGGACGTCGTCCGCGCGGCCGACGGCGGGCGCACGTGGCGTCTGGACGAGCTGTTGCAGGCCCCGCCCGGCCGCCGTGACGTGCCGCGGCTGCTCGCCCCCGTCGACCTCCAGGTGATCAAGGCGGCGGGCGTCACCTTCGCCCGGAGCCTGCTGGAACGCGTCATCGAGGAACGCACGGGCGGCGATCCGGCGCAGGCCGCGAGGGTGCGGGCCCGCGTCGGGCAGGTGGTGGGCGGCAGGCTCGACGGCATCCGTCCCGGGTCCCCGGAAGCGGCCAGGGCCAAGGAACTGCTGCTCGCCGAAGGGCTGTGGTCGCAGTACCTGGAGGTCGGGATCGGGCCGGACCCGGAGGTGTTCACCAAGGCGCCCGTGCTGTCCGCGGTCGGCACCGGCGCCGACATCGGCGTGCTCGGCGCCTCCGTGTGGAACAACCCCGAACCCGAGGCCGTCCTCGTCGTGGACTCGCGCGGCCGGGTGCGCGGCGCGACCCTCGGCAACGACGTCAACCTCCGTGACGTCGAGGGACGCAGCGCCCTGCTGCTGTCCCGCGCGAAGGACAACAACGCCTCCTGCGCGATCGGCCCGTTCGTCCGCGTGCTCGACGAGGACTTCGGCCTCGACGCCGTACGCGGCCTCGACATCGCGCTGCGGGTCGACGGCCCGGACGGCTACGTGCTGCGGGGCAGCAGTTCGCTGCGCGAGATCAGCCGCGACGTACTGGACCTGGTGGCCGCCACCCACGGCGCGCACCACCAGTACCCGGACGGGTTCGTGCTGTTCACGGGGACGCTGTTCGCCCCGACCGAGGACCGGGGGGCGCCCGGCGCGGGCTTCACCCACGAGTACGGCGACGTCGTACGGATCTCCAGTCCGCGCCTCGGCGCCCTGGTCAACACCGTCGTCCGCAGCGAGGAGGCCGCGCCGTGGACGTTCGGTGTGGGGGCGCTGATGCGCAGCCTCGCCCGGCGCGGCCTGTTGTGAGACCTTCCGGTGGTCCGGGGTGCGCGGCGGCGCCGCGCACCCCTTGGTTCAGGGGGTGTGCGGCTCCTCCACGATCGTGGCGTGCAGGCGTCGTGTGTGGTCCACGTGGCGCTCGGCCCCGGTCAGCACGAGCCTGGCCGTCAGGCGGGGATCCGCGCTGGAGGCGGCCACCCGCACCTCCAGTTCACCGGGTTCGACGATCCGGCGGCCGTCGCGGCCGGTGAAGGAGGCGACGTCGGCCGGGACGGTGACGCTCAGGCGCCGGATCTCCCCCGGCTCCAGTGCCACCCGGGTGTAGCCGACGAGGCGCTGCACCGGCTGGACGACGGAGGCGACCAGGTCGTGCAGATAGAGCTGGACGACCTCGGTGCCGGACCGCTCCCCCGTGTTGCGGACGGTGAAGGAGAACGCGAACTCGCCGTCCGTCGGGGCTTCTTGGGTCCGCACCGTGAGGCCGGTCCAGTCGAACCGCGTGTAGGACAGGCCGTGTCCGAAGGCGAACGCGGGGGTCGGGTCGACGCTGGACGCCGTACCGGCGTGCGCGAGCCGCGCCCCGAGGTAGGTGCCCGGCTGGGATCCCGGCCCGCGCGGCACGCCTACCGGGAGCCGTCCGGAGGGGTCGACCCGGCCGCTGAGGACCCCGGCGATCGCGTGCGTGCCCTCCTCGCCCGGGAAGAAGGACTGCACGATCGCCGCGGACTCCTCCACGGCGCGGCCGAGGGCGTACGGCCGTCCGGCGAGCAGCACGGTGACCACGGGTGTCCCGAGGTCGAGCAGGGTGTCGAGCAGGTGCTGCTGGGCGCCGGGCAGAGCGAGGGACTCCGCGTCACTGCCCTCGCCGCTGGTGCCCCGCCCGAAGAGTCCGGCGCGGTCGCCGAGCACCACCACGGCGACGTCGGCCCCGCGCGCCACCCGCGCGGCCTCGTCGAGACCGGAGAGGTCCCCGTCGTCGACACCGGTGCCGCGGGCGGTCGTGATCTCCGCGTCGGGGAACTCGGCGGCGAGTGTCTCCCGCAGGGTGGGCAGCTCGATGCCGAGGGGGGTGCCCGGGTGGCGGACCCCGATGTGCTGGGGGAAGGAGTAGCTGCCCAGGACGGCGGCGGGGTCGTCGGCGTTGGGGCCGATCAGGGCGATGCGGTGCGGCCTGTCGAGGGGCAGGGTGCCGTCGTTGGTGAGCAGGACGACCGCCTTCTCGGCGATCTCACGGGCCAGGGCGCGGTTCTCCGGGTTGTCCAGGTCGATCCGGCCGCGCAGGGCCTCCGGGTCGTCCGCCTCCGGCCCGTCGAGCGCCGCCGGTACGGGGTTCCAGTCCGGGTCGAGCAGGCCGAGGGCCACCTTCTGGGTGAGCACCCGGCGCACGGCGCGGTCGACCAACCGCTCCGGGACGCGGCCGTCGGTGACGGCCTCGACGAGCGGCGCACCGTACGTCTTGACGTTGGGCAGTTCGACGTCGACACCCGCCTTGAGCGCGGCGCCCGCGGCGCCCGCCCAGTCGGCGGCGACGCCGTGCAGGGTCTTGAGGAAGGCGATGGCGAAGTAGTCGGCGACGACGGTGCCGTCGAAGCCCCAGGTGTCGCGGAGCAGCCCGGTGAGCAGGTCCTCGTCGGCCGCGGAGGGCATGCCGTCGGTGTCGGTGTAGGCGTTCATGACGGAGCGGGCGCCGCCCTCGTGGATCGCCATCTCGAACGGCGGCAGCAGCACGTCGGCGCGCTCCCGCGGCCCCACGGAGACGGGGGCCAGGTTGCGTCCGGCGCGGGAGGCCGAGTAACCGGCGAAGTGCTTGAGGGTGGCGACGGTCCCGGCGGACTCCAGGCCCTGGACGTAGGCGGTGCCGATGGTGCCGACGAGGTAGGGGTCCTCGCCGATGGTCTCCTCCACCCGACCCCAGCGGGCGTCTCGGACCACGTCCAGGACGGGGGCGAGCCCCTGGTGGACGCCGACGGAGCGCATGTCGCGGCCGATGGCGGCGGCCATCCGCCGCACCGCGTCCGGGTCGAAGGTGGCGCCCCAGGACAGCGGGACGGGGTAGGCGGTGGCGCCCCAGGCGGCGAAGCCGGCCAGGCACTCGTCGTGCGCGAGCGCGGGGATGCCGAACCGGTTCGTGGCGGCGATCCGGGCCTGGGTGCGGGCCAGGGAGAGGGCGCCCAGGGCGGGGTCGACCGGGACGGTGCCGAAGGGGCGGGTGAGCTGGCCCAGTCCGGCGGGCAGGAGCGCGTCGAGGTCGACGGCCTCCTCCATGTCGTGCTGGTGCGGGGCCACTTCGCCCCCGTCGTCGGAGGCGCCCACCCACACCCCGTACAGCTGGGCGATCTTCTCCTGGAGGGTCATCGCGCCGATCAGCGCGTCGACCCTCGCGGCGACGGAGGCGGTGGGGTCGTTCCAGAGGGAGATCGTGGAGGTGTTCTCTGCGGCCACGTCGGCGTTCACTTTCCTCCCAAGCCCGTCGGGCCCTGGACCAGGGCGGGACGGGCGGACCGGTGGACGAGGGGGACTTCGGGTGAGGGGGACCGCGTGGCGCCTCGGGCGTCCGCGCTCGTGTGGGCGTGGGTCAACGGCTGAACCCCGCGGTCAGACCGCTCAGCAACTGGCGGCGGCCGAAGGCGTACAGCACCAGGACGGGCAGGGTGGTCAGGACGACGGCGGCGAGCACGGCGGGGACGTTGACGCCGTACTCGCCCTGGAAGGTCCACAGGGCGAGCGGCAGGGTCCGGCGGTCCGGGCTCTGGGTGAGGACCAGCGGCAGCAGGAATCCGTTCCAGATGGTCAGGGCGTTGAAGATGCTCACGGTGAGGATGGCCGGCCGGGTGAGCGGTGCCGCGAGCCGCCACAGCGTCGTCCATTCGGTGGCGCCGTCGACCCGCATCGAGTCGAACAGCTCCTTGGGCACGTCGCGGATGAAGTTGGCGAGCACCAGCACCGACAGCGGGATGGCGAAGGCGATCGACGGGAGGATCAGCGCCGTCAGGCTGTCGTAGAGCTGCAATTTGATGATGATCAGGTAGACCGGGATCACCGTGGCCTGCAGCGGGATGGCCAGGCCCATGAGGAACAGCCCGTTCACGGCCCGCAGGAACCGCATGCGCCAGCCGCGGACGATCGCGTAGGCCGCCATGAAGGAGAACACCACCGCCGGCACCACGGCGCCGACGGTCACCACGACGCTGTTCACGAAGTAGCCCAGGAAGTCGGACTCGACGACCAGCCGGTAGTTCTCCAGTGTCGGGTCGCCCGGCGGCACCAGCGGGTTGCTCGCGTAGTAGCGGCTCCGCTCCTTGAAGCTGGTGATGAGGGTCCAGTACAGGGGCACGGCGACGACGACCAGCCAGAGCCATCCGGCCAGGCCCCCGGCCCAGTTGCGCCGGCGGGCCGCCGGGCGGGAGGAGTGGTGTCCCTCCCGGTGGGTGGTCTTCCGCGGTCGTCGTGTGCTGGTGAGCGTGGTGGTCACGTCAGGCCCCCTCGAGTTGGCTCGCGCCGGCGTCCCGGCCTCCGAGGCGGCGCAGCAGCAGGGCGAGGGCGAGACCCACGAGGACCAGGATGACCGCGATGGCGCTGGCGGGTCCCATCAGGCCGGCCTGGAACCCCCGCTTGTACATGTCCAGGGCGAGGACCCGGGTGGCGTCGCCGGGGCCGCCCTCGGTCAGGACGAAGATGAGGTCGAAGAAGGTCAGCGACCCGACCACCATCAGCGTGGACGAGGTGATGATGGTGTACTTCAGCTGCGGCAGCGTGATGCCGAAGAACTGCCGGATCCGTCCGGCTCCGTCCAACTGCGCCGCCTCGTACAGGGACTTCGGGATCTGCTGGACGCCGCCCTGGTAGATCAGGGAGTGGAACGGGACGAACTGCCAGGAGACGACGAAGACGACGACTCCGAACGCGAGCCAGGGCCGGCCCAGCCAGTCCTGGCTGAGCGCCCCGATATCCAGCCCGGCACCGAGCCCGAAGTTGGGGTCCAGCAGGGCCTTGTAGGCGATCGCGATCGCCGCGGAGCTGAGCATCAGCGGGACGAAGTACACCACGCCCAGCACCGCGCGGTAGCGCTGGCGGCCGGCCAGGAAGGTGCCGAGCAGAATGCTCAGCGGTGTCTGCACGAGCCAGGACACGGCCATCACCAGGAACGTCACCCACAGGGCGTGCGGCAGCCCGGGGTCGGTGAGCACCTCGCGCCAACTGGTCGTTCCCGTCGGGCGGATGGCGCCGATGCCGTCCCAGGTGGTGAAGCTCAGCGCGAAGACGCCGATGAGCGGGACCACGGCGAAACCGACGAAGAACAGCAGTGCCGGTGCCGCCAGCCACGGCAGGACACCGCGCGGCTCGCGATGCCGCGTACGGCCGGTGAGCGCGCCGCTCATGCGCCGGTGACCGCGTTGAGGTTGCTCGCGAACTGCTGCGGCGAGATCGACAGCTGGAACAGTTTGACGATGTTGTCCAGCAGTGTCTCGGCGGCCGCCGGGCCGAGCGCCTGGTCCCAGGACTGGACGAACACCTTGGCCTTGCTGGCGATGTCGTAGGTGAACTGGAGGAAGTCGGCGTTCTCGGAGGCGGCCAGCAGTTTCTCCGTACCGAGCCGGATCGGGACCGACCCGGTGCCGATCCACTTCCTCACCTCCTCGTCCTGGAGGACGCCGGTGGCGAAGAACTCCTTCGCGATCTTCTTCTGTTCGGCACTGGCCTTGGCGGAGATGGACAGGTAGTGGGCCGGGTTGCCGACCGTGTCGCTCTGGTCGCCCTTGCCGCCCTCGACGGGCGGGAAGGTCATGTAGCCGAGCGAGCCGCTGGGGACGAAGTCCCCGCCGTCGGTCTGCTGGATGCCGTACGACCAGGTGCCGTGCAGCATCATGGCGGCCCTGCCGGTGTACAGCAGCGCCTGGTCGGCGTTGGAGTCCGCGGTGATCGAGGAGAAGCCCTTGATGAACCCGTCGGCCTCGACCAGGTCCTGCAGTGCGGTCAGCGCCTTGATGGCGTCCGGGTGGGACCAGGCGTTCTTCTCGCCTTCGACGGCGGCCTGGAAGACCTCAGGACCGCCGATGCGGTCGAACAGGAACTCCAGCCACATCATGTTGGTCCACCGGGACTGGCCGCCGAGTGCGAACGGCGCTATGCCCTTGGCGTTGAACCTGGGCACCAGCGCCATGATGTCGTCCCAGGACTCCGGTGGTTCCACCCCGACCTGGTCGAAGACCTTCCTGTTGTAGTAGAGGACGATCGGCTGCACGGTCTCGCACGGCATCGCGTAGATCCTGCCGTCGACGGTCGCCGCGCCGAACGAGGACGGGAACAGCCCCTTCTTGATGTCGGGATGCTCGTCGAACCACGAGGTGAGGTCCTCGACCTGCTCCGCCTCCGCGTAGGTGCGCAGCGTCCCGCCGCCCCAGCCCCAGATGACGGTGGGCGCCTTCCCGGCACCGATGGCGGTCTTGATCTTCGTCTTGTACGCGTCGTTCTCGTAGGTCGTGTCGTCGATCCGCTCGTCGGGATGGGCCTTGTTGAACGCGTCCACGGCGCCGGCCCTGACTCCTTCCTGCGGCTGTCCGTTCAGGTACCAGTAGGTGGCACCACCGCCCTTGCCGGGTCCTGACGAGCCGCCGCACGCGGTCAGCGCCGCGGAGGCCGGGACGGCGGCCGCCAGGCCGAGGAGGGTACGTCGAGAGAGCGCCATGATGTTCTCCGCACTCGAGAGCCGTCGGCTTCTCGTGAGTCGTGGTGATGAGTCATGGTGAAAGGTTTTCGAAACTTCTTCTCTCCAGCTCTGTTCGTGCAAGCTAGGTTTCGACCTGATGCCGTGTCAAGACGCGTGAATTCGCTTTCCTGCGGGGAAGATCCGCGTGTGGAATCGGCGTCCGAGCAGTGCTCCGGGAATCCGGGCGGGGTTCGAAACTGTTTCGAAAAGGCCGGTCGGGGGCGGGAGTGACGTCGTGGCCGGGGGCTGACACACTGTCGGTGCAGGTCACACCGGGCCGTCGGCGTCCGGTGCCGGCTCACCGGTACGGTTGACCGGCTCCGTCCGCGTGGCCGGCCCGACCGGCGGACAGCCACACCGGTGGACCCACGGCTGAGAGGAACCGATGCGACCGAACGCCAGGCGCACCACGTTGGCGGACATCGCCCGAGCGGCCGGGGTCTCCGTCGCGACCGTGTCCAAGGTGGTCAACGGACGCGGTGACGTGGCGCCGCACACCCGCGTCCGGGTGCAGGAGCTGCTGCGTCAGCACGAGTACCTGGCGCCCGTCTTCCGCCACACCGAGACCGTCGAGAACCCGACCATCGAGGTGCAGTTCCAGGGCGGCCTCAAGTCGTACGTGGCGGAGACCCTGGAGGGCATCATCGACTCGGCCGCCGCGTCGGGGGCCTCGGTGGTGGTCGGCAAGGTGTCCGGCGCCCCGCACTGGGCCCGGGACCTGGTGGCGGCCGGGCGCCGCGCCGTCATCGCCGTCACCAGCGTGTACACCGCGGCCCACCTGAACGAGCTGGCCCGGTCCGGGCTGCCGCTGGTCGTGCTGGACCCCCTGCACCTGCCGGACAGCCGGGTCCACAGCGTCGGGGCGACCAACTTCGCCGGCGGTCTGGCCGCGACCCGGCATCTGCTCTCCCTGGGCCACCGCCGCGTCGCCTACCTCGGCGGACCGGCCATGGCCGTCTGCAACCAGGCGCGCATGCACGGCTACCGCGCCGCCATGGAGGCCGAGGGAGCGCGGGTACCGGACGGCTACGTACGGCCGGGGGAATTCACGTACGAGTCCGGCCTGCTCGGCGCCACGGCGCTGCTGGACCTCGAGGAGCCCCCCACGGCGGTCTTCGCGGGGAACGACGAGATCGCCCTCGGCGTCGTCGAGACCGCGCGCGCCCGCGGCCTGCGCGTTCCCGAGGACCTGAGCGTGGTCGGCTTCGACGACACGAGCCTGGCCCGGATGTCCTCGCCGCCCCTGACCACCGTGCGCCAGCCGCTCCGGGAGATGGGCGCCGCCGCCCTGCGCACCGCCCTGCGGCTGGCCAACGGCGAGAAGACCGAGTCGCACCACGTCGAACTCGCCACCGAACTCGTCGTACGCGCCTCGACGGCACCGCCTCGCGAGGAGACGCCGGCGCCCGGGTGAGCACGGTGGCGGGGCGCCGGCGTGGGTCAGGGGGCGAGCAGCAGGCCGTCGCCGCGCTCCTTGGCCGCGGTGTAACGCCGGGCCACGTCCTGCCAGTTGACCACCTGCCACATGGCCTCGATGAAGTCGACCTTCTGGTTCCGGTACTGCAGGTAGAAGGCGTGCTCCCAGGCGTCGAAGACCAGGATCGGGGTGGAGCCCTGGCCGACGTTGCCCTGGTGGTCGTAGACCTGCTCGACGATCAGCCGGCCGCTCAGCGGCTCGTAGGCGAGGACGCCCCAGCCCGAGCCCTGCGTGGTGGCCGACGCCTTGGACAGCTGCGCCTTGAAACGGTCGAAGGAGCCGAAGGACTCGGCGATCGCGTCCGCCAGCTCCCCCACACCGTCCTTCTCCAGCGGCTCGCCGCCGCCGTCACCGGTCATGTTGTGCCAGTAGATGGAGTGCAGGATGTGCCCGGAGAGGTGGAAGGCCAGGTTCTTCTCCAGGCCGTTGACCGAGCCCCACGTCCCCTTCTCCCGCGCCTCGGCGAGCTGTTCGAGGGTGTCGTTGGCTCCCTTCACATAGGCCGCGTGGTGCTTGTCGTGGTGCAGCTCGATGATCTCGGGGCTGATGACCGGGGCGAGTGCCGCGTAGTCGTACGGGAGCTCCGGGAGCGTGTACAGCGCCATGTCCAACGTCCTCCGCTGTTATTGCAACTCATGTGCAAGTGCAGGCTAACAGCAGGAGGTGTGGACTCGTGGCTACTCCGGCACCGCGCCCAGCGTCTTCAGGACGCCGTACACGCCGACGCACAGGATCGCCACGCTGCTCAGGACCAGGGCCGCGGTGAGCCAGGGGTTGGCGCGGAAGCGCTTCGGGACCCCGGTGTGGCGCAGCCGCCACACGGCGACGACCACGGCGAGCAGGAAGATCCCGCCGCCGATGCCGCCGATCTGCACCATCAGGACCGGCGACTGCATCCAGAGGAAGAAGCAGGTCCACAGCAGCGGCAGGCACCAGGTGAGGACGCGGATGGCGCGGGTGCGGGCGCGGACGTCGCTCCAGTCGACGACGCCGAGCAGGCCGAGGGTGTTGGTCCACAGCCGGGGCACGGAGGCGGTGGAGCCGATGAGGGTGGAGAAGAGGACGGCGAACGCGCCGACGAGGAACAGGTACTCGGCCCAGGGGCCCATCGTGTCCGTGTAGATGCGGGACAGCGTGGTGATCATCTCGTTGCCCTCGGGCACCAGGCCCTGCGGGTGGAGCACGGCCGCGCCGATGACGTAGAAGGACAGGGTGCACAGCACGCAGACGGCGAGGCCGGTGAGGGCGTCCAGGCGCATCACCTTGATCCAGCCCTCGGCGCGGCGGGCGCGCTCCTCGCTGCCGTCGTCGGGGCCGGTCCAGCGGGCGTAGCCCTTCTCCAGGCACCAGTAGGTGTACGTGGTCATCTCGTCGGCGCCGACGCCGGTGATGCCGAAGACGGCCAGCGCGATGCCGACGGTGCCGGCCGGGATCTCGAAGCCGAAGCCGCTGCCCAGTTCGCTTCCGCCGTAGCCGAACCCGGTGCCGGGCAGGCCGACCGCGAGGCTGACGGTGACGAGGGTGAAGACGACGACGGAGACGAGGCAGGCGCGTTCGACGAGGCTGTACTTGCCGGACTGCAGCAGCAGGATCGCGGCGACCGTGACGACGACGGCCCACAGCGCCAGGGAGCCCCAGCTCAGCGGTTCGCCGATGACCGGCCACAGCACCGAACAGGCCGCCGCCGTACCGCCGATGATGCCTCCGCGCTGGAACATCTTGGCGAAGTCCATGCCGATCCAGAGCCAGTTGATCCAGCTCAGCCGGCCGATGCGGGGGCCGACCTCGCGGTAGCCCTCGAGCGCGGTGCGCCCGTTGAGGATGGTCCACTGGGCCAGTTCCATCTGGACCCAGACCTTGACCGCGGTCGAGACGATCACCAGCCACAGCAGCGCGAAGCCGGCCTGGGCGCCGAGCGCGGTGGTGGTGATCAGCTCGCCGGAGCCGACGACGGCGGCCGACAGCACGAAGCCGGGGCCGAGATGGCGGATCCGGTCGCGGAAGGCGGTGGGCGCCGGGCGGGCGTCCTCGGGGCGCAGGGCGTACGGATCGGCCTGCGCGTGCTCCGCCGCTGGGGCGGTGGCGGTGGTCGACATGGCGGTGTTCCTTTGCTGGATCCGGCGCCGTCGCCGGAGCGGAAGGCAGACAGGGCGGGTAAGGGCATGGGGGGTGACGTGGTGGGTCGGTGGCGGGGTCAGCCGGCCGCGTGGCGCGGGGACTCGCCGGCGAGGACACGGAGTACGTCCTCGGCGACCATCAGGCCCATCGCGCGGTTGGCCTCCGGGGTGCAGGCGGCCATGTGGGAGGTGAGGGTGAGCCGGGGCGCCGTGCGCAGGACGTGGCCGGCCGGGAGGGGCTCGACGGCGAAGGCGTCGAGCGCGGCGGCGGCCAGGTGCCCGGAGCGCAGGGCGGCGGCGAGCGCGGTGTCGTCGACGAGGCCGCCGCGGGCGGCGTTGACGAGGATCGCGCCGGGTTTCATGGCGGCCAGCCGGGCGGCGTCGAGGAGCGGCGCCCCGGCGGGCGGGAGGTGCAGGGTGACGACGTCGGCGCGGGCGAGGAGCGCGTCCAGGACGACGGGCTCGGCGTCCGCCGCCCGCACCGCGTCGTCGGGGACGTACGGGTCGTGGGCGAGGACGTTCATCCCGAAGGCGCGCGCGTAGCCGGCGACGAGCCGGCCGATCCGGCCGAGGCCGACGACGCCGAGGGTCCGGCCGTGCAGTTCGGGGCCGAAGAGCTTGGGCCAGCCGCCCCCGGTGACGGCGGTGTGGGAGGCGCTGATCCGGCGGGCGGCGTCGAGGACGAGGCCGAAGGTGTACTCGGCGACGGCCCGGGAGTTGGAGCCGGGCGCGAAGACCACGGGGATGCCGCGTTCGCGGGCGGCGGCGACGTCGATGGTGTCGGTGCCGACGCCGTGCTTGGCGATGACCTTCAGCCGCGGGGCGGCGTCCATGACCTCGGCGGTGACCGGGTCCATGCCGGCGACGAGCGCGTCGGCGCCGGCGATCCGGACGAGCAGTTCGTCGTACGGCATCGCCCGGTCGTCGTACGGGCGGACCGGGCCCGCGCCGCCGTCGGCGAGGAGGGTCCAGGGGTCGGGCGAGTGGCGGGCGAAGGTGGGCGTGGTGATGAGGGTGGTGCGCGTGGCGGGTGTGCTCATGCCCGGCCGCCCTTCCGTGCCGCGTCCAGGTGGGTGGCGGCGATCTGCTGGAGGTGGACCACGTCGGCGGCGACGGAGGCGAAGGTGAAGCCCTCGTCGAGCCGGCGGGCGGCGCTCGCGCCGTCGCCGTTGTGGATGCCGGCGGCGATGCCCGCGGCCGCGGCGGCCGTGCGGATGCGGGTGAGGGCCTGCTCGAACGCGTCGGCCACGTCCGGGTCGGTGGAGGTCCTGCCCCCGATGGCCAGGCGCAGGTCGGACGGGCCGACGTAGACGCCGTCGAGTCCCGGGACGGCGCAGATCTCCTCGACGTTGGCGAGCCCGTCGGCGGTCTCGATCATGGCGAGGACGGCGGTCTGCTCGTGGGTGTCGGCCGGGTCCGGGCCGATGCGGAGCTGGGCGCGCATGGGGCCGTAGGAGCGGCGGCCGTGCGGCGGGTAGCGCACGGCGGCGACCGCGTCGGCGGCGTCCCGCGCGGTGTCGACGAGCGGCACGATGACGGCGGCGGCGCCCGCGTCGAGCGCGCGGCCGATGTACGTGGGGTCGTTGGCCTCGACGCGGACCATGCCGACGGCGGTGGAGCCGCGGGTGTCGGTGGCGATGAGGTTGTTCAGCAGGCCCTGGTAGCCGAAGAGGCCGTGCTGGGCGTCGAAGGCGAGGTAGTCGTAACCGAGCCGGGCGAGGCGTTCGGCGGCGACGGGCGAGTCGAGCAGCGACCAGTAGCCGATGAGGCGCTGGCGGTCGCGCAGGGCTGCTGTGAAGTGCGCGGCGGTGGTCATGGGGCGGCTCCGGGCAGGTGGGGTACGGCGGTGGTCAGCGGTGGTAGGCGGGCATCGGGCCGCGCAGCGCGGAACCGACGGCGTCGCAGGCGGCGGTCACGTCCGCGGGCAGCGGACCGGCCTGGGCGGCGGCGATGTTGGCCCGCAGGTGTTCCGGCCGGGAGCCGCCGAGCAGGAGCGCGTCGGTGGAGGGGCGGTCCAGCAGCCAGCGCAGGGCGAGTTCGGTGAGCGGGAGGCCGGCCCCGTCGGCGATCTCGGTGAGCCGGGCGACGGCGGCGAAGAGGTCCTCGTTCCAGTAGCGCTCCCGGTACATCGCGGCGAGCCTGGAGTCGCCGAAGCGGCCGGTGGCGGGGTCGGCCTCGAAGCGGTGCCGGCCGGTGAGGAGGCCGCCGCCGAGCGGGTTGTAGACCATGGTGCGCAGTCCGCTCACCGCCGCGTACTCGACGTACTCCTCCTCGATCCGGCGGGCGAGGAGGTTGTGCAGCTGCTGTGCGACGACCGGGCGCGGGGCGCCGGTCTCGTCGGCGGTGCGGGTCAGTTCGGCGATCTGCCAGGCGGCGTAGTTGGAGACGCCGAGGGCGCGGACCTTCCCCTCCGCGACGAACTCGGCCACGGTCGCGAGGGTCTCGGCGAGCGGCGTACGGCGGTCCGGCTGGTGCAGGTAGAAGAGGTCGACGTGGTCGGTGCCGAGCCGCTTCAGGCTGCCCTCGAGGGCGGCCCGCAGACCGGCCGGGGAGAGCGGGGCGTGCTCGCCCTGGTCGGGGTGCGGGATGCCGGCCTTGGTGGCGAGCACGATCCGGTCCCGGCGCCCGGGCAGCAGGCCGGCGAGGATCCGCTCGCTCTCGCCGCCCGCGTAGCCGTTGGCCGTGTCCACGCCGGTGAGGCCGGCGTCGAGGGCGGTGTCCAGCATGGCGGCGGCGCCCGCGCGGTCGACGGTGTCGCCGAACGTCATGGTGCCCAGGACCAGGCGGGAGAGCGGTACGGGGACGGACGGGAGCTCGATGCCCTGCGGGCTTTCCTGGGGGCTTCCTTGGGGGCTTCCCTGTGCGCTTCCCTGCGGGCTTCCGTGCGGGCCGGGGCGGGTGCCGGTGCTCACGAGTGGTTCCTTCCGGAGCGGGCGGGTGGCTTCTCGGTGGGTGAACGCTCGCACGGCTGCGCGTTATGCGCAAGAGTCTCGCGCGAATCGCGCAAGCTATGTCATCATCGGGGCACTACGACGCCGAGTTCCTGGAGGAGGTCCGCATGTGCCGTCGAAGTGACGCCCCGGTCGTCGCGCTCGCCGACGACCTGTCGGGGGCGGCGGAGGCGGCCGCGCTGCTGCGGCTGCCCGCGCGGCTCATACTGAACCCCGCCGAGCTGGGAATATCCGGTGCCGCCGGGGAGGCCGTGGTGGTGGACCTCGACTCGCGGTACCTGGACGGCGGGACGGCGGCCGCTGCCGTACGGGCCGCGCTGGGCGCGGTGGAAAGGCCCCCGTCCGCCGTCGGCGCCCCCGCGGACACGGACAGGGACACCGCCGGGTCTCGCGCGTTTCGCGCAGTCAACTCCTCCGAGGCGTACGGCGATCCGCTCTGGTTCAAGAAGTGCGACTCGCTGCTGCGCGGGCCGGTGGGCGCGGAGGCGGCCGCCTTCGCGGAAGGGGCCGAGGTCCTGGTGATCGCGACGGCCCTGCCCGCCGCCCGGCGCGTGGTGCGCGGCGGCGTGGTCCTGGTCGACGGGGTGCCGCTGCACGAGTCCCCGGCCTGGCGCGCCGAGGAGCGCGCCGCGCCGCGGTCCGTCGCCGGGGCACTGGCACCGCTGCCGACCGCGGACGTACCGCTGGAGACCGTACGGCAGGGCCCCATCGCGCTGGCCGGCCGCTTCCGGGAACTGGCGGCCCGCGGACGGCACCCGGTCTGCGACGCGGAGACCGACACCGACCTGACGGTGATCGCCACCGCGGCGGACCTCCTCGGCCCGGGCGCCCGTCTCCTGGGCAGCGGCGGCCTGGCGGCGGCCCTCGGCCGCCGGCTCGCCGCGCGGCGCGCGCACGGGCCGCCGGCGGGAGCCGGACCCGCGGCCGCCCCGCCGAGGGCGACGGCGGCGCCGGCCGGCGTCTCCGCCCAGGTGGCTACCGGGGACGGGGCGCCGTCGGCGGTCGGGGGCGTCGCGCGGCCGCTGCTCGTCGTCGCCGGGAGCGCGGAGCCGGTGGTGGCCGAGCAGGTCGCCCTGCTGGTCGCGGCCGGGGCCCGGCACCTGCCGCTGGCGCCCGGAGAGCTCGCCGGGGCGGACGGCGTCGTCCTGCCCGCGCTCGCGCCCGGCGCGGTGACCGTGGTGACCGTGGACGGGTCCGGCGGGATCCGGCCCGGTGCGGCACGCGCGGTCGTGGCCGGACTGGCACGGGCCGTCTCCGCCGTGCCGGGGCGCCCGGACCTCGTCCTGACCGGGGGCGAGACGGCCCGCCGGGTGCTCGACGCGCTCGGCGTGACGGCGCTGCGGCCGGTCGGCGAGATCCACCACGGCGCCGTGCACTGCAGGACCGCGGACGGCCGGTCGGTCGTCACCCGCCCCGGGAGCTTCGGCGGCCCGGACTCGTTCGTCCGTATCGCGGCGGCACTCCGCCCCCGTCATCCCTCTCAGCAAGGAGTCACCCAGTGAACGCGCAGCAGCCCCTCCCCCTCATCGGTGTCACCATGGGCGACGGCGCCGGTATCGGGCCCGAGGTGATCGTTCCGGCGGTGCTGGACACCGCGACGCTGAACCGGTGCCGGCCGGTGGTGATCGGGGACGCCGCACGACTGCGGGAAGCGGCCCGGATCCTCGGCACCGACTGCGAGATCGTGTCCGTGCCGACGCCGGCGGAGGCCGAGTCCGTACCCGGCCGGATCAACGTCGTCGACCTCGGCCTGCTCCCCGCCGACCTGCCCTGGGGCACCCTGTCCGCCGTCGCCGGGAACGCCGCGTACGAGTACGTCAGGCGGGCCGCGGAACTGGCGCTCGCCGGTGAGATCGACGGCATCTGCACCGCCCCCCTCAACAAGGAGGCGCTGCACGCCGCCGGGCACGTCTACCCCGGCCACACCGAACTGCTCGCCCACTTCACCGGGGTGGAGGAGGTGTCGATGATGCTCTCCACCGAGAAGGTGAAGGTCATCCACGTCACCACCCACATCGGCCTCATCGACGCCGTCAACCGGATCGAGCCCGGCCTGGTCGAGCGGACCGTGCGCCGCGGCCACGAGGCCATGGTCCGCGCCGGAGTGGCCGCGCCCGTCATCGGCGTCTGCGGCATCAACCCGCACGCCGGCGAGAACGGCCTGTTCGGCTACGGCGAGGAGGAGGAGAAGATCGTCCCCGCGCTGGAGACGGTGCGCCGCGACGGCATCGACGCGCGCGGCCCGCTGCCCGCCGACACCGCGTTCTTCCTGGCCTCCAGGGGCGACTACGACCTCATCGTGGCGATGTACCACGACCAGGGCCACGGCCCCGTCAAGGTGCTCGGCATCGAGGCGGGCGTCAACCTCACCGTCGGCCTGCCGGTGATCCGCACCTCCGTCGACCATGGCACGGCCTTCGACATCGCCGGTACGGGCAAGGCCGAGGCCGGTAGCATGATCGAGGCGCTGCGGCAGGCCGCCGAGATGTCCACCGCCCGCTGAACCCACGTACCGCGAAGGACACTTGATGCCGCCCAACGGATCCCAGGCTCGGCGCGAGGAGATCCTGCGACTCGCCACCACCACCGGCCTGGCCAGCGTCGAGGAGCTGTCACGGCACTTCGGCGTGACCGCCTCCACCATCCGCCGCGACCTCGCCCGGCTCACCGCCGACGGCCGGCTGGCCCGCACCTACGGCGGGGCGATGGCGCTGAACGCGCACCCGGAGGCGTCGCTGCGCCAGCGCACCACGGAGGCGTACGCGCAGAAGCGGGCCATCGCCCGGTGGGCGGCGGCCCAGGTCCGGCCCGGTGAGACCGTGCTGCTGGACGCGGGGTCGACGGTCGGGGCGCTGGCGCACGAGCTGCGCACGGCGCGGGACCTCACGGTCGCCACCACCGGCCTGACCGCGCTGCACGAACTGGCGGACGTCGAGTCCGTCCACGTGGAGTGCCTCGGCGGCACGCTGCGCCCGCTCAGCCAGGCCTTCGTCGGCCCGCTGACGGAGGCGGCGCTGGAGCGGATGACGTTCGACCGGGTCTTCCTGTCCGCGGACGGGGTGACCGCGGACGGTGGGATCTGCGAGGCGGACCTGCGGCAGACGCGGCTGAAGGAGCTGATGGCCCGGCGGGCCGCCCGGACGTACGTGCTGGCGCACGCGGCGAAGTTGGGGCGGGCGCCGTTCCACGCGTGGGCCACGCTGCCACAGGGATGGACGTTGGTGACGGACACCTCTGCGGCGGAAGCGGATGTGGCGGCGTTCGTCGAGCGCGGTACGCGGGTGGTGCTGGCGGAACCGGTGGGAGAGCCGGCACCGTCGGAAGGAGGACCGGCGTAACCGCGGGCAGTCGTGCCTCCCCCGGTGCCTCAGCCTGGGAGACACCTCCGGGACGGCGGGGCACCTCCCGCTCATGGGGTCCCTCCCGCTCGAGTGAAGTCGCGAGCGGGGAGAAGCCGAGAGCGGGGGAGGCGCCCCGCAGGCACCGGGCCGTGCGACCCACCCCCGGCTCACACCGACGCGGGGGCGTACCCGGGCAGTCGCTCAGGCACGCCCCCGCGGCGTGAAGGGGACGGCGCGGCCACTCAGCCGGCCGGTGTCCTCGCCAGGCGCCAGCCCCCGCTGCGGCTGCGTTCGGACCAGAAGTCGGCGTACCGGCCTTCCTGGGCGATGAGTTCGTGATGCGTGCCGCGCTGGGTGATCCGGCCGCCGTCGAGGACCAGGATCTGGTCGGCGGCCTGCACCGTCCGCAGCCGGTGGGCGATCACCAACAGGGTCCGGTCGCGGGTGAGTTCCGACAGGGCGTCCTGGACGGCCCGTTCGTTCTCCGGGTCCAGGGACGCCGTCGCCTCGTCCAGCAGGACGATCGGCGCGTCCTTGAGCAGCGCGCGGGCGATGGAGATCCGCTGCCGCTCACCGCCCGACAGTGCCGCACCGCCCGCTCCGACCTGCGCGGACCACCCGCCCGGCAGCCGCTCGGCGATCTCGTCGACCCGCGCCTGCCCGGCGGCCCGGCGCACCTCCGCGTCGGTGGCGTCGGGCCGGCCGGCCCTGATGTTGTCCTCGATGGTGCCCTCGAAGAGGTAGACGTCCTGGAACACCATGGAGATCCGGGACATCAGGTCCTCGGCCGGCAGCTCGCGGACGTCCGCGCCGCCCACCCGCACGGCGCCCCCGTCCACGTCCCAGAAGCGGGCGATCAGGCGGGCGATCGTCGTCTTGCCGGAACCGGACGGCCCGATCAGCGCGGTCATCGTGCCCTCGGGGATGCGGAAGCCGACGCCGTCCAGCACCGTGCGGCCGTCGCCGTACGAGAACTTCACCGCGTCGAACTCGATGCCGGAGCCGTCCGGGCGGGCCGGGTGCTCCGGCTCGGGCAGCGGTTTCTCGTCCAGCAGCCGCCGCACCCGGTCGAGTGCCGCGCCCGTCGAGCGCAGCGCGGAGCCGAGGTTGGCGGCCTCCGCCATCGGCTCCACGAACCGCGCGGCGAGCACCAGCAGGGCCAGCAGTTCGGGCACGGCGAGCGATCCGCCGAGGGCGAGGTGGGTGCCGTACACGAGGATCACCGTGAAGGCCGCCTGCACCGTGAGCGTGAAGCCGACCTGGCCGGGGACACCTGCCGCCATGACCCGGCGTCCGGCGTCCCGCTGGGCGGACAGCGCCTCGTCGAGCCGGCTGCCGCCGGCGGTGCGGGAGCCGGGGAAGGCGCGCAGCACCGGCTGCGCCTCGGCGTACTCGATGACCCGGTTGGCCGCCTCCGTCATGGCGCCGGCGCGCAGCCGGTCGGCGGTGGCGGTGCGGTGGGTGCTCCAGCGCAGGACCATCGCGAGGAACGGGGCGGTACAGGTCGCGGCGAGCGCGAGCCGCCAGTCGAACAGGTACATGAGCGCCACCACGGCGGCGGGTGTGAGCAGCCCGCTGATCAGCGGGCGGAACAGATAGCCGGGGACGCGCATGACACCCATCACGGACTGGGTGGTGAGCGTGCTCAGCTCTCCGGTGCGGGTGGGGCCGAACCAGCCGAGGGGCAGTGTGGCGACGTGGTCGCCGATGCGGTGGTGCAGGACACGGGAGAGGGCGGCGCCGGCCTGGAAACCGGCCCGGGTGGCGAGGTAGTGGACCACGGACTGTGCCAGGGCCGCGGCGGCCAGGGCCCACACCCATGGCCAGGCCTGCTCCGGCTTCTCGCCCAGCAACCGTTCGAGCACCGGCACGATCAGGACGAACGCCGCCGCCTGCAGGACCGCTCCGAGGACCTGGAGGGCGAGTACGTTCCGCAGCAGCCGCCGTTCGGCGGGGCCGACCACGGCCATCAGCCGGCGGATCATCGGACGGCCTCCTCGATCGCGGGAGGGACGGTGCCGCCGTCCGCGGACTGCCCCAAACCGCCGGGCCGCCAGGCGGTGCCGCGCTCGTGGGCCCGCCACATCCCGGCGTACGTGCCGCGCAGGGCCAGCAGTTCGGCGTGGGTGCCCCGCTCCACCACACGCCCGCCGTCGAGGACGACGATCAGGTCGGCGTCCTTCACCGTGGACAGACGGTGTGCGACGACCAGCAGGGTGCGGCCCCGGGTGAGCTGCGACAGGGCGTCCTGGACCGCCGCCTCCGACTCGGGGTCGGCGTACGCGGTGGCCTCGTCCAGGACGAGGACGGGGGCGTCGGCGAGCATGGCCCGGGCGATGGAGAGGCGCTGCGCCTCGCCACCGGAGAACCGGGCGTCCTCGCCGACCACGGAGTCGTAGCCGCGCGGCAGTTGGGTGATCCGGTCGTGGATACGGGCGCGTCGCGCGGCGTCCTCGAGCTGTTCGCCGGTGGCGTCCGGCCGGGCGAGCAGCAGGTTGGCGCGGACGGTGTCGCGCAGCAGCCGTACGTCCTGGAAGACGAAGGACATCCGGCGGTGGATCTCCTCGGGTGCGAGGTCGCGCAGATCTGTGCCGCCGATTCGGATGGTGCCCTCGTCCGGGTCCCAAAAGCGCGGCAGCAGCGACGCCAGGGTGCTCTTGCCCGCGCCCGAGGGGCCCACCAGTGCGGTGGTCGTCCCGGGTTCCAGGGTCAGGTCGACACCGTCGAGGACCCGGTGCCCGCCGTCGTGCGAGAAGCCGACGGCCTCGAAGGTCACGGCTCCGGGGCCGGCCGTCACGGGGTGTGCGGGCAGGGGCAGTTCAGGAGTGGCCAGGACCTCGCCGATACGGTCCGCGGCGGCTTTCGCGGCACGTACCTCCTCCTCGGCGAAGCTGATCGTCAGCACCGGTGTGGTGATGCCGACGGCGAGCAGCGCGAACGGGACCAGGTCCGCGGGGGCGGTGCGGCCGGAGGTGACCAGGGCGGTGCCGCCGAGCAGGACGGTGAACAGCATCGTGGGTGCCGAGAGCACGATCTCGGACAGCGCCCTGGGTGCGGCCAGCGAGTCGACCCAACCACGGAAGAACGCGGCGAACCGGTCCGCCGCGTCGGTGTAGCGTCGGTGGGCGCGCCGGGTCCGGCCGAAGGTCTTCACCACGGCGATGCCCTGGACGAACTCCACGGCCGCGCCGTTGATGTCGGTCATCGCGGCGTCCAGCGCGGGCAGGTTCTTCTTGAACGCGGCGCCGGTGCGGCCGAACAGGGCGATGCCGAGGACCAGCGGGATCATCGTGATCAGCGCCAGGCGCCAGTCCACGAAGAACAGGTAGGCGAGTGTCGACAGCGGCACGGTCACGGCGGCCGTCAGTTCCAGCAGCGAGTGCGCGACGAGGTGGTGCAGTGCGTGCACGTCGTCCTGTACGGCCTTCTTCACGGCGCCTCCGCCGCGCCCCGAGAACCAGCCCAGCGGGACCCTGTCGAGCCGGGTGACGAGCCGCCGGCGGACGGAGAGCTGGAGGTCGTTCTCGGCGAGATGGCCGACGACGCTCGCGGCCACCAGGAACAGCAACCGCACCAGGAGGCAGGCAGCGGCCAGCGCGGTGGCGGTCCAGGCGCGGTCGCGGTCCACCGGGCCGTCCGCGAGCAGCACCCGGGCCAGTTCGGCGACGGCGACGAACGGGGCGATGTCGAGCAGGGCGGCGACCGCCCGGCAGAGCACCGCCAGGGTGAGCCGTCCTCGGACGGGCTGCAGTAATGACGGAAGCGCGGCGGGTTCCGCGGCCATCGTCGTCCTCCGTTCCGGGAGCGCGGCAGGGGTCGGCCGCGCGTGGGTGAGTGATGCGCAGAGTAATTACCCAGTGGGTAAAAACGGGGCTGGCTACCCACTGGGTAATTCGCGGTGACCACCCTACGACGGACCGGGCGGGCCGGGTCAAGGAGCGCCCGCGGCGCGGGGTCGGCCTGGAAGTGGATACGCTGCGCACCATGCCCAGTTCACCCGCACCCGGGGGCCGGGGGCGGCGCCCCGTCGACCGGCCGCCGATCACGCCCACGGGCATCGTCGACGCGGCGCTCGGACTCACCGAGCAGGACGGTCTCGACGCCTGGTCCACCCGGCAGCTCGCCGCCGCGCTGGAGGTCTGGCCGCGGGCCGTCTACCACCACGTCGGGGACCGGGACGCGGTGGCGGACGCCGTCGCCGACCGGGTGGTGGGCATGATCCCGCTGCCGCCGCAGGACCTTCCGTGGCGGGAGTGGTTCACCCGACTGCTGCTGGACGGGAGGCCGTTGCTCCGGCGGTATCGCGGGGTGGCCCGCCGACTGGTGCGGATCGGGCCGGTCGTCCCGTCGGCGCTGACGATGATGGACCGGGGCGTGCTGGTGCTCCAGCAGGCCGGTTTCGCCGACGGCGCGACGGCCGCCTACCGGTATCTCACCAATTCCGCCTTCATGTTGGTGACGGTCGAGGACGACCGCGCGGAGAACCTGCCGGAGGCGCGGGTGCGGCTGGCCGGGGCGCTGGCCGCGCACCGTGACGATCCCGACCACCGCGGCCTCGCCGCGGTCGGCGCCGCCGTCGCCGGCCGGGGCGCCGACGACCCGGACGCGGTCGCGGCACTGGAGGACGACTTCTACGCGTACACCGTGGAGCGTTCACTGGACGGTGTGGCGGCCGTGCTGGACAGGCCGGACCGGGGTGGCCTGCCGGGCCCGGTCCGGCCACCGGCGGCACCCCCTGCCCCCGTCACTCCTCCTCCCCCTCCTCCGGACCGGTCCTGAACAGGCGGGCGGACTTGTCCTCCTGGGCGAGGCGGCGCATGGCCAGCAGGGCCGGTTCCAGGAGGACCGAGACCACAACCGCGCGTTCGGCCAGTTCCAGCACGCCGGACACGCCTTCCATCTGCCGGACGTCCAGCTCCGAGATGCGGTCCGCCAGCCGCGCGTAGGGCAGCAGGGACCGCCAGTCGATGCCCGATTCCAGGTCCGACAGGGCGTCCAGGACTTCTCCCAGGCTCCGGATGGCGGCGGTGCCGGAGTGCACCTCCCAGCCCATCGCGGCGACCAGTTCGCGCGCGTCGGTGACACCGCGCGTCTCCTCACCCGCCTCCCGCCTCTCCCGTTCCCGCGCCTGCTTCTGCTGCCGGGTGGCGGGGCGGGCGTCGGTGACGATGCCGAAGATCTCGTGCAGATCACCGTCCTGCTCCGTGACGGCGCCCAGGATCTCCTTCACCGCCCCCACCGGCAGCCGCCGCACGCCGACCAGCGTGCGGACGAGGCGGAGGCGGCGCAGGTGCTCCTCGCCGTAGTCGGCCTGGTTGGCGGCCGTCGCCCGGCCCGGGGGGAGCAGACCGTCCCGTAGGTAGTACTTGATCGTGGGGATGGACACGCCGCTGCGGCGGCTGAGTTCCGAGATTTTCACAGATCCTCGCTTACTCACTGGCTAACGGATAACGGATCGCACTACTATCCATTAAAGGTCGAGCCGATCGGCTCACCCTTCCCACGTGACGGGGGTATTGTCATGAGCACTCTCAAAAGGCCGTTATGGTCGGTCATCCTCGCATGCAGTCTGCCGATGTTCATGGTCGCGCTCGACAACCTGGTGGTGACGACCGCGCTGCGCACCATGGCCGTCGACCTCGACGCGTCCACCGAGGAGCTGCAGTGGTTCGTCAACGCCTACGTCCTCAGCTTCGCCTGTCTGCTGCTGACCGGGGCGGCGCTGGGTGACCGGTTCGGCCGGCGCCGGGTCTTCGTGGCCGGGATCGCGGTGTTCACCCTGGCCTCGATCGGCTGCGGCCTCGCCGGCAGCAGCGAACAGCTCATTCTCATGCGGGCGTTGCAGGGGCTGGGCGCGGCGGCCGTGATGCCGCTGTCGCTGACGCTGCTCGCGGAGGAGGTGCCGGAGCGCAGGCGTGGTCTGGCCCTCGGACTGTGGTCCGCGGTCAGCGGTACGGCCGTGGCGTTCGGGCCCGTGGTGGGCGGCGCGGTGGTCGACGGCCTGGACTGGCAGTGGATCTTCTGGATCAACGTCCCGGTGTGCCTGGTGGCGATCCCGCTGGTGCTGTCCGTGCTCCGGGAGAGCTCCCTGGCCGGCACCCGGCTCGACCTGCCCGGCATGCTCCTCGCCACGGGGGGACTCCTCGCGGTCGTCTGGGCGATCGTGAACGGCGAGGGGGAGGGCTGGAGTTCGGGCCCCGTCCTGTCGGCGTTCGCCGGCGGAGCCGTCCTGCTGATCCTGTTCGCGCTGTGGGAGCGCCGGGCGGCCCAGCCGCTGCTCCCGCTCTCCTTCTACCGCGAGCGGGCCTTCGTCCTCTCCAACCTGGTCTCCGCGAGCATGTACTTCGGCGTCTTCGGGTCGATCTTCCTGCTGGCGCAGTTCTTCCAGGTGGCGCCCGTACGGACCCCGCTGGAGGCCGGTGTGCTCACGCTGGCCTGGACCCTGATGCCGATGTTCGTCGCGCCGGTCGCCGGCGCCCTGACCGACCGGGTGGGCGGCGGACGGCTGATGGCCCTCGGCCTCTTCCTCCAGGCGGCCGGACTGACCTGGATCAACCTGGTGGCCACGTCGGACACCCCGTACGCGCGCATGGTCGGCGCCATGGTCGTCGCGGGCGTCGGCATGGGCCTCGTCTTCGCACCGACGGCGGCGGTGGTGCTGGGCGCGGTCGGGCCGCGGCACCGCGGGAAGGCGTCCGGCGCCAACAGCACCGTCCGCGAGATCGGCGGCGCCCTCGGCACCGCCATCCTGAGCAGCGTCTTCATGCGCTACGGCAACGACCGTACGGCCCAGGGGTTCGTCGACGGCATGAAGCCGGGCATCTGGATCGGCGTCGCCGTGGTCCTCGCGGGCGCTCTGTGCGCCCTCGCGATCCCGCGCCCCGACGCCACCGCCCAGGCCCCCGCGGCCGAGGACCGCGAACCCGACCGGACCCCCAGCCCGGCGACCCGGTGAACCCGGCCGCCGCTCCGGCCGGAGCGGCGGCCGCACAACGCCGCCCGGCGGCGGGACCGTGACCGCGCCACCCACACCGTCGGAGGCAGCCGACCGGCCGGTCCGGCGCCCTCCACGCCTTCGGCCCCGGCCTCGCCGGACAGCCGGTCGAGCGACGCCCCTTCGGCGTCCCCGGTGACCCGGCTCGGGCGCCGGTGCTCCCGGACGCCGGTCACCACGGTTTTCCGCCCGCCTCGCCTGGTGACGGAGGGACACCGCGCGGACGGGCGTACGTACCGGGACGGCGTTCCGGGGTGTGAGGGCTCGTCCGCGGGCCGGCGCGACCGGGAGCGGCGCGGTGGTCAGCGGGGACCGGACGGGACGCCGGGCACCTCGACGGGACGGAGCACCGTCAGGGACTCCTCCCGGCGGGCCACCATCGCGAAGGGGAACCTGTCGACCTCCAGGCAGAGCTCGACGTCGTCCGGGTGGTATCCGCTCCGCAGCCCGGCGGCGAGATCGGCCGCGGCGCGGGAAGTCCTCGCGCGGTGGAGGTACGGGGCCGCCTCGACATCGTCTCCGGCCAGGGACCGGCCGATGTACTCGGCGCAGGCCAGGTCCTCGTCGGCCCGGCCGTCCTCGCCGGTGACCACGAACGTCACCGGGCCGGAGCCCTCGCTCCGCAGGAACCGTGCGGTCGGACCGGCCACCACGAAGCTCGCGCACAGGACCAGCGGCGCGTCGGCGACGGCCAGCGCGCCCACGGTCCCCGCCGTCGTCTTCTGCACCAGCGTGCGGCCGGTGAAATCGCGTGACCTGAGCAGGCCGGGTGAGTTCACCGCGTCGAAGCCCGCCGCCGGCGCCCCGTCCTTCAGGGCCAGCCAGCCCGGGTGCCCCTCCTTCAGGGCGAGCGCCTCGCTCTCCGTCGGGGCCAGCACGATCCTCTCGACGCCGCGCGAGAAGGCCCAGGCGGCCACGGTGAAGGCGCGCATGACGTCGATGACGACGGCGACACGGGGAACGCCGGTCAACTCCGGTATACCTACGAAGTGATGCTCCATCGCGCCATTCTGACGCCCCGGAGGTGAGCGTCGAGCCGCGGGAGGGGCGCCGTGCGGACCTGGCACGAGATACGCCGCTTCCCGCTCGCCGTTCGGCTCCCGCTGGTCAACCAGCTCGGCGTCGACACCGGTTTCCACCTCCTCATCCCCTACCTCACCGAGGACCTGGGCATGTCGGCCGTCGTCGGCGCCCTCGCCGACCTCATGTCCCAGCCGCGCCTCACCCGCGCCCTCAAGCGACGCGGGGACCGGGCCCGTTGGGTCGCGGCGGGGCTGGGCCTCGGGGTGATGGTCGCCCAGCCGTTCGTGACGGACATGGTCCCCGCCTTCGGCCGCCCCGGGCTGACCGGCACCTACTGCGGCGTCTTCCACGTCGTCTCGGGCGTCGCCGCCGCGGTCGGCAACGCCGTCGTCGGCTGGGCCGTGGACACCGGGCGGCACGGCGGCGCCGCGTGGCTGCCGTGGGTGTGCTGCGCGCCGGCCGGGCTCGCGTCCGCGCTCGGTGTCGTCCGGCTGCGCCGGCTGGAGATCACTCTCCAGTGATCGCTGTCACCCGCCTCCGTGGACAGAACACCTCACCACGCACGCCATGTGCTGGATGTTCCCGGCCCTGTTCCAGGTGGAGTGGCGCGCACGCCGGCCCAGTAGCAGCGCGGCCACGGGTTCCACCGAGTACTCGCAGTTGTCGAACACCGGCAGCAGGCGCCGGTCACGCAGCCGGCGGACCACGGCGTCCGCGACGGGCCGGCGACTGGTCACGCAGGCCGAGCGCTTCCGCGGCGGCCCGGTCAAGGAGATCCGTGTCGCGCAGCGGGGCAAGGTCAGCGGGTCTGAACTCATGGGTGAAGGACGGCGCGATGTCTGAAAGCGCCGACCGTGTCCGACCGGCACCGTCTGCCCGCCGAGCGGAACGAGCCGGGCGGACTCCGCATGGGCGTAAGCCAAGTCCGGCAACCGGTAAGCACTTTTCGGACAAACTTGAGGCCATCCGGGTGAGCAGAGACAACCCGGAGGGCGCCCACCCGCCTCTCATGGTCCGAACACCACGGCTCTGCAAGCCAGTTGGGGTCGTGCTGCTCGTCCACGTTCCATGACGCACTCGAAAGCCGGAAGCACGAGGACTGATGACCAGACTCCAGCAGGGCCGCCCCAGCCGCCTGACCCGCCCCTCCATCGCCGTCGCCGCGGCCATCGCCGTGACCGCGGGCGTCGCCGCCGCCGCGCCCGACGCGCAGACCGCGGAGCCGACGCCGAAGCTCAGCCTGATCGCCGCATCCACCTCGGTCACGCTCGACTCGTGGAAGGAGGACCCGGGGGTCTATCTCGACCTCGGGACGTACCTCACCTCCGAGAACGGCGCCTTCGAACTCAAGGTGACCCGGAAGTCCTACAAGGACCCGGTCGTCGCCCAGCAGATCCTCCGGGACGGGAAGAAGACCCGGACCAAGGCACTCCCCACCGGGCTCGTGAACGACTTCACCGGTCTGCCGGACTTCACGCAGATCACCCTCACCGACGAGGCCGGCTCGACGGTGCTGGAGAAAACCGAGACGTTCTGCCCCAACAACGCCTCCGGACGGGTCCGGCCGGACGCCCCCGCCAACTCGAAGTATCCGGAGAGCTGTCCGACGAACCCCTTCACCCTCGGTTCGGTGTGGGGTGTCGAGAACGGCTGGGCGTCCAACACCTACTCGGGGCACTACACCGAGGCGGTCCAGTTGGACGCCGGCACCTACACCGCCGAGATCAACGTGGCCAAGAAGTACCGTGATCTCTTCGGCATCGCCGACAAGCCGCAGACCGTCAAGGTGGTCGTCCGAGAGCGCAGTTGGGAAGACGAGGAGAGTGCCGGCGTCCGCAGCTCGGCGAAGACCACCGCCTCCGGGCACGGCGCCCACGCGCAGCACGACGCGCACGCGCAGCACGGCGCCCACGCGCAGCACGGGGCCGCCGCGGACACCCCGGCCCCCGGTGCCGTGACGAGCGGCGCCGGCCCCTCGTACAACGCCGGCCACGGACCCTACCCGTCGGCTCCGCCCGCCCTGCCGTGGGCGCTGAAGAGGAAGTCCCTGGGGAAGCAGGCCTTCACCGCCACCGAGGTCGGTGACGGTCCCGGGCAGACCGACGGTTCGCGGCAGGCGCCGGGCGTCCGGCCCAACGCGAAGCGGCCCGCCGGCAAGGCGTCCGTGCCCGACGTACCGAAGCCCGACCTGCGCTCGCTGCCCGCGTTCGGCATCACCGTCAGCGACGGCTACGAGGAGGTGCCCGGCAAGGACTACCTCGCCTTCAGCGCCAACGTGTGGAACGCCGGCCCGGCCAAGCTCGTCGTGGACGGCTTCCGCTCCCCGGGCGCGGAGGTGATGGACGCCTACCAGTACTTCTACGACGCCGACGGCACACAGGTCGGATACACCCCGACCGGCGGCATGGAATGGGACCCTCGTCCCGGCCACGAGCACTGGCACTTCCTGGACTTCGCCAGTTACCGGCTGCTGTCGGCCGACCAGAAGGAGACGGTGCGCAGCGGCAAGGAGGCGTTCTGCCTGGCCAACACCGACGCCGTCGACTACACGGTGAAGAACGCCGACTGGCACCCGGACAACACGGACCTGTCCACCGCGTGCGGCTACGAGAACTCCATCTCCGTCCGCGAGGTGCTCGACGTCGGCTCCGGTGACACCTACACCCAGGACCTGCCCGGCCAGTCCTTCGACATCACGGACCTGCCGAACGGCACGTACTACATCCAGGTCCTCGCCAACCCGGAGAACCGGCTCAAGGAGACCGACCACAGCAACAACAGCGCGCTGCGGGAGGTCGTCCTGGGCGGCGAGAAGGGCGCCCGTACGGTGACGGTCCCCCCGCACCACCTGGTGGACGCCAACTGACCCGCCCGTGACGGCCGGGGCGGCTCCGGCCCCAGGGACGAACCCGGAGCCGCCCCGGCCCGCCGGAACCTCCCGGCCGCGCACCCCTCCGCCCTCGCCGACGAGACCACCGGCCGGAGCACCGGCCGCCGCCCGCCCCGGTGCGGTCCGGTGGGGAGTGGCATCCACTCACACGGAGGAACGAGGTGCGCACGAGGGACGCAGCGGGTCGGGACGAGCGGTATCGCGGCAGCGAACCGGTTCGGTCAGTTGGCGGGCGGCGAGCAGTCGGGCGAGGCGCGCACCGCGACGGGTGGCGGAGAAGCGTTGCGCGAACGTCGGGGCGGGGCTTTGCGTACGTGGAGCTGGCATACCGGTCACCCTGCCGAGAGATGACGTGCCGTCAGCAGGTCCGACGCTGATACAGATCACGCTGTACCGGTTCACTCGCTGGACCGGGGTGGTTGCTGTACGTGAGCATGAGTGTGCCGAACGTGGCGCAGCGCGCTCGGCACACGGTACGGAAGCACGTGGGTTCAGGGGTCAGGGGAAGGCGGCTGCGATGGCAACGGACAACGGCGGCGGGGCGGGCGGAAACTGCGAGCCGGAGCTCTCGGACAGCTTGAAGACGTTCGGGGCGGTACTCAAGGCCCTGCGCGAGGAAGCCCGCCTGACGCAGGAGCAGTTCGCACCGCTGGTGCGGTACTCGGTCGCGTACGTCGCCAAGATCGAACAGGGCAAGCGGTTCCCGCCGCGGGACCTGCTGGACCGGTCGGAGGAGGTTCTGGGGGCGACTGCCGCACGGGTCCTGGGGGCGGCTGCGCGGAGCCTGACGCGGAAGGCGGGGCTGGCGTCGTGGTTCCGGCAGTGGGCGGGGATCGAGGAGGAGGCGATCTCGCTGTATGCGTACGAGTGCCGGGCGATTCCGGGGCTGTTGCAGCCCGAGCCGTACATCAGGGCCATCTTCGAACGGCGGCTGCCGCCTCTCTCCGAGGAACAGATCGAACGCCAGGTCGGCGCACGCCTGGAACGGCAGCAGCTTCTGACCGAACGGCCGAACACAGCTTTCAGCTTCATCATCGAGCAGGCTCTGCTTGAACGGCACATGGGCGGGCCGCAGGTGGCACGTACCCTGTTGGATCACCTACTGAAGGAAGGCTCCCGAAGGAACGTCGAGATCCAAGTGATGCCCTTGCGTCAGTACGATCACGCCGGGATCGACGGCCTGATGTACCTGGCGGAGACTCCTCAGCACGAGTGGGTGGGCTACTCCGAGGGCCAGCAGTCAAGCATTCTGATCACGTCGCCGAAAGACGTAAGCGCGATGCTCCAACGCTATGGCAAGCTGCGCTCGCAGGCTCTCGGCCGTGAAGCCACAGTAAGCCTGCTGGAGCAGATGCGAGGAGCATTATGAGTACCACTGAACTGACCTGGTTCAAGAGCAGTTACAGCGGCAGCTCTGGCGACAACTGCGTCGAGGTCGCCGTGCGAACCGAGGCGGTCCTTGTCCGCGACTCGAAGGACACCCGGAGGCGAGCACTCACCGTCTCCTGGGGTGCCTGGTCGGCGTTCACGGAGCTGGCGGCCGACTCACTCGTCTGAACTTTCCCTCTCCCACATCGAATTGGTGTTTGCGGAGCTGGTCCTCGTAGGTGACGTCGCCGCGCCGGAGACGTGTGCGAGCGCGGCGTCGAGGAGGTCGCGGAGCAGGGCCGGGGTCGGGGCGACGGCGGTGGCGAGGAGGGCCGCGTCGTCGGCGAGCGGCGCCAGTACGCAGTGTCCCCGTTCCGGGCCGCCGAGGAGGACGGGTTCCGGGAGCGGCACCGGTTCGGGGTCGACGAGGAGGAGCTGACCGGTCGCCCGGTGGCCGCCCAGTACGGCGGGGCCCTCCCACGCCGGGGCCGGGGCCCCGTAGACGGTGTGCTGGTCGAGGACCGGCCGGCCGTCGCGGCGCACGGTCAGGCGGGTGGACAGGTGGCCCGACGGTTCGGCGGTGCGTCCGAGGAGCTGCTCCTCGCGCAACAGGAGCCGGGAGGTCGCGGCGAGTTCCACCCGGTAGGTCTGGTGCAGGGTGCTGCCCCGCGTACTGATCAGCGGCCGGGGCAGCCAGTGCAGCGACGCGTGTTCGCCGACGGTGAGCCGTACGTCGTAGGTGGCGGGGTCCGTGGTGGAGCCGCGCAGGGCGATGGTGGCGGCGGACGTGGTCACCTCCAGCCGGGCGCGCGCCTCGGCGGTGACGTCGAGCGCGAGCCCGTCCCCGCCGAGCGGTGCGCTCATCGCGCCGAGCACGCAGACCCGTGCCCGCTCCCCGCGGGGCCGCAGCCGGCGCAGGTGGAAGGGGCCGTCGCTGTGCAGGAGGGGAAGTGTCGTGGTGCGGCCGTTGTGGGTGGCCCTCAGCCGGGCGGTGGCGCGGACCCCGGCGGGGTGGGCACGGGGCGTCGGAAGGTCCTCGGCCGGTGCCTGGGCGGCGGTGGCCGTCACCCGGTGGCTCCGGCGCGCCAGGCGGTGAGGCACTCGGTGACCCAGTCGGCGACCGGGCGGATGCCGTCGGCCGCGGTCAGGCTGGTGAAGGCGTACGGCAGGTCCCCCCGCTGCCTGCGGGTGTCGGCCCTCATGGTGTCCAGGTCGGCCCCCACGTACGGCGCCAGGTCGGTCTTGTTGACCACGAGGAGGTCGGCGGTGGTGATGCCGGGGCCGCCCTTGCGGGGGATGTCGTCGCCGCTGGCCACGTCGATGACGAAGACCTGGCTGTCGACGAGTCCGCGGGAGAAGGTAGCGGTGAGGTTGTCTCCCCCGGACTCGATGAGGATCAGGTCGAGCGGGCCCAGGCTCTGTTCGAGCTGCTCGACGGCTTCGAGGTTGGCGGAGATGTCGTCGCGGATGGCGGTGTGCGGGCAGGCGCCGGTCTCCACGGCGGTGATGCGCTCCGGTGGCAGTACGGCCTCGCGGCGCAGGAAGGCGGCGTCCTCCTGGGTGTAGATGTCGTTGGTGACCACGGCGAGGGACAGCCGGTCCCGCAGGGTGCGGCACAGCGCGGCCACGGTCGCGGTCTTGCCCGAGCCGACCGGCCCGCCGAAGCCGATCCGCAGGGCGCGGCGGCTGCCGTCGGGGCGCCGGGGTTCGGCACTGTGGGTGTGGCGGTGCGGCAGGGTCACGGGATGGTCCAGATGCACGGGGGCTCCAGGTCGGTGCGGTGGATACGGGTCAGGAGGCGAAGAGGCGGACGGGACGGGCGGCGTGCTGCTCGCCGGTGATGTCCAGCAGCGGAGCGGACGCGGCGGGCAGGACGGTGACGCCCTCGGCGGCCACGCGCTCCGCCGCGCCGGCCGCGGCACCGGCGACGGTGTCGCACTCGTCGGCGAGCCGTGCCAGTACCGCGGTGGCCTCGAACGGGTCGAGGCTCAGCAGGCGTACCGCCGCGGTCGCCGGGCCGCCGACGCTGTCGTAGGCGGCGGCGTGGGCGGCGTCGAGCGGGGTGAGTCCGGCGGCGCGGGCCGTGACGCCGAGGACGACCGGCTGGTGGGCGCCCTGGGGGCGGTGGCGGGCGAGGCGGTCGAGTTCGGCACTGGGCCAGGTGGCGCGGGCGGCACGCGTCAACTGCCGGCCGAGTCGGCGGGCGACGCGGCGCAGGGCCGGTGCGGGGGTGCGGGTGTCGGCGGCATCGTCCAGGGCGAGGGCGTCGTGTCCGGTGGCGGCCGCGGCGGCGAGACCGGCGGCGGTCAGTCCGGCGGTGTGCAACCGGCCGCGGCAGAACGCCTCCAGGCCGGCCGCGTCGTGGACGCTTCCGGAGGCGACGGCGGCCTCCATCCCGCCGGAGTGGGCGTGTCCGCCGGCGGGGAAGCGGCCGTCGGCCAGGAGGAGCAGGGCGGTGCGGCTCATGGCCCGCCTTCCGTATGAGGGCCGGGGCCGACCGGCCCCGGCCGGGGGTCAGAACAGGAAGTACCGCTGGGTCATGGGGAGTTCCGTCGCGTAGTTCCGTCCGACCTCCTGTCCGTCGACGGTGGTGCGGACGTCGGAGGTGGTGGCGCCGCCGATGGTGACGTCGAAGGTGTCGGGGTCGATGTCGATCTCCGGCAGCCCGTTGTTGTGCACCATGTCGGCCTTGGTGACACCCCGGGTGGAGCGGATCGCGCGCAACGGCTTGAGCAGTCCGGTCCGGGAGAGTTCGCCGTCGAGGGCGGCCTCGGCGACGAAGTTGAAGGAGTTCGCCGCCGGGGCGCGGCCCTGGAAGCCCCAGACCGGGCGCGGCAGATAGGGCTGCGGGGTGGGGATGGAGGCGTTGGCGTCGCCGATCTGGGCGTAGGCGATCTGGCCGCCCTTGATGACCATGTGGGGTTTCACGCCGAAGAACTTCGGCTCCCACAGGACCAGGTCGGCGAGTTTGCCGTCCTCGACGGAACCGACCTCGTGGTCGATGCCGTGGGTGATGGCGGGGTTGATGGTGTACTTGGCGATGTAGCGCCGGGCCCGGAAGTTGTCCGCGTCGGCGTCGTCCTCTCGCAGATGGCCGTAACGGGACTTCATGACGTGCGCGGTCTGCCAGGTCCGCAGGATCATCTCGCCGATGCGGCCCATGGCCTGGGCGTCGGAGGACATCATCGAGATGGCGCCCATGTCGTGCAGCAGGTCCTCGGCGGCCATGGTGGAGGGCCGGATCCGGGAGTCGGCGAACGCCATGTCCGCCTCGACCTCCGGGTTGAGGTGGTGGCAGACGATCATCATGTCGACGTGTTCCTTCACGGTGTTGACCGTGAAGGGCCGGGTGGGGTTGGTCGACGCGGGCAGTACGTTCGGCTTGCTCGCGAGGCTGATCATGTCGGGGGCGTGACCGCCGCCGGCGCCCTCGATGTGGAAGATGTGCAGGCCGCGGTAGTCGGCGTCGTCCTTGGTCCGGCGGTTCTTCTTGGTCGCGGCGAAGGTGTGGTGCACGAAGCCGGACTCGTTGAGGGAGTCGGCGTGCAGGGCGACCTGGACCCCGGTCTCCTCGCACACGTTCAGGGCGGCGTCGATCACCGCCGGGGTCGCGCCCCAGTCCTCGTGGATCTTGAAGCCGAGGGCGCCGGCCCTGACCTGGTCGTACAGCGCCTTCCCGGAGACGGTGCTGCCCTTGGCGAGCAGGCCGATGTTGACCGGGAAGGCGTCGAGCGCCTCGAACGTCCGCTGGATGTGCCACTTGCCGGGCGTCACGGTCGTGGCCGTGCTGCCTTCGGCGGGACCGGTGCCGCCGCCGATCAGGGTGGTCACGCCCGACGCGAGGGCCTCGTGGATCTGGCCGGGGCACAGGAAGTGCACGTGCGTGTCGACGCCGCCGGCGGTCAGGATGCGCCCCTGGCCGGAGATCACCTCCGTCTCGGGTCCCACGACGAAGGCCGACGCGCGCGGGTCGGTGTTGTCGGGCGGCGTCATGGTCTCGGGGTTGTACGCCTTGCCGATCGCCTGGATCCGGCCGTCGCGCAGTCCGACGTCGGCCTTCACCACACCCCAGTGGTCCAGGATCAGCGCCCCGGTGATCACCGTGTCCACCGGCTTGCGCTCGTGGTCGCGCGGGATGTGCGACTGCCCCATGGACTCGCGGATCACCTTGCCGCCGCCGAAGACCATCTCGTCACCGCTGCGGCCCGGCCCGCCGCTCCAGTCCGCGTCGATCCTCAGCCGGAGGTTGGTGTCGGCGAGCCGGATCCGGTCCCCGGTGGTGGGCCCGTACAGGTCGGCGTAGCGGGAGCGCGACAGCGGCTCCCAGGGCTTCGCGTCCTCGTTCTCAGTCCCGTCGGGCATCGAGGTGCTTCTCCTCTTCGCTCTTGTCGGCCTGGAGTCCCTGGACGATCCGCTCCCCCGCGATGGGCACCAGCATCACGGTGCGCGCGTCGCCGGGCTCGAACCGTTCGGAGGTGCCGGAGGCGATGTGCAGCCGCATCCCGTGGGCGTCCTCGCGGGTGAAGCGCAGCTCCTCGTTGGCCTCGGCGAAGTGGAAGTGGGAGCCCACCTGGATCGGACGGTCCGCGGGGTTGGACACCTCCAACGGCACGGGCACGGCACCCGCGTTGAACGCCACCCGGTACTCGTCCTCGTCCGGCAGCAGCTCCCGCTTCCCCGGGTGGACGTCCACCTCGGTGTCCGCCTCGTCGAACGGGTCGTGGATGGTCACCAGCTTCGTCCCGTCCGGGAACGTCGCCTCGACCTGGACGTTGGTGATCATCTCCGGTACGCCGTCCATGACCTCGTCGCGCCGCAGCACATGACGCCCGGACTCCATCACCGAGTCGACCGTCGCCCCGGCCCGCGCCTCCTCGTAGACGTGCGCCGTCAACAGCGCCATGACCTCCGGGTAGTTCAGCGGCAGCCCGCGCTCACGGCGCCGCCGGGCGACGTCCGCCGCCACGTGGACCAGCAGGCGCTCCTGCTCGTGCGGAGTCAGATGCATGCCGCCCCCTCTCCTGTTCCGTCGCTTCACCACGATCGTCGGAGAGCGGAGACCGCGACGTACGGAGAACGGCCCCGTCATGCCTGATGGAATGAAACGGAAGCACGGGTGGTGCGGAGGCGCAGCCGCAAGCACACCGTCCGCCCCTCGCCCCGATCGCGCTGCCGGCGCCGTGACCCGCGTCCGGGTGGGATCGAGCACGGCGAAGGCCACGTCCGCCATGGGCGTGAACGGCAGCGTACGCGGCTCCGCAGCCGCGTGCTCCCGGGCCGTGCGGACCGCACGGCGAACCGGCGCCGTGCTCCCGTACGGTCCTCCATGACGGACGGGTCCGGCACACGCGTCGCGTGTGCCGGACCCGTTCGTCGGATCAGCTGCCGGTCACTCCCCGGCGGCCGCCTTCTTCTTGCGCAGGAAGAACATCGCCGCGCCGCCCGCGGCCACCAGGGCCACCGCGACGCCCGCGATCACCGGGGTCGCGCTGGAGCTGCCGGTGTTGGCGAGGTCGCCCTCACCGCCGGTGGTGTCGTCGGAGGTACCGCCGGCCGGGCTCGGGGCCGAGGACGGGGTGTCCTCGCCGGTGCCCGGCGTCTCCGCGCCCGGCGTGCCCTGGGTCTTGCAGTCCAGGACGCCCTCGAAACGCTCGGAGAAGCCGTTCGGGCCGGTGATGGTGAAGTCGTAGGCCGCGTCCTCGTCGACCGGGACGGTCACCGTCTTGGTCTCGCCGGCGCCGACGGTGTGCTCGGTGCCCGCGAGTTCGAAGGTGAACGGGGTGTCGCCCTCGTTGCTCGCGGTGACGTCGACGCCGCCCTTGGCGCAGTTCTTCTCCGCCGTGACCGAGGGGATGGCGCCCTTGGTGGCCCAGTTCGCGGTCGCCTCGGCCGTGACCGTGGACTCGCTGGAGCCGGCCAGGATCTGCGTCTGGCTCTTGCTGGCACTCGCGAACGCGCGGCCGACCGGGATCTCCGTCGTGGCCTGGACCGTCAGCGAGGCCGAACCGTCGGCCGTCCCCTCGGGAACGTCGAAGTACAGCTCGCTGCCGTCACTGGCGGACGTGACGGCCTTGCCGTCCTTGTCGGTCACCTTGACGCCGGCTCCGGCGGCGTCGGCGGAAGCGGCGACGGTGACCTGGCCGGCGTCGGTGCGCACGGTCACCGGGCCGAGCTTGCCACCGGCCTTGCCGGAGACCGCGTTGGGCTCCAGCGTGAGGGAGGTCTTCGGCTCCTTCAGGTTCTGCGCCTGGCCCTCGAGCCAGTCGGCGAGCTTCTCGGCCTGCGCGTCACGGGCCTCGACCTTCGCCCCGTCCGAGAACCGCCAGATGGCCACCTGGGTGCCGGCCGCCGCCGTCTTGGGCGTGAGCCCCTCGGCACCCGCCTTCTGCGCCAGCGCCGTCAGGTCGTCGACCTGCGGGTACGAGTTCTGGAGGATCCAGAGGATCTTTCCGGCGTTCTCGTTGGCGCCGAGCGAGGTACCGGCCCAGGGGGTCTCCAGGTACGTCGCCTTGTTCTGGGTCGGGTTGTGGATGTCGATGCAGTACGTCTGCAGTCGGCCGCCGCCCTCGACGTTCATCTCGAACAGGCCGGCGGAGATGTCCTTCGTCTTGCCGTTGCCGACGTCCAGGCGGGCCGAGTCGAACGTCTTCAGCCCGTCGAGGGTGGCGACCGCACCCCCCTGGTGGTGGGCGTCCCCGTCGTCGGCGGCGGCGTTGCCCGCGCCGGCGAGAAGGCCCATGGTGAGCAGTCCGGCCGCGGCCGCTCCTGCGGCGACACGTCGTCCGGTGGTGCGCCGCCCGGTCATGGCGGACGCGGAATGAAGAGCAAACACAGATTTCCCCTCCGGCGGGACCCGCAACGGGACACGCGAGTTGTGTTCACACGTGATGCGTGGTGGAAGAGTCACGCCAGTCGTCTCAAGTGCTGGACCAGCACACGAGGATCTTATGGAGGGAAGCGTTGCGGATCTCCGTTCCCGACGCCGTACGGCCGTTCCGAAGCGGAACCGTTACGTCACGCGACCGGAGTGTCCCCATCCATCCAACCTTCACAACGCACCTGGGGAGTCTGCACACCTACTCTCCGGTAGTGGACGGCGGCGACTCCGCCACGACGGGCGCCGACGGGACACGCCGTGCGTGGAATCAGTCGCAGGACTCACGGTAGGTCAGGTGCGGGAACATCTGTCGCCACCGGTCCTCGGGGATGCTCGAGGGATAGGCCGTGCACAGGTCCTCGTAGAGGCCGTCGGTGGCGAAGTCGAGCACGTAGGTCGTCTCCGGGGTCATGCCGGTGGCGTCCTCGGCGGCGACGGCCAGCCACCGGGGGCCCCGCGGGGACGTCACCGGCGGCACGTGTACCGCGTTCGCGGTCTCCAGGGTGAGGAGTTCGGGGGTGTTCCAGCGCCCGTCCTTCCCGATGGACCAGAGACGATAGGGCAGGCTCGTCACCGCGTGACGGCCGTCGGAGGTCATGTCGATCGAACCGACCGCGCGGTCGAACAGGAGGTCGTGGCCCGTCCTTTCGGGGTGTGCCGGATCGGAGACGTCCCAGAACTCGACGCTTCCGTCGGCCAGTGTCACCGCCAACTCGTCCTTCCCCACGGGGAAGTAGCCCCCGGGTGCGGCAGGAAGCAGGCCGCCCTTGACGGGGCGCGTGGGGCTGGAAAGGTCCCAGAGCCGGATCTCGTCCCCCGGCGCCTCGGTGATGAGCAGCCGTGACGCGCCGTAGTACATGGCGTTCTCCATCGACGCCGCGTCCTCGATGCGGTCCCCCTCGCGGGGCCGGGCGGGGTCGGAGACGTCCCAGAACCTGATGTGCCGGCCGTCCTCCTTCGTCGCCAGTGCCCGTTCCCCTGCGAACCACAGGCTTCCGGTGCTCCAGAGCGGGCTGCTCGCCCTCACCTCGAGAGTGCCCCGGCGCACGGGTTCCGCCGGGTTCCGGATGTCCCACAGCGCGGTGTCGGGTTCCTCGTGCGAGCCCACCGCGAGGAGCGTGCCGTCGGGACTCACGGCGATGCTGGGGTTGTCGGCGGTGAACCGGATGCCGGACCCCTTCTTCACGGTCCCGTCCGGCTCCAACCGCCACACCTGGAGGGTGTGTTCCAGCCCTCCGGTCCAGTGGTGGGCCAGGAAGAGGTGCTTCTCGCGGCGTGTCAGGAAGAACTTCGCCTCCCATCCCCTCGGCAGGGTGTACCGGACCTTCGGCTCTTCGAGGTCGCTGACGTCCCACACCTTCGTCGTGCGGTCCCCGTCGTCGTCCTGCGTGGCGATGACCAGCTCACCGTCGGTGCTGAACGGGCTGGTGCCGGTCTGGGGAAGGACGTGGATGCCGCCCGTGAACGCCGGTGCCCAGGGCCGGTCGGGCCACACCCGTATCTCTCCGCCCACCTCGCCGACCGCCAGGTACCTGCTGTCCGGGCTGTACGCGACCGACTGGGTCGGTTCGCCCGTCGGCAGCTTCGCATCGTGTGGGGGGTCCACCAGCTCCGACACCTTCGCGGTCGCGTCGGCCCGTACGACGCCGTCGTCGCGGTCGGCTCCCGCCAGGAACCTGCCGTCCGCGCTGAAGGCCAGGGACGGAATGCCCAGGCTGTCGAAGCCCCAGGTGTCCAGGTACTCCTCCACCTCCACGCGCCGCAGGTCCTGCCCGTCGACCATCTCCCACCAGGCGATCTTCCCGTACCCACCGGTCGCGACCACCAGGTCGCGGCGGGGGTGGGCGGCCACCGCCATGACCGTCTCGGCCGGTTCCGTGTCCCGCAGCACGGGCCGGTCCGGGTCGCCGACGTCCCACAGCCGTACCTGCGCGGGCTGCCCGCTGCCCTCCTCCCCGTTGCCGTTGCCCGTGATCAGGTGGCTCCCGTCGCGCGTGAAGGCCAGGGAGATCAGGTGCGGCTCGGCGACCGTCCGCTGCGCCCGCAGCGTGGGCCGGGCCGGATCGGCCACGTTCCACAGCCGCAGCAGTCCCTTCGCGCTGCCCGCCGCGAGGGTTCGGCCGTCCTTGCTGAAGGCCAGCGTGTACGTCGTCCGGTGGGCGAGCCGCACCAGGGCGAGCCGTCTCGGCTCGTACGGGTCCGCGGTGTCCCACAGCGTCAGTTCGTCCGCCGACTGCGCGGCGAGGATCCGGGAGCGCGGGTGGAAGGCGATGACCGGACTGCTCGTCAGCTGGAACCGGCCCGCTTCGGCCGGCCTGGTCGGCGCGGACACGTCCCACAGCTGGACGCGTCCGCCGTCGGAGCCGTCGTCCCGGTGGCTCGCGGCCAGGACCTTCCCGTCGGGGCTGTAGGCGAGGTTGAGGACGGCCTCGCGATGCGGCTTCCCGGGCACGAGGTGGGTCGGTGTGATGGTCATCGAGGCCGTGTAGAGGCTGGAGCGGGTCTCGGAGGTCACCGCCGTGCGGTAGGCGGCCAGGCTCAGGCGGAGCGCGGTCTGCGGGTCCTGCTTCCGCAAGGCGTCCGCCCGAGCGGCCAGTTCCCTGGCGATCAGGCTCTTCTCCCGGCTCTCCGCCTGCCCGTTCTCATGGGCGGCCCAGCCGAAGAGGGACACCGCCACCAGGGACAGGACCGAGAGGGAGGCGATCCACGCCCGTGTGACGAGGCGCCGCCGGCGCTGCGCGTGGTCGCTCGCGGCGACGAATTCGTCCACCACCCGGGGGACGGGCACGCGGACCACGGCCGGTGCGGCCGTGCCGGCCGAGTCGTCGCCGGCCACGTGCGGGGCTTCGCGGGCCGGCCGGCCGCCCAGGGACCGCAGGACTCTCCGAGCCGGCCCCCGGACCCGCCGGCCGTCCGGGACGGGCGGGGCCTGACGAGACCCCCGGGCGTGCTCCGCGGTGAGCTTCTTCGCCTCCGCCAGGGCGTCGCCCCCGTAGAGACCGCTCGGCTTCCGTCCGGCCTCGGCCCAGCCTTCCGCCGCCGCGGTCAGCCGGCGGAGTCTCAGCAGGTCGTCCCGCACCTCGTCGATCCAGCCGCTCAGCCTCGTCCACGCGTGCAGCAGCGAATCGTGGCCGAGCTGCGCCCCGCCCTCCTCGTCGACGACGACCAGGCGGGCGTCCGCGAGCCGGCGCAGCAGGTCCTCGTTCCCGGCCGCCTCCGCCGGAGGCACCCGGCGGCGGACCAGCCGCCCCTCGCCGTCGACGACGTGGACCATGGCCAGCAGGAGGCTCCGCAGAGCCGTGCGGCCGGCGTCGTCGAGGGAGTCGTGGATCCTCTCCGCGGCCGTGGCCACCGCGCCCCGTATGCCGCCGGCGGCCGCGTATCCGGCGTACGTGAGCGTCGTCCCCCGGCGCCGCAGCCAGATCTCGGGGAGGGCGTAGGCCAGGAAGGGCAGTGCCGCGGCGTCACCCGTGGTGCGCCGCTCCTCGTTCACGTCGCGCCGCAGGAGCTGCGGCACGCCCTCCTCCCACCGCAGGCCCGCGTACTCCGCCGGGCGCACGATCGCGGCCTCGACCTCCTGGTCGTCCAGCGCGGGCACGGCGAAGTGGCCCGCCCGCACGACGGGCGCCAGACGGGGGTCGCCCAGGGCGTCGCCGTAGTAGTCGGCGCGCAGCGCCAGGACGATCCGCGGACCGGACGTCGCGCCCTCGACCCCCGCCTCGTCCGCTCCCGCGGTGAGGGCGGCGGCGAACCGCTCGCGTTCGGCGTCGTCCGAGCAGAGCGTGAAGTACTCCTCGAGCTGGTCGACGACGAGGAGACGCGGCGCCTGCCCGGCCCCGGACCCGTCCTCCGTCGCCGCGGGCCGGCTGAAGCGTCCGCGTTCCAGATCCCGTACGACGTCGGAAGGCGTCCTGCCCACCGCCGCCGCCCACTCCTCGGCGAGCCGGTGGAAGGGCCGCTCGCCCGGCGCCGGCACCAGCCGCACGGGACCGAGACCCGCCTGTTCCGCGGCCACGCCGAGCCCGGCCCGCAGCAGCGAGGACTTGCCGACCCCCGACGGTCCCACCAGGACCACCGGCTCACCGGGGCGCGCCTGTTCGACACGGCGCAGCAGTTCCCGGGTCAGCTCCTCGCGGCCGAAGAAGAGCCGGTGCTGCTCGGGGAGGAAGGGAAGGAGGCCGGGGTAGGGGCAGACGGCGTCGGGGTCCGGGGCGTCGGCCGCCCGCTGTCCGGTGTGCGGGCCCGGCAGCGGTTCGTACCGCCGGTTGACGGCGAGGGTCAGCTCGCCCATGCGCGCGGTGCCACCGCCGTACGGGCGAGCGGCGCTGCCCTGGAGCCGCTGGTCGAGCAGCCGGTAGACGCCGCCGAGCGTCAGCCGCTTCGGAGCGCCGGCGTCGCCCTCCCGCAGCAGGTCGAGCAGGTGGCCGCTGAAGAGGGTGTGCTCCGCGCCCCGCGGGGCGTACGCCAGGGCGTCGCGCATCGCCGAGGCGAGCAGGTAGCTGCCGTCGGGCCGGGCACCGGCGAACGGGTTCGCGGCGGCCGGCCGGCCGGGCTCCCGCGCGTTTCCGGCGAAACAGCAGTCGAGGATCACGACCGGGTCGGCGGCGGCGTCGCTCAGGTAGCGCTCGACCTCCGTGTAGGGGACGGAGTGCGCCGTGTCGGTCTGGGACTTGGTCCTCGCCGTCGCCAGGTAGAGCCGCCCGCCGGGTCCGCGCAGCCCGTGCCCGACGAAGTAGAGGAGGACGGTTCCGCGCTCGTACCGCTGCTCGGTGGGCTCGGCCCGGCCGATGACCGTCGCCAGCGCCTCCAGGACGTCGCTCGGCGACGCCGGATCGGTGAGGAGCGTGACCCGGTCGCCCATGCCGCACACCGTGCTCAGGGTCTCGGCCACGTCCCGCGCCGACCGGAGGGCGGACGGCAGGGCGGGCAGCAGCCGTCCCGGATGGGTGGCCGTCCCGACCACCAGCGCATGGCAGCCGGCCGCCGCCAGATCCGTTCCGGCCGGTGGAGTCGGCGCGTCCCCCGCGGCCATGGTCAGCCCGCGTCCCGTGAGGGGCCGACGCGGCCGTCGTCCCCCGCCGTGCCCCGTGTCTCCTGGACGCCTTGTGCTTCCTGCGGCCTCGGCGTTTCCCGCTCCGCCGGTGGGTGCCGGTCCTGCCGGAGCGCTGCGGCGACCTGTTCGGCCAGCTCACTGGCGCCTTCGGCGGTCAGGCCGCGCACCTTCTCCGAGGAGACCACGACCTGGGTGCCGTCCGGCAGGCTGAGGGTGACGGTCTGAGTGCCCCGGCGGCCCTGCAGCCACACCACGACGGCCGCCCCCAGGGCCGCCGTCGGACCGCCGGGAGCCAGCAGCAGCGAGACCAGCTCCCCCAGGGCACCCATGGCCCCGCTCGGCGGCGTGGCGGGAACCTCCCGGCGGACGAACGCGCGCAGATCCGGGTCCTGGCGGAGCCACGCGTAGAGATCGTCCAAAGCTCCGGCCGCGTCCTCGGCGTCGACGGCCAGTGTCACTCTCATCTCTGCTGCCCTTCAGGTGCGAACGTGATGCTGGAGTCATCAACTGTCCACTCGGAAGCACAAGTTGGCAACGTAAAAACGCGCCTCGGGGACGGCGGCGAGGGGCGTGCACCACTGCGCCGAAAAGCACCGTGAAGTCCGTTGTCCGAGCCGCGGATTACGCTGCCCGGAAGATGATCGACAGGTTGCGGTTCGTCCTCGAAGGGCCGGAACCAACCGGAAGGCCGAGGCATGGGCAAGGACGAGGTGACGGTTTCCTACGCCGAGGGCTGGGACGCCGGCGCCCACCGCGCGATCGGGCCGCTGACGCGGGCGGAGGCGGAGGAACGGGACAGGGCCGGGGACCCCTATGTGGTGCTGCACCGGGTCCCCGGGCGCGCGATCCCCGCGGAGGCCCGTCTCGTCGCCTGGCGTGACCACTTCGTCGGGCAGTGGGCCTATGACGAGTCGGGGCGACGGACCCACGACGTCGGCCTCCGGCTGCTGGAGGACGACCGCCTGTTCCTGCGACGGTACGTGGCCGGTACGCCGCACCGGAGCAGCCGGACCTGGCGCCCGACGCCTGGCGGCTCACGGTGGAACTCCTCCCCGACGGCAGGGGCAGGAAGATACTGCAAGAACGCGGTGAGAAGGGCGGGTCGTACAGTCCAAGAGCAGTTCCTTGAGGAAGGAGCTGCCGAAGTCGGCGGCGAAGGTGCGCCGGATCCGGCAGGTCATCCGCCGGTGGGGCGGCATCCGTGCCGCGATCTCGCGGGTGATGAGCGCCCGTACCCGCTACCTGCGCATGCAGCGCCCGGCCACCATGATGATCACGTCGGGTTCCGCGATCCTCAGCCTGGACGCCGTCTACGACAAGTGCATCAAGACGAAGCCGTGACCCCCCGGGACCACCGGCCCTGAGCGGTCGGCGGCCCCCGCCCCATCCGTACGACGGCCCGCTCCGGCCGGGAGGCTCCCGGCCGGAGCGGGCCTGCGGGAAGGATTTCCCATGAGTTCCCCCAGTCCCCTCCTCGTCGTTCCCACCGTCCTGTGGACCGCGGTCGCCGCCGTGGCGGTGATCACCGTGATCGTCCGGTCCGTCCGGAGCAGGCGCCGGTCCGCGGACACGGCCGGCTCTCCCGCCCCCTGGGATCCCTACGGCCCCGACTTCACCGTGGCCGTGGTGGCGGCGGCCGTCGGGTACGTCGTCGGGGCCCTGATCACGCAGCGTTTCACCGTGGGCCAGGCCGCGCTGGGCATTCTGTGGCCCACGCTCGCCGCGACGGCCCTCGCGCAGGTGGCCCGGGGGCGCCTGCGCGGGTCGGCCCCGGCGGTCACCGCGCTGTTCGCCGCCGTGGGGGCCGCACTCCTCGGCGTGCTGCCCGGCTGATCCGCGGCGGGTGTGGGCTCCGCCTCGTGACCGCGGACAGCGGACGCCGCAGGCTCCGTGTGCCCGGCGCCGTTCCGGCCCGGAGCCGTTTCCGCCCGGTGTCTCAGCGTCGCCGGGGGCGCAGCACCCCGGCGAGCAGGACGACGAGGAGTCCGGCCAGGGGTACTACGAGCAGGCCCGTGCGCAGGCCGGCCGCGTCGGCGACGAGTCCGACGACGGGCGGGGAGCACAGGAAGCCCAGGCGCATGAGCCAGGAGACGAGGGTGAGTCCCGATCCGGGCTTGAGGCCGGGCAGTTCGTCGGCCTCGTGCATCGCCGCGGGTACGAGGGTCGCCACGCCGAATCCCGCCGCGGCGAAGCCGAGGACCGTCCCCGGCACCGTGGGGACGGCCAGCGCCAGGCCCATGCCGGCCGCGGCGACGGCCCCGCCGGCGCGGGCCACCCGCCGCTGGCCGAACCGGTCCACGAGCCGGTCACCGATCAGGCGGCCGACGAACTGCGCTCCGACCAGGGCGATGAATCCGCAGGCGGCCAGTGTCACCGACGCGTCCAGGGAGTCGGCGAGGTACAGCGCGGCCCAGGAGTTGCCCGCGTCCTCGACGAGGGTGCCGGCGGTGGCGATGAGGACGAGAGCGGTGAGCACGTACCCGGTGCGCCGGGAGGCCGTCGTGTTCCGCGCCCGCCGCGGGTCGCCGTCCGCGGCGCCCCCTCCTTCCCCGGCCGGCTCGGTGTCGGGCCCGGGCAGGCAGTGGCGCAGGGCGGCACAGGCGGCGATCCCGAACACCACGCCCGAGACGAGCAGGTGCTGCCCCCGGGACAGGTCCAGGGCGACCGCGCCGGCGGCCATGGCTCCTCCGGTGACGGCACCGATGGACCAGATGGCGTGGAAGGAGTTGATGATGGAGCGTCCGTAGCGGCGCTGCACCCGCAGGCCGTGGGCGTTCTGCGCGACGTCCGTGATCGCGTCCATGGCCCCGGCCAGGAACAGCGCCGCCGCGAACACGGCCACCGAGTCGGCCAGGCCCGCGGCGAGGACTCCCGCGCCGGTCAGCAGGGTGCCGGCCACCGCGACGCGGGCCGACCCCAGCCGGCGGACGAGCACTCCCGCCGCCAGGCCCGCGGCGATGGCACCGGTCGGGAACGCCGCGACGGCGAGCCCGTAGGCGGCGTTCCCGATGCCGAGATCGGCCTTGATCTGCGGATACCGCGGCAGCAGGTTGGCGAACAGCGCCCCGTTGGTGAGGAACAGCACGGCCACGGCCGCACGGGCCCGCCGGTCGGCCCGGGTGGGCTGCTGCAGTACGTCGACAGTCATGCGGGGAGCCTACAGGCGGAGCGTACGGTCGTACATTCTCAGTGTGCACGACCGTACGCATCCGCATCGCACACGGTCCGAGAGCTCCGGGAAAAAATGCCCGCTAGATTGCTGGGCATATTGTTGACAATCTTGTAGCGTGCGTCACGCCTTGACCCCGAGGCATCGGCGGAGCACCTGGTGCTCGATGAGGGGAGACCCATGCAGCGGCTGACCGCTTCCCACGGACGTGACGCACTCGCCCACCCGACGAGCGTGCGGGCGGAACGCCCCGTGATCCGCACACGCCTCCTGAGAGGCGTGGCGCTCGCGGGTTCCCTCGTCCTCACGTCCGTCGTAGTACCGGCCACCGTCGCGGCGGCCGCCCCCGCGCAGAGCCGTGGCCCTGCCGCGGACCCCCAGGACGCGGCGCTCGCCTTCGACTCCTCCGGCTACACGACGATCACCGTCACCGTCGACGGCCGTCCCGTGACCGTGCGCTGGTACAAGGAGATCTGCTACGTCGCGAACCCGGTCGCCGCCGCGGCACAGCAGTCCGGTGGTCCCACCGGGGGCAGCACCACCATCACCGACACCGCCTGCGGCTACCAGAGCATGAACGTGTTCGTCCCCGAGAGCGCCTTCGGCGACCAGCGGGCGCCCATCTACTTCGCCGTGAACAACAGTGGCTGGATGGCCAGTTACCTACGGGCGAGCGTGACCGCCGGTTCCTCCTACGACAGTTCGACCAGCAACGTCGGCGCCGCCTTGAAGGCCGGATACGTCTTCGTCGACGTCGCCAACCGCAGCCGCGGACTGGTCGGCGCCGACGGCTCGTCCCCCGGCAAGGCCCCCGCGGCGGTGGTCGACGCCAAGGCCGCCGTGCGCTACCTGCGCCTCAACGACACCGCGATGCCCGGCAGCGCCGAACGGATCGTCGTCAACGGCACCAGCGGCGGCGGCGCGCTGGCGTCGATCCTGGGCGCCTCCGGCAACAGCGCCGAGTACGCCCCGTACCTCGCCGCGATCGGCGCCGCCGGCGTCGACGCCAAGGGGCGCAGCACCCTGCGCGACGACGTCTTCGCCGTCAACGCCTACTGCCCGATCACCGACCTCGGCAACGCCGACATCGCCTACGAGTGGCTCTACAACGCCCTCGGCACCCGCGACACCACCGGGCAGAACACCTCGCCCGAGGGGGCCGCGGAGATGGCGGCCCGGTTCGCGGCGTACGAGAAGAGCCTCAACCTGCGCAACCCCGACGGCTCCCGGCTCACCGCCGCGACCATGCTCGACGCCATCGAGGAGGAGGTCGTCCGCTCCGCGGAGACCTACCTGGAGGCGGACCCCGCCCACACGATCCCGCCGCTGGGCGGCACCTTCGAGATCACGTCGAGGGGCACCACCACGTCGTACGTCAACGACTGGATCGACGTCGACACCGCCACCCGCACGGTGCGCTCCGTCGACATGACGAAGTACCTCGCCTTCGTCGCCACCCAGGCCACACTGAAGACGACCCCGGCCTTCGACGCGGCGGGCGTCGACGGGAACACCACCAGCCGCACCGAGACCAACCTCTTCGGCCCGCCGACGCAGACGTACATGAACTACACCGAGTACGGCTGGAACCACAACGACGTCGCCGGCGACGGCAGCGGCCTCGACGACACCGGGCTGACCTGGAAGCAGTACACGAGCAGGAGGAGCACCACCGTCGACGACCAGGTCCACCTGATCAACCCCATGGACTTCATCGGCACCCGCGCCGACACCGCGCCGAACTGGTACGTCCGCCACGGCACCCGCGACCGGGACACCTCCTTCACGGTGTCGGTCAACCTCGACCGGGCGCTCGCCGCGGACCAGCAGGTCGAGGACCTCGACCACCGGCTCGCCTGGAACCAGCCGCACGCCGGCAACTTCGACGTGCCCGAAGCCATGGCCTGGATCGCCGAGGCCGTCCGCACGGCCGGCGACCCGCCGGCCGGCCGTCGTTCCCGGTAGCCGGGCCGGGGTGTCACGGGCGCGGGTGCGGCCGGCGCGCATCCCCGTGCCGGCCGAAGCCCCGCGTCGCGGCACCACGTGGGCGACCGCCCCCGTACCGAACGGCCGTACGCCGCGCCCACGGGGCAGACGCCACCGCCCGCACCGGAGTCGTGCCGTGCCGGTGAGGGCGCGGCGCGGGTCTCCCGCCGACGCGTTCCCGCGCGTACGGTGCCGTCCTCAACCCCGCAGGCACCAGTCGACGAACCGGGTGATGCTGGCGTCCACCCGGGCGTCCTCGTCGGCGACCGCGGCCGTGCAGAAGTAACGGACCTCCTGGAAGTCCAGCTCCATCGCCTGCACGAGGCTGCGCAGGCCGAGGCCGTCGCTGAGCCAGGCGCGGGCGCGGTCACTGTCGTCGAGGCTGTTGGGCACCAGGCCGTGCCCGGCGAGCAGGTCCGTCTTGCTGATGGCGACGGCCAGGCGCGAACGCTTCAGCGGCGCGTCCATCGCGGCCACCGCCTGCACCGACCGGCCGTAGACCTCCTCCGGATCGACCGTCGAGGCGAGGGTGCGGTCCAGCAGCGGACCCGGCGCGGGTTCGAGCGAGGTCCAGAAGGCCTTCACCGCCATGGGGTCGAGGACGAAGACGAAGGTGCGGGCGGCCCGGGCGTAGCGCAGCGCGTCCGTCTCGTCGCGGTCGACGAACCGCTCACCCGCCGTGTCGAAGAGGTGCACCAGCCGCTCGGTGCGGCCGGTGCCGAGGACGAAGGAGTGCGCCCGGGGCAGTTCCTTCTGGGTGGCGAGGGTGTGACCCCTCATCCGCAGTACCTCGCGCAGTACCTGGTACTTGGCGTCCGATTCGTCGTCGGCGAGGGTGAGGGCCGGGCCGCCGTCCGCCGCCGCGTTCTCCAGTGTCAGCAGCATCGCCGCCATCAGCTGGGTCTTGCCCGCGGCCCGTCCGCCGATCAGCGGAAGGACCACTTCGGGCATGTGTCCGGCGTCGGTGTTCATCGGCTTCCCGCAGTGCGGGTGCACGCAGTACGCCTGGAGCCGCTCGTCCCTGCTCATCAGCATCAGCAGGGTCGGCATGCGCTGCCCGCACTCGCAGCGGCGCCGGAAGACGCCGTAGGTGCCCGGCCGGATGTCCGCGTGCCGGCGCCGGCAGGTCGCGCGGGGGCAGTCGTAGGCCGGGTAGGGGACGCGTTCGAAGCAGTGCGGGCAGAGCATCCCGGTGCGCAGCCGCTTGGCCCACAGCACGATCCGGTCGACGGCCCTCAGGGTGCCGGCGACCAGTCGGGCCCCGCCCGTCAGCAGGACGAGGACGAGTCCGTGCAGCGCCAGCAGCGCGGCGAGCGGGGGCAGCGCCAGGACGGCGCCCAGGCACAGGCCCAGGTACAGCGTCAGCCCGTACGGCACCGTGACCGCCCGGTGCCGCGCCGGGGCGACGAACTGTCCCGAGGTCACGGCACGGAAGGAGTCACCGACGGTCCGCGCGTACGACCGCCGCTCCAGTGTGAGGAGTTGGCGCAGGTCGCGGAAGCCCGGTCCGAAGAAGTAGTTGCGGTACGCCTTCACGTCCTCGTCCTGCGGACGGTAGGGCGGCAGCGTCCGGAACTCGGGGGTGCGCCGGTACAGGACGCCGATCAGCAGCCGGACGTGGCCCCACAGGAGCTCCGCCGCCAGCGCGAGACCGCGCAGCAGCACGACGGCCGGGGCGACCGTCAGGTAGACGGAGAGCACGGCGAGGTAGAGCACGGGTACGAGGACCCAGACGATGATCTCGGCCACCGGACGTCACCGTCCCTTCTTCTCGTCCGGGGAGCCGTCCTTGCCAACGCGGCGGGGCAGCCGCATCTTCCGGACCAGCTTCCGCGTGCCGCTCAGGCGGGCCTCGGCGTACTCCCGGTAGAAGTCGGCGAGCCCCGGGTGGTGGGGGCGTACCGCGTCCTCCAGCCGTCTCAGGTCGTCGGTCCGCCAGTACTTGCCGGTGTGGTGGCGGATCTCGTGGACGAGTTCCCGCTGTGTCTGCGGAAGCCGTCCGGTGACCGTGGGCAGCGCGGTCACGGCGGCGACGTGGCCGAGCAGGACGTCGTCGATCCGCCCGGCGCCGGTCGCCGCCCGGTGCACGGCCACGAGGTACCGCTCGGCGAGCGAGTGGCTGAAGCCGGGGAGCTCGTCGCGGAGCCGGCCGACATCGGCGGGCAGGGCCAGCATGGCCGGCACCAGGCGGTACCGCCTCAGTGCCTGCGGTGCGGTCCACAGGGCGGTGCCCGGGACGTCGAACGCGAGGGCGAGTTCGGTGGCCTCGCGTTCCTCGCGCAGCGCCCGGTCCAGTTCGAGGACGGTCCGGACGCGTTCCTGCGCGGACGGCGGCAGCCAGGCGAAGCACCCGGGCGAGGAGAGCGTCTCGCACAGCCGCAGGCAGGCCGACAGGTCTGCCTCGTCGTCGATCCGCTGGTTGACCGCGCGGTCGAACCACTCGCCGACCGCCTCGTCCACGTGCCCCGCGCCGGACAGCCCCCGGGCGATCCGCAGTGCCTCCTGGTGGGTCCAGGTCCGTGAGGGGTGCCGCCACAGGCCTCGCAGCAGTTCGGCGTCGGGTGAGGTCCGGCCGCGGAGCTCCAGGATCGCGAACATGATCTCGACCGTGCGCGAGGGTTCCCGTTCGGCCCGTGCCCGCCAGTGGTGCTCCAGGAGCAGCGGGCGGTCGCGCAGGTCCCGTTCACCGAGCAGGTCGGCGGGGAACCGCGTGAAGAGCTGCTCCTGCCCGTCCCTCTCCTCCAGGGCCTCCTGTACCGCCTCCGCCAGGGCCTCCCGCATCCGCGGCACCCCCTCGACGAGGTCCACCACCTCTCGCCGCAGGCCGGGGCCCGGAGTGGCGGAACCGAGCAGGGCGCGGGCCAGGGCGAGCGTCTCGCGTTCGACGAGGTCCGGTGCCGGCGTGAGGCGGGCGCCGTGCGCCCAGAGCAGCAGCCGCACCCGCTGCCGGGCCGTGGTGGCCTCCGTCCGCAGCAGCCGTTCCCACAGGACGGTGGCCCGTTCGCGCTCCGCCGGGTCGGTGAGCGGCACGGGTGCGGTGGCGTCCTCGGCACCGGTCATGTGGGCCCGCATCCGGGACTCGTGCAGTTTGCCCTCGATCTCCCGGTGCGCGGCCGGGTCGCCGCCCGCCTTCGCGGCGGCGCTGAGCACCGCCAACTGCCCCTCGTCCAGGTCCCGGTACTCGCGGTGCAGGCCGGCGGCGACGGCGGCCCGTCGCGCCCCCAGGTGGTCGGCGTCGGCCAGCCAGCCGATCACCGCGCGCACGTCGGCGCCGGTGAGGGCGATGCCGCCCGAGGCCGCCGCGGCGGCGACGGGGGCGTACCAGTCGTCCGGTGTCTCCTCCCGGCCGTGGACGTAGTCCGCCGTCCAGGACCAGACGGGCCGGACGGAGCCGACGCCGATCCGGGTGAGCAGCGGCACCAGGCGGGGGACGGCGACCTCGGGGAAACGGCCCCGGGAGAAGTCGAAGACGGTGTAGGCGGCCTCGTCGTCCGTGCCGAAGTCGAGCGGTGCCTCGGGCACCGTGCCGATCAGGTGCAGCCTGCTGCGGGCGGGCCGGAAGACGTAGGTGGCGAAGGAGAGGCGGCGGGCCAGCGGGGGCGGCAGCAGGTAGGAGACGGCGGCGAACCAGTGCGCGATCCGGCCGGTCGACTCGTCGACGACCACCACCGAGCCGTGCTCGGTGAGGGCGGCGAACACGGCGGCCAGCAGCTCCGGCAGCCGCGCCGCGTGCGGGTGGGAGCGGAGGAAGTCGCGTACCGCCCCGGGGCCGAGCGGGCCGCGCGGGGGCGTCGCCGCGAGCACCGGGATCTCGGTGTGCGGGGACGTGGCGCGGGTCCACACCGGCGAGTCCCACAGCTCGATCCCGAGCATCCCGCCGCCGGCCGCCGGGAAGTCCTCGCTGTGCAGGGCGTGGGCGAAGTAGTTGCCGAAGCGGCGGGCGGAGTCCCGGCCCACGTACCGCACGCACAGCACGGTGGCGGCCCGGCCCCGGGGGTCGTGGGGCCGGTAGCAGAGGTTGACCGGGCAGCGCTCGAGCAGTTCCGGGGTGTCCGACTCCACCATGGAGCGCGGCGGTTCGTATCCCGCGAGGGCCTCCACGGCGTGCCGGGTCTCGGCGCTGACGCCCGCGCTGACGGCGTTGAACTGGAACCCGGAGAAACCGCTGAGCCCGTGCTCGCAGGAGGTGTAGTACAGCTGCTGGAAGCGCGCCGCCGGGCCGGCCGGCCGCGGGGGCGCGGCCTCGCCGGTCATCCGCGTCCCGCCTTCGGCACCGAACCGAACTCGGAGAGCAGCCACAGCAACGGGTCGGCCACCCGGTAGGGCTGGATGCCGGTGGGGGCGACCCGGGCGTCGGGGGTGGGGTTGCGGCCGAGGGCGGAGACGCCGAAGTACCGGTAGCGCGTGTAGTGGTTCTCCAGGAGCTGGTCGATCTGGACGCCGTCCCAGTCCTTGAGGAGCCTGCGCACCTCCTCGTGGACGCTGAGGCTGTCGCCCACGTCGAAGCGGGCGCTGGGCGGTGCGTGGTCGCGCAGCGGGCTGCCGGCGTCCAGCAGGTGCCAGAAGGCGTCCATCTTCGAGAAGACCACCGCGATCGGCGTGTCGATCTTCTGCGCGGGCCGGCCGCCGCGGGGTGCGAGCAGCAGGCCGGTGACGCGGGACAGGAGGTCCATGGGCGCGTCGAGGCCCTCGGTGCCGGGCATCGGCGTGCCCGGCAGGGCGCTGTCGCGGGCGTCGCGCATCTGCAGCGGGTCCAGCAGCAGGACGATGCCGTCGGCGCCGGTGAGGTAACGGGTGTTGAGTTCCACGCTCTCCCGGGAGTTGAAGTCCTCGCCCGCGGTGTCGAAGAACGACAGGACGGTGTGCTGCGGGCGTTCGCCGAGGAGGGTGCGCCGGTGCAGGCTGAAGCGGAAGACCAGCGGGTCCACCCGGTTGAGGTTGGTGGACGCGGTCTGGGTGCCGGGGAACATCTGGTTGTCGCGGTAGAGGCGGTCCTCGTAGTCGGCGCTGTAGCGGCGCATCGTCGCGTCGTCCAGGCCCATCAGAGCCGCCCCGAACGCCTCGCCGACCCTGTGCTTCATCTCGTGCAGCAGCACCGTCATGTAGACGGTCTTGCCGGACGCCTTCGCACCGACCATGGCGATCAGACGGCTGTCCACCCTGCCGAACTGGACGGGCAGTTCCGAGTGGCACACCGGGCAGATCCGGTAGGTGCTCTCGCCGTCGCACCCCGGGCACACGGCCGTCGGTCTGCGGCCGTCCGCGGCGAAGACCGGGCCGAGGTCGTGGCTGGGGCGCGGGCCCCTGCGCTCGTCCAGCACCTCGTCGCGCACGCGCCGGCACTGTTTGCCGGTCCGGCTGAGGCGGCAGTTGCAGCGGAAGCGGATCTCGCGCGGGGCGAAGTTCTCGTAGCAGTACGGGCAGGTGAGTCGTCTGGCCATCAGGTCACTCGCAGTCTGTGCAGCGCCGTCGGGCGGATCTCGACGGCGGCGTCGGTGGCGGCGTTGCCGTCCGCGGGGAAGCAGACCAGCCAGGAGGGGCCCCGGGTGGCGGGCAGGGGGAACTCCACGGTCAGCGGGGTGCCGGCGGGCAGTCGCTGCGCGGGCACCTCGTGCAGCACGGTGCCCTCGGCGGTGCTGGTGGGGCGGAACCGGCCGAGGCTGTGGACGATGCGCAGGGCGGGCAGGTCGCAGCCGGTCACGGAGGTGAAGGCGACCGACGCGACCCGGCCCTTGAGGCGCCGGCGCACGCTCGGCTCGTACTCCACCACGGGCGCCTGAGCGGGCACGAGCAGCGACGAGGCGCCCTCGCAGTCCGCGCCGGAGTCCGCGACCAGGGCCTCGACGGTGAGGGTGACCGCGTCCCGGCCGACGGCCAGTTCGAGGCCGCCGTCGTGTTCGTAGACCCGGCGCCGGCAGATCATGTCGCCGTCCCTCGGTACGCCGTCCGGTCCGGCGGTGCCTCCCTCGCGGCGCCAGCGGACGCGGGCGCTGAGGGCGCCGTCGGGCCAGGCCCACAGGACGAGGAGGTGGTCGCCGCGGCGCAGGGCCTGGAGCCGGCCGACCGGGAGCGCGAGGTGGGCCCGCGGGTCCGCGGGCGGACCGGCGGGCGGACCGGCGGGGCTTGGGGCGGGGGGATCGACGGGGTGGGAGGCGTACGGGTCCGGCCGCGGCTCCTGGGCGGCGGCGCGAGGCCGGGCCGGCCCGGCGGGTCCGGGGGCGGCCGGGGACGGCTGTGAGTCCTCCGGCGCGGGGCGGGGGCCGGGGACGGTGGAGGGCGTGGAGGGTGCGGGCGGAGGACCGGTGTCCGGAGCCGGCGGGCGCGGGTGACCGGGGCGCGGGGGACGTCCGTCCTCGGCTGTCCTCGGGGGTGTGGCGGGGACCTGGCGCGTACCGGCCGGGGCGGGCGGCGGGGCGTCCCGGCGCGCTTCCGGTTCGGGGTCCTCGGGCAGCGGCTGCCACGGGCGGGGGTCCGGGTCCGGTACGGGGTCCGGTACGGGAGCGGGGGCGGTGAGGGCGTCCGGCAGCAGGTACCGGTCGTCCGTCCGGGCCGGGCCGGCGGCGGGGCCGGTGACGATGCGCAGGACACCGAAGTCGCGCAGCTCCAGCAGCCCTCGTACGACGGCGAGTTCGGGCAGGTGGCAGCGGACCGTGAGGCCCTGGGCGGCCGGCAGCTCCTCGATCTCGGCCCGCCGGCCGGGCATCGCGCACAGGCCGCCGGCCAGCAGGACGGTGTCCACCGCGGGTTCCGCCGTGGACAGTTCCCCGGCCACGGCGGCGAGGGCCCGCTCCCTCAGTGGCGTCACGGCCCGCTCGAAGTCGGCACGGTCCAGGTCCAGTCGGTGCCGGCCACCCGTCCCGTCCGCCACGGTCCCGGTGACGCGGTCCGAACCGCCCGGCGCGTGCCGCAGGAGCTCCGCCGCCCGGCGCGGGTCCACCCCGTCCGGCAGCCGGCCGGCGAGGAGAGCGGCGAGTGCCGCGTCCCAGTCGTCACCGCCGAGCGGGTGGCTGCGGGTCCGCACGACGCGCACCGTGAGGTCGGGCGTGATGGCCAGGACGGTCAGGTCGAGCGTCGTCGCCCCCTGGTCGCAGACCAGCACCGTACGGTCCACGCCCTCGGAGACCGCGCCGTAGTGCAGCGCCACGGCCACCGGGTCCGGGACCACGCGGGCGACGTCCAGCCCGGCGCTCTCGGCCGCGCGCCGCAGTTCGTCCTCCCGCCCGCCGGACGCGGGTATGCCGAGGACCGCCTGCCGGTCCGGTTCCGCCGCGGCGGCGGCCGTGCCGCTCGGGGCGGGCCCGAACAGCAGGGGCAGCGCGCGCTGTGGGTCGCGGACGCCGTCCACGCCGTCGAGTTCGGTCGCGTCCACGGCCGGGCCGCCGTCGGGGCCGATCCGTCCGACGCGTCCGAAACGGTGCCCGAGGTCGATGCCGATCATGCTCCCCCGTCTCCTTCCCGCACGGCCGGCGCGGTCCCGTCGGCCGTGACGCACACCGTGCCGTCGGCCGCGACGCCCACCCGGATCCGGGTGCCCGGGGCCGGCCGGTGCTCCAGCAGGTGGCGCACGACGGCCGCGCGCACCTGTTCGAGTTCGTTGCGGATCTGCCGTCCGCCGTACGCCTGGTGCTCGGGGTCCGCCATCCGCTCGGTGATCCACGGGTGCAGGGTCCCCGTGTCGTGGACCAGCTCGACCCGGTGCCGTTCGCGCACCGACTCGCCGAGCTGTCCCAGCAGCCGGTCGGCGATCCGGACGGTGTGCTCGCGGCGCAGCATGTCGAAGACGACCACGCCGGGCTTGAGCCGTCCGTAGATCTCCGGCCTGCCGATCTGCCGGAACTTCTCCTCCACCGCTCTGGTGAAGTGCGCCCGCAGCGCGGCGTAGGGGAGTTCGCCGTCGCGCTCGCTCAGCAGGTCCCGCACGGCGTCGGCGCCCGTGTTGGAGGTGAAGATGATCAGGCACTGGGAGAAGTACGCGGTCTGGCCGCGTCCGTCGGTGAGCCGGCCGTCCTCCAGGATCTGCAGGAACTTGTCCAGCACCTTGGGGTGCGCCTTCTCGATCTCGTCGAAGAGCAGCACGCTGAACGGCCGTTCCTGCACCCTGCGGGTCAGCTCGCCGCCCTGTTCGTAGCCGATGTAGCCCGGTGGCGCGCCCGCGAGGCGCTCGGCGGCGTGCTCCTGCTGGTACTCGCTCATGTCGAACCGGGCGTAGGCGCTCTGGTCACCGAACATCAGCTCGGCGACGGATTTGGCGAGTTCGGTCTTGCCGACGCCGGTGGGACCCACGAAGAAGAACGCGCCCCGGGGGCGGGCGGTCCCCGAGGTGCCGAAGTCGACGCCGACGAAGGCGGACTGGAGGGCCGACGCGACGGCGTCCACCGCCGTGGACTGGCCGACCACCCGGGTCCCGAGCACCGCGGCGGCACCGGCCACGGTCTCCCGGTCGAGCTGGGTCCAGGGATCGACGCTCACGTTGAGCCGGTGCTGCTCCAGCAGCTTGTCCGGCTTGCCCAGGGGCACTCTGCGCAGCCACGAGGTCCGGGCGAGGGCCTCGATGTCCCAGCCCGCCATGCCGTCGGTGGCGCCGACCAGTGCCTCGAGGTCGGCGCGCGAGGCGTCCTGAGCGCCGTTGAAGTGCCGTCGCAGCCAGGTCAGCCAGAGGCGTCGCTCGCTGGGGTCGGGCGGGCCGATGTGCAGGGTCGCGATCCGCGGGTCCTCCAGGTGGAACCAGCCGGGCAGCCGTCCGACGTCGCCCACCGCGCACAGGACGGCGTTGCGGGCGTGCGGGGCGGGTCCGGTGGCGGAGCGCGGGGACACCGCGTCCGTCATCGCGGCGCGCAACCGCAGATAGCCCAGGTGCGAATCGGGCTGGCCGGGCGGGAGGTGGTGGTCGACGTCCTCGAAGACGAAGGCCGTGGCCGTGTCGGGCGAGGCGACGAGGCGGTGCACGGTGGCGACGACGTCGTCGAAGGTACGGGGCCGGCCCGGCGTCCGCGGGGTCAGCAGGCGGTCCCGGCCGCGCTGCCGTTCGTCACCGCGCCGGGAGCTCGCGGTGCGGGACGTGCCGTCGCCCGCCGCGTCCGCCGTGCCGCGTCCCTCCCAGGGCCGGGCCGCCGTTCCGTCGGCCGGCGGGCGGACGGGACCGTCCACGGGCGATCGGCCCGAGCCGTCCGCCCCGCCGCCGCGTGCGCCGGGGTCCGCGGCGCCGGGCACACCGCCCGGTGCGCCGCCGTGTTCGGTGTCGCGGGGTGCCCGGCCCGTGCCGGGCGTGCCGTCGGGTCTCCCGGACGGTGCGGGGCCGCCGCCGGTCCCGCGGGTCCCGTCGGCCGGGAGGCCGGCGGTGAGGCGGTCGAAGCGATCGGCGTGGCCGGGCAGCGGGAAGGTGAGCCCGGCGACCGGGTCCCACCAGCCGACCACCTCCGCGCCGCGTGTCTCCAGCATCCCGGCGACCACCTGCCGGAAGGAGGCGGGCCGGTCCTCGAACCACCAGCGGTCCCTGATCTGCCCGTTCAGGATCACCTGGCGCCCGCGCCGCAGCTCCCACCCGAGGGAGACGGCCCACAGCGGCATCATGCCGTCCGCGGCGGCCGGCTCGCCGTCCCGGGCGGTGCCGCCCGGGTGGTCAGGACGCGCGGCCGGCCGGGCACCCGTGCCGCCGGCGCCGTTCGCCCGCTTCCCCCAGTCGACCGTGCTCACCGCGTCCACCGCCACTCCTCCGCGCCCGGCAGCCGTCCGGCCTGCCGCGAGGGCGGCTTGCCCTGCCAGGTGAGCTCGCCGGGAACGAAGCCGTCCTGCTCGCCGACCATCTCGTGCACCCGCTCCAGGAGGTCCTCCGTGCGGTCGCAGACCGCGCCCTCGGGCGCCGGCTCCAGGGTCACGTCGGGCTCACCGTCCACGTGGTAGACGAGTACGGGTGTGCCGCCGGTGTCCGTGGCGATCGTCGTCTCGTAGCTCGCTCCACTGGGCCGCTCGAAGCGCAGGACCAGGCGCTCGCCCTGGTCCTCGCCGCCGAGGAAGGCGAACCCCTCGCCGAGCATGGCGTCCTGCAGTGCCTGCCCCAGGTCCATCCGGCGGGTGTGGGCCAGTTGCAGTTCGTCCAGGCGGGCCTCCGCCTCGGGGAGCAGTTCCTCCAGGGCCGCGACCGCCGTGAGGGCCTCGTCCGCCGCGCCCGCCTCGAGGTGCGCGGCGGCGGCGCGCAGGGCCTCCTCGATCCGCCCGGCGAGTCCGGTGTCGGCGAGCTCGCGGGCCTCGTCCGCCGCGTCCCGTGCGGACCGGTGCACGACGTCGAGCCGGTCCGCCGCCTCGCCGAGCACCGCCGTCCGGCGTTCGTGTTCCGCCTCCAGGCGTTCGCGTTCCGCCTCCTCGGCCGCTTCCTCGGCCGCCGCCCGTGCCGCGGCGTGCTCCTCGGCCCGCCGCCGTTCCTCCCGCGCCTCCCGGTCGCGGCGCAGCTCGTCCTCGACGCGTTGCGCGACGGTCGCGGCGTGCCGGGTCAGCGCGTGCTCCACCGTGCCGAGCAGTGCCTCGAAGCGGGTCCGGCCGTCCGGGCCGGCCGTGGCGCGCAGCCGGTCGAGCAGTTCCGCGCAGTACCGCCGGCCCTCCGGGTCGTGCTCCGCCGCGTCCGGTCCCGTCTCCGCGAGCCGCCGCTCGAAGCCGGCCAGGACGGCGCCGGGGTCGGTGTCCCGCTCCCGGCCGTCCCCTCGCCGGCTCAGCAGGACGACGCGCCCGCGCAGTTCCTCGATCGGCCCGTCGAGCCGGTCCGTGGTGCCGATCCTGCTCCGCAGGTCCAGCAACCACTGTTCCAGCTCTCGCAGTTCGCCGGTGAGCGTGCCGTCGTCGGACGCCCGGACACGGCCGAGCAGGTCGCGCACCTCGTCGAGGCGGCGCGCGTCGGCGCCGGCCTGCTCCCGGCCCAGCCGGGTGGCGTGGGCCTGCTGTTCGGCGGCGCGCCGGGCCGCGAGCTCGTTCTTCCTGCGCTCGGCCGCGGCCCTGGCCCGTTCCCGGCGCGCGGCCGCCTCCCGGGCGCGCTTCGCGGCGAGTTCGGCACGTTCCCTGGCGCGCTGCTCCTCCCGCCTGCGGCGTGCCGCCTGCTGTTCGCGACGCCGCCGCTCCTCACGCTGCCGGTAGGCGGGGGCGACCGTGACGGTGCTGTACTTCGGTGATCCGCTCATGCTTCCCTCCGTGCCCGGGTGTGCAGCACGAAGCCCCGCGCCGCGAGTTGTTCCTCGAAGCCCTCCCGGAACCCGGGGGTCGGCGGCACCCCGGCCCAGGAGAGCGATCCGTCGGCCTCCAGCGAGAGCTCGACACCCGCACTGGTGTCGGGCTCGGCCGCCAGGTGCGCGTAGCGGCCGGTGAGGGCGACGATGCGCTGGTTGGCCGAGCCGCGCCAGCGCAGACTGCCGTGGCGCGCGGCCACGTAGGGTCCGTCGACGAGGAGGTCGAGGCGCCGCAGCAGGGCGCGCCGGTCCGGGCCGCCCGCGCGCAGCGCCTCGTACCGGAATCCCGAGTACGCCATCGCGCTGAGGTCCGGCCTGCGCGCGCGTGCGGCGTCGAGCAGCGCCGCCAGGCCCGCCGCCTGGCTGAAGGGTTCACCGCCGGAGAGGGTGACGCCCTCCACGTCGGGCAGTCCGCAGAGCCAGTCGGCGAGTTCGTCCACGGTGTGGGCGGTGCCTCCCTCGAAGGGCAGTGTCTCCGCCGCCACGCAGCCGCGGCAGCGCAGCGGGCAGCCCTGGACCCAGAGCACGGCACGGGTCCCCGGGCCGAGGACGGTGCAGTGGTCGAGCCTGCGGGCCACGGAGAGCCGCGGCACCCCGGTCGTTCCCGTCGCCCCGGTCACGGTCGTTCCCCTCACCTCGGTCATGCGGTGTTCTCCTCCGTGGTCTTCGCCGCCTCCGTCCCGCCGGCCCGGTCGGCCAGGTCGCACCAGGGGCACCAGGGCCGCTCCACCGTGTGCACGTGCAGGGCGTTCGCCCCGCAGGTCCGCAGCCGTCCCGGGGCCGACTCGGCGGCCAGTGCCCCGGCCCAGACCGCCGCCGTGGGCCGGGTCCCGCCGAAGGCGGCGCGCAGGAGGTCCGTGAGCCGGCGGGGCAGCAGGTCGAGGGGCGGCACGGAACGGGGCAGCAGCACCGACGTACGGTCGAGGAGGCGGCACCGGCCGTGCAGGACGTTGTCGTCGTAGGAGAGGTAGTCGCTCCCGTCCGCGGGGTGTCCGGCGAAGGGGTGGAGGCCGCCCATCAGCAACTGGTGGACGAGGACGGCGAGCACGAAGTCGTCGGAGGTCCGGTCCGGCGGGGTGCCGGCGGGCGCGCCGATCCGTTCGGGGGCCGTGTAGCCGGTGGTGCCCATCCGCCCCGGGAACAGCTCGCCGCCGTCCGTGAACTGCCAGGAGTCCACGTCCGCCATGCCGACCTCGCCCCGGTCGTCCACCCAGAGGTTGTCGGGCTTGAGGTCGCCCACCACATAGCCCTCGGCGTGCAGGTCCGCGAGGAGGCGGGCGAGCGAGCGGGCGGCGGCCAGCGCGGTCGCCCAGGTCGCCCGGGGCAGCGGGGCGCGGCGGGCGGCCGGGGTGAGCAGGTGCGCGAACGGCCGGTGGGCGTGGCGCATGTCGGTCATCACGTAGCCGTCGATCCCGTCGGCGTCCGGGCCCGCGGTCCGTACCCCCACCATCGGCCAGGCGACCCGCACCGTCGTCGCGGGGAGCAGCCGCACCGTGCGCGGCTCGCGGCGCTGCCGGACCAGCCGGGCTATGCGCCGGCGGTAGGCGGCGGGGTCGGGCGGGTCGGGGACGAGCTTGGCCACCAGCGGGCGCGCGTCGTCGACGCCGTACACGACGCCTTCCGAGCCGCTGCCGATCCGCTCGGTCAGGCGCCACTCGCGTCCGTTGCGGGACACCACCGTGAGGGCCATGGTCATCCCCCGTCGACCAGGGCGCACAGCACGGTCAGGTCGTCGCCGGTGCGGGCCGCCTCCGGTCCGGAGAGCAGGGCGCGCAGGGGCTCGGCGTCACCGCCGTTGGCGCGGAGGGTGGCGGCGAGCCCGCAGAAGAACCGCTCGGACGGCAACGGGCCTGCTTCCGGGGGAAGTTCACGCACCGAGGGGTGGTCGAGGGTCAGCGCGGCACAGCCGTCCGTGGCCAGGACGACTCCGCTGAGTTCCGGTTCCCACACCACGAACGACCGCGTGCGCAGCGCGGCTCCGGGCGAGGAGAGGAAGACGGGTCCCGGCCCCCCGGGCTCGGGCGGCGGCAGGACGAGATGGCACCGCTCGGCCCCGGTCCCGGTCCCGGGGCCGGCATCGGCGGTCCCGCGGGTGAGTACCGTGCCGAAGCAGTCGCCGACCGAGACGAACGCCGCCCACGGGGGCCGGACGACCGCCGCGGCCAGGGTGGCGGCGAGGGCACCGGCGTCGACGGGCCGCGTGTCCGGCAGTACGGCCGTCACCGCCCGCAGGTACTCCGCGACCACCCGGGCGCCGGCCGCGGCGGCCCACCGTGTCCACGTCTCCGGTGCGTCCTCCGTGTCCGGCGCGTCCTCGGTCAGCACCCGGCAGGCCGTGTCGACGGCGATGTGCGCGCCGAGCGCGCTGCGCTCCCGGCCACCGGCACCGTCCGCGACGGCGAGCACCGCCGCGGCGCCCAGGTCGACCGCCTTGAAGGCGTCCTGGCATCCCTGCCCCGCCGCCAGGTGCCCGGTGCCCTGTACGGCGGCCCCCGCCACGATCACTGGTACTTCTCGTCGAGCAGTTGCAGGCGCCGCTGCCGTTCCGCCAGGGCGGCGACCTGTCCGTGGATCTCGTCGGCGGCCTGGCCCTCGCCGATCCGGTCCGAGCTCCAGAACAGCAGATCGAGGATCCGCTCGAAGTCCAGGCCCTCCAGCATCAGCGCCGCCTTGGGCGCGAGGACGCGGAGCAGCTCCAGGTCGGCACCGCGCACCCCGATGGCCTGGAACACGCATTCGCCCCGTTCCTCGCCGAGGCGCACCTTCTCGGCCGTGCCGGCCAGGGCGGCGGGGTCCATCGGCCGTCCGTCCGCGTGGCTCGGCGCGCCGTCCGTCAGCACCCACAGGAAAGGCCTCCGCACCTGGACGCGCCGCGCCTGCAGCGTCCGGTAGCGCTCCCGGGCGAGAGCGAGCGCGGTCTCGACCGCCTCCGTCATGCGGGTGAGCCCGGCCGCCTCCAGCCGGGGCGGGCGCATCCGGTCCACCGGTACGAAGAGCCGGTCCGCCGTGGTCTCCCCGGCCGGCACCAGCAGTTCCCGGACGGGGTCGAAGACCCGCACCTGCGAATCGAAGCCGATCAGACAGACCTCCACCCGCGCGCGCAGCCTCGGCTCCGCCCTGACCCCGTCGAACCAGCGGTCCAACGCGTCGTTGAGCTCGTCGATGCGGGGGCTGTGGGCGGGACGCCCCATGGAGGCGGAGGTGTCGAGGAGCAGGACGACGGGCTGCCGTTCGTCGTAGCCCTCCGCGAACCCCATGCCGTACTCACTCATTCCCGGTCCGTCCGTCCTCGTTCCCCGGTGGGGTCCTGTGCGCGACGAGGGTCCGCCGCTCCGTGTCGCAGCCCACGACGACCTCCGTTCCCGGTGCCGTCCCCGGGGTGTCCGGGCGCATGCGCAGCAGCACTCCCTCGACCAGTACGTACGCGTCGGGTGCCGGCCAGGTGACGATCCGGCCCGGCGCCCCGAGAGCCCACTCCCGTATCCCGCCGCTCATGCGCCCACGTTAGGTGACGGAGAGTCAACTGTCCCTGACTCGGCGGGAATCAACCGCCCACGCATCGTCCGGCACCTCCTTGTGACATCCTTGCGCCCCCTCGCACTCCCTCGCGCCCCCTCGCACCTCCCCGCGTGGACCGGAGCGCTCTTCCATTCCACCGGGTCGCCCGGTCGGCCGCTGGTCACGGGCCGGTCGGATCCTGGGCCGGACGCGTTCCGCCGCGGCCGCCGCCCCGGGGCCACGCGCCACGCAGCGGACGCCCCGGCGCGCCCCGCGCGCCGGGGCACGCCGGGGCACGCCGCGCCGTCCCGTTCGTCACGGGCGCGTCGGCCGGGAGATCTCCGAGCGGAGCGGTTCGAGGAGTTCGTTCGCCCGCTCGATCCCGGCGTCGGAGCCGAGGTCCGCGATCCCGCCGTCCGGCAGCACCTCCAGCGGTTTGCCGTCACAGCCGTCGCAGCCGTCGACCCGGTCGTGGAAGAGCACCAGGGCGTGCTCGGGCCGGTTGCGCCGGGACTGCCAGACCAGGCCCACGATGTCGGGCGTCCGCGTGCGGATCTCGCTCGCCCAGCGCCTGGCCTGCGGGTAGTTGCGTTCGTCCTCCAGGAGCGTGGAGTCCTGGCAGACGGCGGCCAGGTCCCGCTCCCCGAGCAGTGAGACGAGGCTCAGGTCGCACCTGGTCCGCAGGGCGCTCAACGACCGTCCCCGCACCGTGATCCAGGGGATGTACCGCATGCTGGACCGCCGGTCGAAGGGCCGTGAGCGCAGCACGCTCTCGGCGAGGGCCGTGGTCGGGTCGGCCGCCACGTACAGGGAGTGGTACGGGTCCAGCGCCGTGCCGTCGAAGCGGCCGCCCTCGCGGTGGTCGTGGACGTCCGCGAGGACCGGGTTGAACTGGTCCGGCGCGTACTTGGACTTGTGCACCCGCCACAGTTCCGTGCCCGCCGGGACCACCTGCCGGTTGGGGCGCAGCTCCAGCGGTGTCGTGGGGAAGAAGCCGTTCATCAGTCCCCCTCCGCCAGTGCCGTGGCCGCGCCGACCAGCTCCCGGTCGGGCAGCCGGCCGAGGAGCGACGCGGGCGTTCCGCCCAGCCAGGTGTTCCCGCTGAGCCACCAGGCGGCGGCGCCCCAGGGGTCGATGTCGGCGAGGAGCACGCGGTTGACCTCCAGGACCACCTCGTAGGGGCTGCCGTCGCCCGTGCCGAACTGGAACTCCGGGTAGCGGTCGCCGCCTCGGGCGTCCGTCAGTCTGATCAGTTCGGGAGGCGGTGCCGTGCCGCCGCACCGGGCGCGCGCCTCGTCGGCGGAGAGGGCCGGGGCGCTCAGGAGCTGGTCCTGAGCGGCGTCACCGGTGCCGTCGGTGACGCCGGTGTCACCGGTGACGTCGGTGCCGGAGGTCGGCTCCGGGAGCACCAGGCGGGCCATCAGCTCCCGCGCCCCGGCCACGGTGGACGGCCCGGGCGGCGCCGCGACCAGCCGTACGGAGTCCAGCGCGAGGCGCACCGGATGGTCCAGCGGCAGCGGCAGCAGCGCGAGGCGTACGCCCTGCAGCGCCCTGCGGACCGCCCTCGTGTCGTCGGGCGCCGCGTCGCCGAGAGCGGCCAGCCGGGTGAGCAGCAGCGCGTACTGCTCGTCGTCGAGCGCGTCCCGGACGGTGTCCCGGTGCTCACCGATCAGGGCGAGCAGCCGTTCCGTTCCGTCGCGGCCGCCACCCGTGCCGTCGTGGTTCACGCGTTCCCCCCCTCTGCCGTGCCGTGCGTCGTACCGTCCGTCATGGTCCGTGTCCTCACTTCCTTACTTCCTTCCGGCCCGGATGTCCCTGGTGGACGAAGGCGGCCCACAGCGGGATGCGGTCGAGTCCGGAGCGTTCCGTCTCCCTCAGCAGTTCGCCGTCGAGCGAACCGGGGTTCTCCCGGTGCGGGTCGAGCATCCACAGTTGCGCCGCCCTGAGCGCGTCGGCGGGGGCGAGCCCGTCGACGGTCAGGTGGTGGTGGAAGACCGCCATCATCAGCGCCGACGCGCTGTCCGCCGTCCGCCACCGCGATCCGACGGCGTCCCGTGCCCCGCGGGAGACGAAGGCCGTGGTGAGGGTCAGCGCCTCGTCGTGGTCGCGGTTGCTCAGGTCGGTCTCGCAGGCACTCAGCACGACCAGCGGGCCGTCCGGGGCGCCGTCCGCCGTGCCGCGTCGCGGATCGGTGCGGTCGAGCAGCCGGGTCACCGTCAGCTGGTCGGCGTCCGGCGCGGCCCCGGGGACGGGGTCACCCGCGGGGTCCTCCGGGGCGGCGAGGTACAGGGCCGAGACCGTGGGGCGCGTGCCCGCCGATCCGTGCGCGGCCACGTGGAGCAGCGAGGCCCCGTCGGCGAGCAGCGCGAGGATCTCGTCGGGTGTCGCGGCGCCCAGTCCCCCGACGGGCTCGTCGGAGACCTCCCCGCACAGCCGCGCTCGCGGGTAGAAGGCGTCCCGCAGGGCCCTGACCTCGACATCGGCGTGGACCAGGTCCATGGTCGGGTCGGCCACCAGGACGGGGGCGGCCGCCGGGTCGCGCGGTGCGCGCCCGACCGTGCGCAGGAACTGACCGCCGGACGCGGCGTAGCTGACGACCGCCGTCTCGCACAGGTGGCGGTAGGGAGCGTCGCCCGGGAAACGTGCGGCGTGCCAGGGGACGATGCCGAGACGTCCGCAGGGCACCAGGACGGTCCGCAGCGGCCGGCCGTCGAGCCGTCCGGCGTCCGTGAGCCGTTTCTCGATGCCGGCGAGGACCGGGCCGAGCACCTGGAACGCCCAGTCGCACAGCTCCCCGAGGGCGTCCTCCCAGGCCCGCTCGGCGGACGGGTCCTCCTCCCGGCCGTCGCCGCGCGCGTCCGCCGCGTCGATGTAGCGCTCCAGCGGACCGCTCCCGGCGTCGGACAGCAGGGGCAGCGCGCCCGTTCCGGCCCCGAGGTCCGGCCCCACCGCGATCACCATCCCGGGGATCTCGTCCTCACCGGGGACCAGGTAGAGGAGTACGTCCGCGCCGGCCTCGGCGACGCCGTCCGCGAGCTCGGCGAGCGTGGGCGTGGCGAGCGGGCCGCCGTCCTCCTGCCGGTAGCCGAGGGCTTCGAGGGCCCGGCGGCGCAGCGTACTGGGCAGTTCGCCGGGGACGCCTGGTTCCCCGGCCGCCCCGGTGCCACGGGAGGGGTCGGCCGTCCGCCAGGCCTCGGCGAGGTCGTGGTGTCCGGCCGCGTCGAGCAGTTCGGGCACGGCCGACGAGGTGGCGGCCGCCTGCAGCACCAGGGCCCGGCCCAGTTCCAGGACGGCCACGGCCTCGTGCACCCTCCCGCACGTGAGCGCCCAGCGGGCGGCCCGCAGTCCACGGCTCGCCCCGGAGCGTGCCGCCAGCAGTCCGTGCTCCGCCCCGGTCTGCAGGAGGACGTCGGCGGCCAGCGCGGTCAGCGCCTCCTTGGCGGCGTCCACGCAGGCGGTGTCCTTCGGGTCCCGCCTCAGCACCATGCGCAGGTGGTACGCCTCGGCCAGCCGCCACAGCGCGTCGGCGGCGATCCGCGGCCCCCGTCCCTGCCGGACCTCGTCGCGGATCCGCTCCAGCGCCCGGACCAGGGCGTCGAGGTCGGCCGGATCGTGGGTGTGGGAGAAGCGCAGTCCCAGGGAGGCCGCGTAGACGTCGGCCTCCTCCGCCGAGGCGCCCTCAGGAGGCTCGGGCGGGAGGTCCTCGGGCACCGCCACCCGCTCGCCGGTGAGGCCCGCGCGGAGCAGGGCCAGGTCCGGCATCGGGACGTCCGGTACGGGCGGCCCGCCGGTGAACGGCAGTCCGCTCCCCTTGGCGCCGGTGATGCCCTGTTCGGTGTAGGGCAGAGCCCGCAGCAGCATCTCCTTGTCCTGGGTGACGGCGCCGAGCCGGCCGTAGGCCGCGCCGAGGCAGGAGAGCACCGCGAAACGGCACGGATGGTCCTCGGGCACCTCCTTCTCCAGCGCCTCGGCCTCCTCGACCAGCTCACGGAGCCGTTCGACGTCCTCCGTCTCGCCCGCTTCGAGAATCCGGGTGAAGGTCGCGAACACACGGCCCAGGACAGAGGGGTCGCCCACTCCCGGTATCGACGACCCGGCGATCCCCCGCATGTGGGCCAGGACCGTGTCGATGTGGGCCCGGCCCGCCGACCGGTCCTGGAAGGTGCCGCCGACGACGGGGCTGACGGCGAGCAGCAGCGCCCTCAGGCTCTCCAGCGCGGGCGTCGCGTCCAGCCCGGGCGGCGGAGTGTCCTGGACGGAACGCAGCCGGGCGAGCAGCCGGTTGAGCGCCTCGGGATCGCCTCGCCTCAGCACGTCGTCGAGCCCGGCCGTGGTCTCGCCCACGGCGTCCAGCGCGGCGGTGAGCCGGCGTACGTCGTCGAGGGTGAGTGGAGGCCGCGGGGGCGGGGGTGAGGACGGAGGCGGGGGTGAGGTGGGCCCGGCGTTCCGGCGGGATCCGGACGCCTCGTCCGCCCCGGGCTCCGGCGCGGGCCGTGGCCCCGGGTCGTCCGCGTGCCGGTCCCCGGGACCGACCGGGTGACCGGGATCGGGAACCGGGTGCCCCGGCCCCGCATCCACACGACCGGACTCGGAAGCCGGACGGCCCGGCCCGGAACCCGCACGACCGGACTCCGAATCCACGCGACCGGACTCCGAAGCAGGACCCCCCGGCCCGGAAGCCGGCCCACCGGAACCAGGAGCCGGACGCCCCGGTCCGAAATCCGCACGACCGGACTCCGGATCCACGCGACCGGACTCGGAAACCGGGCGGTCGGGGCCCGGTCCGGTGGCCGTCACCGTCTCGTGCGTCCCGGAACGCCCAGGCGCGGAAACCGGGCCGGAGGTGCCGGAGGTGCCGGAGGTGCCGGAGGTGCCGGAGGTACCAGCGGTGCCGGCACGCCCCGTCGTGGGGGCGTCGTCCATGCCGAACAGTCGCTCCGTCATCCGGCGCAGCTGGTCGGACGCCGGTGTCCCGGCGGGTATCATGCCCGTCAGCAGGTCGGTGAGCCCGGCCCCGGCGGGCATCGCGAGCACGCCCCGCATCCGGCGCAGCTCGTCCAGGAACGGTGACGGCAGCGGCAGTTCCATCACTTCCGCCGTCAGCGTCTCGACCTCCGCCGCCATGGCCATCATCCCGGCGGGGCCCACCCGTATGACCCGTTCCAGGAGGGCGGAGAGGTCGGGCGCCGCCCCGGTCGCACCCGGCCCCGGCCGCAACGGCACCACGTGCGACAGCAGGAACAGCGCCGCCCACCGCCTGTCCTCGTCGCTCACCGCCGCGCCCAGCGGCGTCCGCCGGTCCCGCACCTCCCGCAGCAGCCGCTCCGCGCGCTCCCGGTCCGCAGGCGCGCCGCCCCCGGCGGCGTGCCGCAGGGTCAGCGCACCCGCCAGCCATACGCTCACCGCACCGCGCAGACCCGCGTCGTGGTCCAGGAGGCGGACCAGGAAGTCGAGTTCGGCGACCGTCGCGTCGTGGTCCGGCGGCGGTGTGCCCGCCCCCGCGCCGGGCAGCGACCGTCTCGCCCGCTCCATCGCGTCCGCCGCCCAGACACGCAGGCCCAGAACACCGCCGGTCTCCTCGTCACCCACCGGCACCCGCCTCCATCCACGCCTTGCCGACAAAAGGGGTTCGGCCCCCGTTCCGACCCGTACTATGCCGATCCGCCGGGCCCTCGGTGGCCGTTCCACCCGTTTTCCACGTTCAACACCCGGAATCCGCCCGGGACACGCCCAGATCGGCGCGCATCTCGCGCCGCATCCCCCGCAGTCGCTCCCACAGCGCGTCGATGCCCTCCTGCACGGCGGCGGGCGAGTCCCCGCGCCGGGGGACGCCGTCGTCCAGCCGCCGCACCATGCCGTACACCGCGCCGAGGCCGTGGCTGACGCCACCCGCGTGCTCGAGCACGCGCTGCGGCAGCCGCATCTGGGCCTCCGCGTACACGTCCCGGTACCGGTCGCGCGCCTCGGTCAGCCGCTGCCGTACGGAATCCGCTTCCCCGGGACGGTCCAGCGCGTGCACCTGATCGGTGAGCGCGGCCAGGTACTGCCGGCCCGCGGTGTTCAGCGCCACGTAGCACGACCGCAGTTCCTGGATCTCGCTGCGCCGTTCCCACAACTCCTCGGTGCGCTCCTGCTCGCGCTGCCGGCTGCGGTCCGCCGCGCGCTGGGTGAGCAGCGCGGACAGCAGCGTTCCGACGACTCCGACGACCGTGGTCACCGGAACGGTCGCACCACCGAGGTCCACGGGACCTCCCTCCCTCGCGCTCGCTCCACGCGTTCCGCCGTTCCCCCACAAAACCAGCGAAGCAGCACGTCTCCGCCGGGTGAACGACCGGCCCGGACGACGACCGGTGTTCGCCCCGTCACCGACCACCGGACACCGGCGGCCGGCCGCACACGGCGAACGGCGGTGCCGCGCGCTTCGGGGAACCTCGGGAGCCTCGGGGAGCTTTACCACCTCTCAGGGCATCTCCTGGCCGACTTCCGGTTCTCTTCCGGGAGTTGACGCGATCGCCGTACCGCGGAAGCGGCCGCGGAGCCATCATGGGCCCACGGGGCCGGTGAGCCGGCGGGTGCGGAAACGCCGACGGCGGACAGGGGGACGCGCGAGCATGGTGAGCGACGAGCCGGACGGGGGCGTCCGGGGACTGCGGCTCTGGGCCGCCGACGCGACCGAGCGTGCGGCCCGGGTGATCTCCCGGGCGGACGAGGGGACCCTGTCCCCCGGGGACTTCGACGGCCCGGTGGCCGAACTCTCGGGCCTACGGGGCCTCCTGGAGCACGATCACGCGCTGCTGGGCGTGGTCACCGTGCGTCTGGGCGCCCTGCTCGCCGTCCGGTACGCCACCGGGAACGGCACCCAGGAGGACCGCGAGCGCGCGCAGCGCCTGCTGAACGAGGCGCGGGACCCCGCGACACCGTCCGGCGAGGCGGTGACGGAGCAGGACAGGCAGTGGGCGGCGATGTTCCTGCTGATGGTGACGGACGTGTCGGTACCGGTCGGCACGCCGGGGACGGCCCCGGACTTCTGGTCCGTCTTCGACCAGACGCTGAAGGCGGGCTCGGGCGCGGTGGAAGAAGAGGTGGCGGAGTTGGCCGCGCTGACCGAGGAGGCCGCTCGGCTGCCGGTGCCGCCGGAGGTCCGGGAGAAGCTCGGGCAGGCCCAGGAACTGCTGTCGTACATGGCGCGCTCCGGCCTCTCCGAGCCGGAAAAGCTGCTGGGCATGCTGCCCGCGGACCTTCCCTTCGCCGAGCAGTTGCGGGTGCTCCTGGGCCTGGTGAAGGACCTGCCCGAAACCCCCGAAACCCCCGGGACCTCGTCGGCGACCGCCGACGGCGGCACCCCGGCCCCGGACCCCGCCGCCCCGGACCCGGAGGCCGACACCACCGTCACCGGTTCCTGGCTGGCCGCGCTGCTCGGCCCCATGGACGCCCTGCGCACGGGCGACCCGGAGCAGATCAGCCGACTGCTCCAGCGGCTGGGCGCGGACCTGGACCGGCTGCCGGACGGTCACGGCCGGGCCCCCGAGATCGAGACCCTGATGCGCCTGGTGCTGCAGGCGGGCCGGCCGCTGGGCGGCAGTCACCAGGACACGGACGCCGCCCGCGACCACGCGAGGCAGGTCACCGAGTACTTCGAACAGCAGGCGGCCGCCGACCCGGCCGCCGCCAGGCTCCTCATCGGCGACCAGGCGTTGAACCTGCTCCTCCGGGTGCGCGAGGCGGAGGAGGCGGAATCCGTGGGGGACCTCGCGGCGCTGGTGGACGAACTGGAGTCGCTCGAGCGGTCCGTGCCGGCCGGCCACCCGTTCCACCCGGTGGTGCGGCTCGCGCTCGGCAGCGCGCTGACCGGCCTCGGCACGCACACCCGGGACACCGGGGCGCTCCTGCGCGGCATCGCCCACCAGGAGGAGACCCTGGCCTCCATGTCCCCCGCCTCCCACGGCCTGCCCGACCCGCTGGTCAAGGCCTTCAGGGACACGCTGCTCACCGCCCGGGCCGTCGCGGGCGACGCACCGGACCTCATGCCCGAGCTCGCCCCTCTCCCCGCGGACGCCTCCGTGGACACCCGCTACCTCTCCGCCCTGGCGGCGACGTTGCGGCACTCCGTGACCGGGGATCCGGCCGACCTGGACGCCGCCATCGGCGAACTGGAGCGGGTCCGCGACCGCGTCCGGCAGGGCAGGCACCCGCACATCGCCGCCCCCGCGCTCTGGCAGCTCGCGGAGAACCACCGCCTCCGCCTGGCCCGCACCCAGGACCCGGCGGACCGGGACGCCGCCACGGACGCGGCGCTGGAGGCACTCCAGGCGCTCGCCGGTGACGTCGTCCTGCAGTCCGGCCCCGACCACGGTCTGCTGGCCGCCCGGTCCGGGGCCGACCGCGGCATACGGGCCGCCGTCTGGGCCGCCTCCCAGGGCCGGGTCGAGGAGGCCGTGGCCGCGCTGGAACTGGGCCGGGCGCTGGTACTGCAGGCGGCGTCCACCTCGCGTGCCGTCCCCGACCTGCTGGAGTCCCGGGGCCACCACGAACTCGCCCGGGAGTGGCGGGCGGCGGGCACCGCCGACGGCGGGGAGCCCGGCGTGCTCCCCCGTGAACTGCCCAGTTCCCTGCGGCGCCGCGCGCTGGTGGCGCTCGGCCACCGGGAGCCGGACGGCGTGCTGTTCCGGACGCCCACGGTCGAGGAGCTGAAGGCCGGGGTCGCGGAGGGCGAGGCGGACGCGCTGGTCTACCTGCTGGCCGGTGGGGGCACCACGCCGGGCATGGCGATCGTGGTGGGCCCGGACACCGGCACCGGCGTGCGGGCGCTGCCGATGCTCTCCGGTGAGCACAGCGGCCCCCTGGAGGGCTACCTCGACGCGGCGGCCCGGCACCAGTCGCGGCCCCACGACGCGTCCGCCGAACAGGAGTGGGAGGAGGCGCTCTCCGAGCTGTGCGACTGGGCGACCGGAGCGGTGATCGTGCCCGTCATGAGCGGCATCGCGGAGCGGCTCGCCGCCGACGAGAACCGGCGCAGGAACCGGCCGGGTCCGCCGAGGATCGTGCTGGTGCCGTGCGGGCGCCTCGGCATCGTCCCGTGGCACGCGGCGCGGCTGCCCGCCGGGGCACCGCACACGTACGCGTGCCAGGCCATGGTGTTCAGCTACGCGGCGTCCGGCCGGCAGTTCCTCGACACGGTCCACCGCGCCCGGCGCGCCCCGGCCGCCGATCCCGTCCTGGTGGCGGATCCCAGCATGAGCCTGCCGCACGCCGAGCTGGAGGTCGCGGCGCTCCACCGGTCCCTGTACCCGGGGGCGCGGCTGTACGGAGACCTCTACGACCTCCCCGTCGAACCGGAGGCCGCCGGTACCCCGGACGACCTCCTCGACGTGCTCGCCGGGACCCCGTCCGTGCTCCACGTGGCCTGCCACGGCTCGGCCGGGCCGAGCCCGACGGCGTCCGCGCTGCACCTGGCGCATCCCGAGGACCGCCCCGAACCGCCGCCGGACGAGGGCGGGCCGGACGCACGGCCGGACCCCGGCATGCTGACCGTGTCCCGGCTCCTCGGCCGCCGGACGGGTGAACAGGGCTCGTACGACGGCCCGTTGGTGGTGCTCAGTGCCTGCGAGACGGACCTGAGCACCCGCGACCACGACGAGGCGCTCACCCTGACGACCGCCTTCGTGGCGGGTGGCGCGCGCGACGTGGTGGGCTCCCGATGGGCCACCCGTGACTCCGCCTCGGCCCTGATGATGGCCGTGTTCCACCACTACGTGTCCGTCGAGGGTCTCAGTCCGGTGGACGCGCTCAGGGCGGCGCAGATGTGGATGCTCGATCCGCACCGCGAGGATCCGGGATCGCTCGGCGACGACCTGCTCGGCGAGCTGCGCGGGGGTCCACGGCTGGACCGCCCGGCCGCCTGGGCCCCCTTCATCCACCAGGGTCACCCCGGCCCCGCCGCGACGGGCGCCGCCTCGGACAGCGGCTGAGGGCCGACGGGGCGGACCGTCGGCCCTCCACCGCGGCCACCGCGGCCACCACGCACACTGCGGCCACCACGCACGCCGCGCCCACCGCGCCCATGCCTGCTCGCCGGGCGTCGGGACCGCACGCGGCGCGGTCCCGAGTGCGGGCGACGGTCCGCGGGTGCCGCCGCCCGTGCGGATCGTCGCGGGAAACCCAATACACCGCGCATCCGCTCTCGACGAGAATTCTCACGCCCGCCGGAAATGATGGATTCCCGAAAAAGGGAGACCTTTCAATTTCCGGACGGGGGATTCTAGTGGCACCCTGTCGAGAACCGCTCAAGACTTGTTTCACGATCCCCTGAAGGTCGGATCAGGAAGCCACGAGCGAAGGAGTTGCCTCGATAAAACAGGCCCTCACCTGGAGTTTCTCTGCGAGGCCGGCGCGCCGTAGCCGCATTTTTGGCCATGAATCGTGGAGCGTCTTGCCTGAGCCGAAACGCCGGGCCTAATGTCGAACACGTCGGCGGAACGAATAGCGGCCCAGGCTGGGAATGGGCTCTCTTTTCTCTCCGTCGACACGTCGGAAAACCGCTGACCAAGTAACAGGAGGTGACAGAAATGGAGCTCGACATCGAGATCGTCGAGGACGGCCAGGTGCTGCTGCACCACCCGTCCACCTGATCGTCCCGCGCGGACGAACGGTAAGTCCGGCTGTGATGCCCAGGCGTCACAGCCGGACCACATCTGGAGCGCGGTCGCCGGCGCGGTCGCCGAGAGGGAGACGTGAATGAAGGTCCGCCGTCCCGAACACCTGGTTCTGCGATGGCTTCCCGAGGGACTGGAGGTCGGCGTCCCGGGGCGGGCGCAGTGGATCAGGCTCTCGGACGATCTGCGCAAGGTGCTGGACCGGGCCGGGGACGGAATCGACCTGGACGAGCTGGCGGGCGCGTTCGGCTCACAGCACGAGGCCCAGGTGCGCCAGGCGGTGACCGGTCTGCTCCGGCTCGGGGTGCTCACCGCCGTGGACGACAACCGCCGGGTTCCGGCCCTGTGGCAGCACTGGGGCGGCCTGACGCAGCGCTTCCACGTCGAGGCGCGGGACGTCGACTATCTCGTGGACTCGCCCCGGCGGGCCGACGAGGCGGAGGCGATCCTCGCCGGGGGCGACGCCCCCGCGGCGTTCAAGGAGTACGCGGACAGCCCCGTCGTGCTGTTGCCGCGCAGGCCCCTGCCCCTGACCGCGCCGGTGGACGACGTCTTCGCCGGGCGGCGCACCCACCGCCGGTTCGCGGACGCCCCCGTCTCCCTCGACCAGCTCGCGACACTGCTCTTCCACAGCTTCGCGCCGCACCGGTTCATCGACGGCGGGGACTTCGGGGTGCAGCAGTGCCGGGTGAGCGCTTCGGCCGGCGGCCGCCACGAAGTCGAGGCGTACGTCGTCGTCCACAACGTCACCGGCGTCCCGCCCGGCCTGTACCACTACTCGGTGGTGCGCCACGCGCTGGAACTCCTGGACGCCCGGGCCGACCGGGCGCGGCTGGCCGACCTGACATATCACCAGGAAGCCTCCTACCAGGGTGCGTTCACCATTCTCACCACGGCCGTCGCCAACCGTCTGGCCTGGAAGTACCGTCACCCGCGCGCCTATCGCCTGTGGATGTACGACGCCGGGCACTACGCCCAGACCTTCGCGCTGGCCGCCACGGCTCTGGGCCTCGGCCCCTTCCAGACCGTCGCCTTCGCCGACAGCCAGGTGGAGCGGTTCCTGGGTGTCGACCCCGACGACGAGTTCGCCGTCTATCTGTTGGCCGCGGGGGTTCCGGAGGCGCCCGCCTCGCTGCTCCCGGCCGACTTCGCCTTCCCGAGCCCGGGAGCGGTGCGATGACACGGCGGTTCACCGTGGTCCGCCCCCTGCACCGGGCCATCTGCCGCAGGAGTGGGTCATGAGTCTGAAGCGCTGTGTCGCACTGCCGCCGGACGAGTTCCGCGCGTCGGTGTTCGGTCACCGACATGTGCACACCCGAGCCGCCGATCTGCCGGACGACTTCACCGACCTGTTCTCCCCCCACGTCCTGGAGGAGCTGCTCTCGGGCGGGCTGCGCACCTCTTCGCTCCGACTGGTGCGTGACGGCGTGGAAGGCGACGTGACCCGGGGCTGCGTCGCCGAATCGGGTGACGCTCCCGGCACCCCGCCGTTCCCCGACACCGACGGCATTCGTCACGCGCTCGCCTCGGGACAGACCCTGATCGTGCGCTCCCTGCACCGCTTCCACCCCCCGATACGGCGCTTCGCACATGAACTGGCGGCCGAGATCGGTCACCCCGTCAAGGTCAACGCGTTCGTCACACCGCCCGGCTCCCAAGGGGTGGATCTGCACTTCGACGTCCAGGACGTGCTGGTGCTGCAGATAGCGGGCGACAAGCGGTGGCTGTTGCGTACGCCGCCGCTGCCCGACCCCCTGCCGGCCCACGCCTGGTTCGACGTTCCGGCGCGGCGGCGTGAGGAGATGCGCGCGGCCAGCCGGCCGCTCGCGGATCTGGTGCTGCGGGCCGGCGACAGCCTGTACCTGCCGCGGGGGACGATGCACTCGCCGATGGCGCGGGACACGCTGTCCATCCATCTCACCGTCGCCGTCTCGACGATCACCCGGCACGATCTGCTCGGCGAGCTCGTGCGCAAGGCGGTCGACGACGACTGGATGCGCGTCGGCGTCGACACCGACGGACTCGTCGCCGACCCCGGACTCGCGCGGAACCTGCTCAGGGAAGCCGGCGAACGGCTCGCGGCGCTGGCCGCCGACGCGGCTCCGGAAGACGTGCTGTGGGCGCTGCGGAAAGCGGCGTTCCGGGAACAGACGCCGGAACCCGTGCCGTTTCTGCCCCTGCCGGAGGGCGTACGGCCTCAGGGTGTCCACCGGCTGCGGGCGGGCGTGTACTTTCACACGGCTTCCGTGAAGGATGGAGTTCAGCTGTCGGTGGGGAACCGCCGGGTGCGGCTGCCCGCGTCGGTGTCGCCCTTCCTGGCGGCGTTGCACCGTGATCAGGTCGCGGACATGGCGGGGCTCACCGCGGCCCTGGGCGAGGACGACGCGCGAAAGGTGGCCGCGGCGCTGGTCGACATCGGTCTGCTGCTGCCTCCCTCCGCCGCGCCCTGGCACGCCACCACAGCGCAGGAGGCGGTGCGGCCGGAGGGCGCACCGGGAAGAGAAAGCGATCCGGACGACTCATGACGGAAGACACCACCGCGGCCGGCCGCGTCGACGAGGACACGGCGGGCGGCGGGAAGTTACGGGACCACCCGCAGTTCCTGCGGCTGTGGGCGGGACAGGCCAGCGGGGCCGTCGGCGACCAGGTGTTCCCGGTGGCCCTCAGCCTGTACGTCCTGCACGAGGGGGGCGGTGCGGCGCAGGTCGGCCTGGTGCTGGCCGGCCGGGGCGTGGCCCTGGTGGTGTGCCTGCTGGCCGGCGGTGTGATCGCGGACCGGCTGCGCCGCACCCGCATCCTGATCGCGGCCGACGGCTTCCGCTCGGTCGTCCTGCTCGTCACCGCGGTCCTCCTCACCTGGCTGCCCCTGGGCGTCCTGCCCCTGATCACCGCCGTGGTCGGCGCCGGCGAGGCCCTCTCCCGGCCGGCGTCGCGCTCGCTGCTGCCGAACCTGCTGCCCGACAGCCTCCTGGAACGTGGCAACGCCCTGGTCTCCGCGGCGCAGCGGGGCGCCGCCGTCGGCGGTGCGCTGGTCGGGGTGACCGCGGTGACCCTGATCGGGGTGCGGCCCGCGTTGCTGGTGACCAGCGCCGTGTTCGCGCTGGCCGCGTTCTGTGTCCTGCGGGTGTCGGACTCCAGGCCCTCGGCGGCCGCCCGTGCGTCCGTACTCGGTGAGGTGGCCGCCGGGCTCCGGGCCATCCGCCGGCGTCCCTGGGTGATGGCCGTCATGGGCACGGTGTGCCTGCACCTGTTCGCCGGCTCGGCGACCGCGCTCACGCTCCTGCCGATCGTGGCACGGCGCGACTTCGGCGGCGATGTGGCGTACGGCGTCGTGCTGGCCGCCATGGGGGCCGGCGCGCTCCCGGCGATCGCGCTGGCGGGGCGCTGGCAGCCCAGGGCCCGGGGAGCCGTGTCGATGCTCGCGCTGACCGGGTACGCGCTGGTGCCGCTGAGTCTGGCCGCGCCGTTCCCGCTGCCCGCGGTGCTGCTCTGCTTCGCGCTGGGCGGCTTCGTGGTCGAGCTCTACTTCGTGTACTGGATCTCCGCGTTGCAACGCGCCTTCCCCGACGCGCTGCTGGGCAAGGTCTTCGCCCTGGACCAGCTCGGCGCGTACGCGCTCCTGCCGGTCGGGTTCGCGCTCGTCGGCCCCATGGTCTCCTGGCTGGGCATGACCGGCACCCTCGTCGCCGGAGGCGCCGTGGTCGCCGCGTCGAGCCTCCTGTGCCTGGCCGTGCCCGGCGTGGCGCGCTTCGAGGACCGCGCCGGCTCCTAGTACTCCAGCCGGACTTCTGTATTTGTCCTGGTCAACGGTCTGGCGGTGGGAAGTGTAGCGGGGGTTCGGCAGGTGCGGGACGGTCTTGGGCCGGCTGTCCCGCCAACGGGTGCCCGCGCCGCATGTAATCACAACGCGATGAGCAGTTCGTTGTCGTGATCCACGACGTACCGACGAATGCCTGGGACCTGGAACTCGAAGAACTCTTCTTACGGACCGGAGCCCGCTTCACGCGGGTGGAGCCACGTCGGCGGATGCGGGACTACGTCCGTGGGCTGCTCGGCCCGGTCGGCCGAAAGAACAGTCCCCCAGAGGGGGTACCCCCAGGCAGCTCGCCGAGTATGCCGGCCACGACACCCCGCACGGTCTGCAGCACCTGCTCTCCCACAGCCGCTGGGACACCGACGGCCTGCGCGACGACCTGCAGGCCTACGTGGCCGAACAACTCGGCCATCCAAAGGGTGTGTTGATCCTCGACGACACCGGCTTCGTGAAGAAGGGCACCACTTCCGCCGGAGTGCAGCGTCAATACTCCGGCACGGCCGGCCGCACCGAGAATTGCCAGATCGGCGTCTTCGCCGCCTACGCCACCATCCGCGGCCACGCTCTGGTCGACCGCGAGCTCTACCTGCCCCGGTCCTGGACGGAGGACCGGGAACGCTGCCGAGCAGCCCGCATCCCCGACGAGCGCACCTTCGCCACCAAGGGCGACCTCGCCCGCGACATGATTCGTCGCGCCCTGGACTCCCCACTGCCCATCGCCTGGGTCACCGCGGATTCCGCCTACGGACAGGACTCCCGCTTCCGGCGTTTCCTGGAAGACACACAGCTCGCTCACGTCGTCGCCGTGCCCAAGTCGCAGCAGGTGAACGGCCCGCGCATCGACCATCTCATCGCTCAGGCCCCGCCCGAGGCCTGGCAACGTCTGTCGGCGGGCCGGGGGCCAAGGGCGAACGGTTCTACGACTGGGCCGCCGCCCGCCTGCCCGCAGCGACCGAATCCGATGGTGACGAGCCGACCAGGCAGCGGTGGATGCCGGCCCGCCGCAGCATCGGCAAGCCCGACGAGATCGCCTACTACCTCGCCTGCACCCCGCTGGAAGCCACCGTCACCGACCTGGTCCGCGTTGCCGGAAGCCGTTGGAAGATCGAGGAGTGCTTCCAGAGCGCGAAGAACGAGTGCGGCCTGGACCAGTACGAGGTCCGTCGCTACGTGGGCTGGTACCGGCACATCACGCTCGCCATGCTCGCCCCCGCCTTCCTCGCCGTGATGGCCGTGCAGGAGCGCGAAAAGGGGGCCACGAGGCCGACACACCCGACCTCGTGGCTCTCACACCAGCCGAAATCCGTCGTCTGCCGGCAGTTGAACCCTGCCGCCGTCCTGCACGCCGCGACCACGCGGTGAACTGGTCCCGGTGGCGACGCCGTCACCAAGCCCGTGCCCGGCGCTGTCATTACATGCGGCGCGGGCACCCGTTGGCGGGACAGCCGGCCCAAGACCGTCCCGCACCTGCCGAACCCCCGCTACACTTCCCACCGCCAGACCGTTGACCAGGACAAATACAGAAGTCCGGCTGGAGTACTAGGAGGTGTCCGGGCGGGAGGGGTGCCTGTCCGGAGAGCCGCGGTGCCCTGTGCGCCCGGGCCCACCACGGTGGGCCCGGGCGCACAGGGCTTCGTTCACACCGCTGCCGCCAGGTAGCGCAGCGACGCCAGTTCCGGACGGGCGACGGCCCGGTCGGGGACCCGGCTCCTGGCCGCCACCACCTCGCGCAGCAGCGCCTCCCTCTGGTGCAGGGCGCCCGGCCGGCCGGTGAGCACCCGCTGCCACGAGGTGGAGGTGGACCCGCGCGGGGTGCCGTCCTCGTCGTGGAGGTGGACGCGGCAGTCCAGCACGATGCCTCCGTCCGGCTCGGGCAGCAGCCTGGACAGGCCGATGCGGACGGACGACTCGGGGAAGTCCACCACCACGGTGTCCTGGTCGCACAGGACGTGGCGGGCCTCGGCCAGCCGCTGATCCCCGATGATCATGACGAATCGGAGGGCGAGACCGCGTCGTTCGAGCGCCGTCCGTCGCCGCCGCGCCGGCCGGGGGCCCGCCGGATACGGGGAAGCGTGTGTGCTGAGCATGAGGCACTCTCCCTATGCCTTCCGTGCGGTCCGGGGCGGACCCGGCCGGGGCGAGGGGGTGCGCCCCGGCCGGGTGGACTCACTTCTCCAGGCAGAACTCGTCGATCGGGTAGCCGACGTGACGGTCTTCCACCGGCAGGTAGCCGAGCACCTTGTCGCCGGGCTTGAGTTCGGTGCTGTTGAGCACCGAACCTCCCGGCCCGAGGACCCGGACGTGCCAGTCGTCCTGGAGGATCAGGTTGGCGGTGCGCCCGTCGGGCCCGATGGCGTCGATGGACAGCAGCGGGCGGGACTCGATCTTGACGCGGCCCACGGTCACCAGCCGGGTCCGGCCGTGGATGTCCACCGCGGTGACCTTGCTGCCCGACTTCAGCTCGCTCAGGTAACTGGTGCGCCGGTCCTTGGCGAGCGTGTACGAGTGGATCGCCCCGGCGTTGACGCGGAACGGCCGGGTGGGCATGTACGGCAGGGGGTGGGTCTCGCTGACGCAGAGGATCATGCCCTTGGAGTGCGAGCCGACGAGGATGCCCTCGTCCTCGCGGAAATACGTGGCGGTGTCCACGCAGGCCCGCTCGCCCATGCCCACGTGGGCCGTCGCCGTGATCTCGAGCTCGACGAGGGTCAGATCGGGTATGTCGACCTCGGCCGCCTGCCTCAGCGCCGTGGCGTCGCCCACCCGGGCCGGGGCCATGAGCACCCCGTCCGAGCCCAGCTCCAGCACACCGAAGATGATCTCGGCTTCCTCGACGTCCTGCGCGACCGTGATCAGGCTGCCCTTCGCCCCGGCCGCCGCGGCGATCACGATCTCCAGCGGGATCTTCGTGGGATCGCGGAAGAACAGCAGGCTCCACTTGTCCGTGCGGCCGGACCGGCAGGCGTCCTCCAGGGTCTCGGCGTCCTTGATCTCCACGTACCGCCCGAACTCGACGTCCGGGTGACGTCCGGCCAGCTCGGCGGGGTCCCCGTGCTTGGCCGGATCGACGACGACCACGTCCGCGGCACCGAAGTCCTCCGGCAGCGGCCGGTCCTGGGGGAACAGGATCTTCTTCACGGTCGGCGGCAGATGCTCCAGGTCCTCGGGGGCCGCGGCGAGGATGCCGTCGACGCGCGCGTGAATCGCTTCTTGGAGGATGGCGTCCTTCGCGGAGCCGACGTTGCGGATGTCGATCCAGCTGAGCTTCACATCACACCTGCCATGTGTCGGGAAGGGAGGGAATCGGGGGTTCCGGCCGGGCCGTGCACGATGTCGGCGAGTTCGCGGACCACACGACCCGGAGTGCGGGAGGAGAAGACGCGCCGCCCCACGGCGAGGCCGCGGCAACCGGCGGCCAACGCGGTGCGGGCGAATTCGGCCAGGCTCTGCCCGTCGGCGGCGCCACCCGCCACCAGGATCGGCACGGGTGAGGCGGCGACGGCCTCGGCCATGCGTTCCGCCGGTCCCGCGAAGACCGTCTTGACCACGTCGGCGCCGAGGTCGGCGGCGATGTTGGCCACGTGTGCCACCTGCTCGGGGGAGGCGGGTCCGGTCAGTCTCGGGCCGCGCGGGTAGACCATGGCGAGCAGGGGCACGCTCCACCGGTCGCACGCCGCCGCGACCGTGCCCAGGTCCGCGAGTTGCACGGACTCCGTGTCGGCTCCGATGTTCACGTGGACGCTGACCGCGTCCGCTCCCAGCCGGACCGCCTCCTCGACGTCCCCGACCAGGACCTTGGCGTTGCTGTCGGGGCCGAGCGCGGTACTGGCGCTGAGGTGGACGACCAGCGAGCAGGTGGTGAACATCTCGGGATCGATCAGCCGGGCCCGGCCCTTGTGCACGACGATGCCGTCCGCTCCGCCGTCCACGATCTCGCGTATCAGACCGCCGAAGCCCGCGGCCGTGACGACGGGGCCGTCGGACACCGAGTGGTCCAGGGGGACGAGAAGAAGTCGTCCGTCGTCATGACCGGACAGCCTGGCCAGACGTAATGCTCTACCGGTTAATGGTGCGCGCGCCATCGGGTGCTCCTTCTGCCGGCTGGTTTGGAACAGGCGGAGGTTGGTTTCGGCGGGGCGCTTGCAGCGTCACAGAGGGCGTTCAAGAAACAGTTGAAGGAATCGTTGAATTACAGCTCGGGATTCCGAGGCGGACGCTTCGCACCGTTCGAACCGCAGGTCACACGGCTGTCTGTGCAACCGAGGAAGTTCCTCGGTTGCACAGGCGAGAAGCAGCTTGCGCAAAAGCTTCATATGTTTACAGCCAGGTCGGCCGAAATCGATCCGGGTAAGCGGAAGGGGGCTGTTACCTTTGGATCGCTCAGTCAATTCATGTGGCCGAATTACTGGCAACAGGTGACCGGATTCGAGTGATGGGGGACAGATGCACCAAACGAACTATGCGGCCGACCTCTGCCTCGATTTTCACATCGCACGCGAGGCCCCCCGGGCAGAGAGCGCTCCACCCCGTGTGCAGGCCAGGGTTCTGGGTGCCCTGCACATCGGTGTCGAGGGGGCGGTCGAAGCCGTCGCGGTCGCACCGAAGATACGAACGGTCCTGGCCATGTTGCTGGTCCATACCGACCAGGTGGTCCCGGTCCAGGGCCTGGTGCGGGAGCTGTGGCAGGAGAACCCGCCCGTGACGGGTCTGCGCACCCTGCAGACGTACATCCTGAACTGCCGAAAACTGCTGGCCCGGGTCATCGGGCACTCCGCCACCCGGATCTCCCAGGAGGTACTGGTGACCGGATCCGGTGGTTACTGCCTGAAAGGCGACCAACTCCAGCTTGACTGGCTGGAGTTCCAGCGGCTGACGATGCTCGGCCGTAGAGCGCTGGGCGAGGGGAAGACACTCGAGGGCATCGGACTGCTGGACGCCGCCCTGGAATTGTGGCGGGGAGACGCGCTGGCGGACGCGCCGGCCGGTCGCGTACTCGACTCCAAGCGGAGGCTGTTCGAGGAATCCAGACTCGACGCCATAGCGATACGGGCCGAGGCCCAGATCAAGGCCGGTCTGCACCAGCGGGCCATCACCCAGCTCGCCGCCGTCACCCGGGAGCACCCGCTCCACGAGGCCCTGCACCACCAGTACGTACGGGCGCTCGCGCTCGGTGGCCGGCGGGCCGAGGCCCTGGAGGTCCTGCGCGGTCTGCGGGTGCGCCTCGTGGAGGAGATCGGAATCGAACCCGGAGCCCCGCTCCAGGACCTTCAACTGGCCATCCTGAACTCGGACGCCCTCGTCGTCTGAGACCGGCTCCGCCCGCGGGGCCCTCGGGAGCACCGAGCACCCGCACCGGTGAACCGGCGCACCGGCGGCGGTTTGCGGCCCCGGGAACGGTCGTTCCCGGGGCCGCAAACCGCCGTCGGCCGTCCGACGGGTCCTATACGGCGGGGGTGGCGCTCCACGGAGGCGCCTGGGGGGACGACGGGGCGGGCGCGGACTCCTTGACCAGGGTGGCCAGCTCCTGCCAGACCTCCGCGCAGGCCGTGGCCATCGCGGAGATCGACTCCGCGCAGTGCGCCGGCACCGCCGCGGCGATGTGCCGGTGGTCCGCGGCCATGTGGACCTCCATCATCCGCAGCAGCAGACGCCCGGTCTCGGTCATCCGCAGGGACGGATCCCGGCACAGGCTGCGGAACATCGCCTCACGGGCCTCGGCCGACAGGGACGCCGTGTCCCGGTGGACGACCAGGCGCGGCGGGGCGGGCCGCGACGCGGGCACGGCCGTGGGAGTGGCCTGCGCCGGCTGCGGTCTGGACGGCACGGGGTCCTCTCCGCGCCGCAGTCTGTCGCGCACGTCACGGACCGTTCCCGGCGCGATGCCGGCCCTCCTGGCGATGCTGCGCAGTGACGCGGACGGATCCTCGGCGATGAGCCGGGCCGCGATCCTGCGTCCCTCGGCGCTGCTGAGCGGACGGACCCGGCCGTCCTTGCCGATGCGGCCCGTCCGACCCGCGTCACCCTGGACCTTGAGGCGTTGGGCGGCGACCGTCTTGGCCGACAGACCGGTGATGGAGGCGATGGCGCGGTCGGACCACTCCGGGTGCGTGCGGAGGATGCGGATCGCGGCAGTGGCGCGCTCGGCCGCGGACAGTGGCAGCCCGTGTCTGACGTTGGCCTCGACCGCGAGGATGAACGCGTCCTCCGTCGGCCCGTCGAAGAACCGCACCTGGATCTCGTGCCTGCCGCGCCACCGGGCGGCCAGCAGTCGGTGCGCGCCGTCGATGACCCGCATGGACGGACGGTGCACGGTGATCGGCGGCAGCGGCGCCTCCGATTCGGCGAGCAGACGGACGTGTTCGTGGTCCTCGCCCCCGCAGCGAGGGGAGTCGGCCAGCAGCAGGCGGGCGATCGGTACTACTTCCACGGCGGACAGTTCGGAGCCGAACACGGGCACGAGGCACTCGTCGGGGCTCATTGCTCGGTGTACCTCCGGGAACATGCGGTAAGGGGGCGGCGCGGGCGGGAGGAGGGACGGGCTATCCCGTCCCGGCCAGCCACTGCCGTACCGACCCCATGGCCGCTCCCGAGCTGTCGGCCTCGATGTCCCGGGCGAGGTCGGCGATCGTGACGCCCTCGAGCGCCGCCCGCCACGCGGAGTCGGCGGCGGCCATGGCCCGCGACACGGCACAGGGCGTGCGGCACTTCTCGGGCTCCAGGGCGAGCGGGCCCTGTCTGCGGATCTCCGTGCAGCGGAACGCCGGTTCGGGGCCGTCGATCGCCAGGACGACGTCCAGGACGGTGATCCGGTCCGGGGACCGGGTGAGCACGTACCCCCCGGCCGGCCCCGGCGTGGAGCGCAGGATGCCGCTCTGGGAGAGCGACTGCAGGTGTTTGGCGAGGTAGGCCGGCGGGATGCCGTGCAGCTTCGCGATCCGCCCGGCCGGCACGGGGGCCTGGCTCTGAGTGAGCGAGACACAGCAGTGCAGCGCCCACTCGACTCCATTGGACAGCTTCATGACGCCAGACTAGCAGTCTCGGATGTTGACTGTCCGAGATCCTGGTATAAACAAGGACGGCACATATCCGAGATAGACGAAGGTGCAGGTCATGAGCGAGACTGAAGATCGTTTATCCTCCGCGTCACCCGCCGCCGCGGCACCGGGTCACCGATCGGAAGGCGCCGCCGCGGCCTCCGGCCAGGAGCGCGCCGCCCTCGGGTTCGCCGCCGTGGCCCTGTTCGTGGCGGCGGCCAACCTCCGTCCCGCGATCGCCGCGGTCTCCCCCCTGGTGGACCGCATCCGCGCGGACCTCGACCTGTCGGCGACCGCGGTGTCCCTGCTGACGACCATCCCGACCCTGGCCATGGGCCTGTGCGCTCCGCTGGCCGCGTCGGTGGGCCGCCGGTGGGGACTGCAGCGAGGTGTGCTGATCGGCCTGGCCGTCGTCGCCGTGGCCACCGCGGCCCGGGGACTGGGCGGGACCACCTGGCTCCAGCTGTGCTGTGCCGCCGTCGTGGGCGCCGGCATCGCGATCACCCAGACGCTGCTGCCGGCCGTCGTGAAGACCCGCTTCGCCGACCGCGCCGGCCTGGTGACCGGGATCTACACGGCGGGGCTCGGACTGGGCGGCGCGGTGGCGGCCGGGGTCAGCGCCCCCCTGGCCGACGCGGTCGACTCCTGGCCCGTGGCCCTGGCGTCATGGGCTCTCCTCGCCGTCGCCGGCATCGTGCTCTGGTCGGCGGCGAAGGGGCAACTGCGCCTCTCCCACATCGACGGCCCCAAGGGCCCGGCCACCACCGGTCTGCCCTGGCGCTCCGGCCTGGCCTGGCGGATCACCGCGATCTCCGCCGGCAACTCCGCCCTGTACTACTGCGAGTTGGCGTGGATCGCGCCGTTGCTGCACGACGACGGCGGACTGAGCGAGGCCCGGGCCGGCTTCGTGCTGACGGTGATGATCTCCATCCAGGTCGTCGCGATGCTGGGCGTTCCCGCCCTGCTCGGCGAGCGCGACGACAAGCGCTTCGGACTGGCGGTGACGACGGCGCTGACCGCCGTGGGATTCCTGGGCTTCGCCTTCAGCCCGGGCACCGGCACCTGGCTCTGGGTCCTCGCCATGGGCATCGGACACGGCGGACTGTTCACGCTGGTGCTGACCCTGCCCGTCTCGGCGAGCCGGGACGCCGCCCAGGCCGGGCGGTTCGCCGCGATGGCGTTCTTCGTCGGGTACGCGTGTGCGGCCGTCGGACCGGTCATCGTGGGGGGTCTGCGCGACGCCACCGGTGACTACCGCCTCGGCTTCGGCCTTCTCACCGCCGTCACCCTGCTCATGCTCGCCCCCATCGCCCGGCTCTCACCGCGCCGGATCGAGGAGGACCAACGCGTGTAGGCGCTCCGCCGCGGGCCGGCGACGGACCGCGGCCCGGTGAGCCGCCCGCCACGGCGGGCCGCCGGACGGCCGAACGGACCGTCCGGACAACGGACCGGCAGGAGTCCACCCAATCCCCCGGGGTGGGCTCCTGCCTCTTTTCCCGCACGTGCCCATGGCATTGAGCACTCCTACTGCTCGGCCTCGACAGGTGTTTGCGACGCTGACGGAACCCTGCGGTCCGGGCGGCGAACCGGCCCTCACGGCGTCACCCGGACCAACCTCCCCCTGGTCGAGAGGATGCGCATGGCCCCGTCGAAGGCACAGGTAGCCATCGTGGGAGGTGGCGTAGCCGGCCTGGTCACCGCCACACTCCTGCACGGTCACGGCATGGACGTCCGGCTCTTCGAACGGACACCGGTGCTGGGGGCCGTGGGCGCGGGCATCCAGCTCTCCCCCAACGGGGTGCGCGTCCTGCACCGGCTCGGGCTCGCGGACGCCCTCGCCCGGACCGGGGTGCGGGCCGGTGCCATCGAGACCCGGCGGTGGGACGACGGAAGCCCGATCGCCCGGGTGCCGCACGGCACCCTGTGCGACGAACGGTTCGGCGCCCCGTACTACTTGATCCACCGCGCGGATCTGCAGCGCTGTCTGGTGTCCGCCCTGCCCGAGGGCGTCGTCGAACTCGGCAAGGGCTGCACCCGCCTGGTGGAACGGCCCGACGCGGTGGAACTCCACCTCACGGACGGCTCCGTGGCCACCGCCGACCTGGTGATCGGGGCCGACGGCGTGCACTCCGTCGTCCGCGCGGCGGTCGTCGACGACGCGCCGCGGTTCTCGGGCTACTCGGTGCACCGGGGTCTCGTCCCGGCCGAGGTGGTGCCCTCCTTCACCCGTGATCCGCGGGTGGTGTTCTGGCTCGGCCCCGAACGGCACGTCACGTACTACCCCATCGCGGGCGGCGACACGGTCCACTTCAGCGCCGTCGGCGTCAGCCCGGACACCCGCTCCGGTTCCACGTCGGCCCCGGGCGCGGTCGAGGACCTCGACGCGGCGTTCGCCGGCTGGCACGAGGAGGTCCGGCGGGTGGTGACCGCCGCCGCCTCGGTCACCCGGTGGGACCTGTTCGACCGCGACATGGCCGACCGGTACGCCACCGACCGGGTGGTGCTGCTCGGCGACGCCGCCCACCCCACCCTCCCTTATCTCTCCCAAGGGGCGAACCAGGCGCTGGAGGACGCCGTGGTCCTCGCACGCTGCCTCCAGGACGCCCGCCCCGGCGACCTGGCCGGGGCCGTCCGCCGCTACGAGGGGCTCCGCCTGCCCCGCACCGCCGACGTCCACCGGCGCGCCCGCGCCCTGGGCCGGACGTTCCACCTCCCCGACGGCGCCCACCAGGAGCGGCGCGACCGTGACATGCGCGCGCGGCAGGACCTGGAGCACCTCGACTGGCTGTACGGCCACGACGCCGCGGCGGCGACCACGGTCCCGGGGCCCGAACGGGCTGCCGGACGGGAGCCCGCGGCCGTACGTCTCACCCCCCGCCCCTGACCTACGAGGAGAACCAGTGCTGCACACGTTGTTGAGCCGGGTCACCCGCGGGAACGGCTTCTACATCGGCGACCTCTTCCATGCCGCCGCGCGCCGCGACGCCACGACACACGTGACGTTGGACCGCCCGCTGCAGTCGGCACCCGACCGGGGCACCCACTTCACCGTCGGGCAACTGGCCGACTACATAGACGAGTTGGCGGCCCGCTTATGGGCGGCCGGCGTCCGGCCCACCGAACGGGTGGCCCTGTACAAGACCGACAACTTCGACATCGCGCTGCTCGCCTGCGCCACCGCGCGCATCGGCGCCGTACCCGCGCTGCTGTCACCGGCCCTGGACGGCGCGGTGGCGCACGAACTGCTCGTCCGGCTCGAGAAGCCGTGGCTGCTCACCGACGGCGACACCCTGGCGGGCAAGCTGCGCGACGTGCCCCTGGCCGACGACGTGCGCGAGATCCTGCTGTCCGCCGGTACGGCACCCTCGGGCCCCGTCACGGAAACCTCCGGGCGGACCATCGAACCGACCGCGCTCGCCGAGTACGCGGACGCCCCCAGGCGCGAGCCGGTGTTCCTCCACCCGCGTCAGCCGTCACTGATCACGCACAGCTCCGGTACGACCGGCGTCCCGAAGCTGGCCGTGCACTGCCCCGAGGCCGGCTGGCACCGGCTCGTGCCGCAGCGGCTGGTCTCCTGGCCCATCCGGGGCAAGGAGACGGCCGCGCTGTGCATGACGTTCGTGCACTCCCGCTTCTACCAGGGGATCGCCATGTTCCTCAGCCACGGCAACCCGCTGGTGATCGCCGTGGATCCGCACCCGGAGCGCATCGGCCCGCTGTTCGTCCGCACCCGCCCCGGTTACATCGAGACCCACCCCAACACGTACGTCGACTGGGAGGAACTCGACGACGCGCCCGGCGCTCCCCTGTCCAGCGTCCGCGTCTTCGGCGCCACGTTCGACGCGATGCACCCGCGCACCATCCAGCGGATGCTCGCCGCCTCACGGCACAAGCGGCCGGTCTTCGTCCAGTTCTACGGGCAGTCGGAGATCGGTCCCATGGCCGGCCGCTGGTACACCCGCCAGACCGCCCACAAGGCCGACGGCCGCTGCGTCGGGATGCCGCTGCCCGGCTTCATCTCCATGCGCGTCGTCGACGACTCGGGCCGCCGGCTCGGGGCCGGACGGACCGGCCACCTCGAAGTGCGCAGCCGCACCCGGATCCTCACCTACCTGGGCGAGGACGAACGGTTCCGGAGCGAACTGCGCGACGACTGGTGGCGGGTCGGTGACATGGGCTACCTCAGCCGCTGGGGCCTGCTGCACCTGATCGACCGCGAGGTGGACCGGATCGAGGCCGTGGACAGCAACCTCGCGGTCGAGGACCTCCTGATGGGCCGCCTCGAAGAACTGCGGGAAGTGGTGATAGTGGCGGGCCCGCAGGGCGAGCCGGTCCCGGTCGTGGCCACCCGGGGCGAGGCGCCCCTCGACGAGAAGCGGTGGCGGCGGGCGACCTTCGACCTGCCCCCGATGAGCGACTTCCACCAACTCCGGTTCGACGACCTGCCGCGCACCTCGACCCGGAAGGTACAGCGCTCCGAACTCGCCCGGTTGATACGGGAAGAGCACCCGCCGCCCGGCGGGCCGCACACGGCGTCGGACACCACGATGGGGGCATGACCGTGAAGGAAACGGCAGGGCGTCACCTGTTCGAGCTCATGGCCGGGTTCTGGAAGACCCAGGCCGTCTACCTCGCCGTCGAGTCGGGCACCGTCGACGCCATCGCGGCGGCGGGCCGTGCCTCGACCGTCGACCTGTCCATCGAGACCCGGACCGACGCCGACGCGCTGGGGCGGCTCCTGCTGTTCCTGGAGAGCCTCGGAGTGGTCGAGGGCGACGAGGCCGACGGCTGGGCGCTGACCGAGGTCGGTGAACTGCTGCGCAGCGACACCCGCGACTCGATGCGCGACCACGTGCGCATCTACGGCTCGCACTTCTACCCGGCCTGGGGCGCGCTCTCCCACTCGCTGCGCACCGGGCGCTCGGCGTTCGCACACGTCTACGGCTCCGACCTGTTCTCGTACCTGCACAAGAACCCCGAGGTCTCGCTGACCTACGAGCGGGCCATGGTGGCGGGCACACCCTTCTTCGCCGAGGTCAGCAGCGCCTACGACTTCTCCGGGGCGCGGCGGATCGTGGACGTCGCGGGCGGCCACGGAGCGCTCCTCAACGAGATCCTGAACGCCAACCCGGGCCCGCGCGCCGTCCTGTTCGACGCCCCGCACGTGATCGAGGAGAGCAAGGACCGCCCGATCGCCACGGACCACGCGGACCGGTGCGAACGGATCGCCGGGAACTTCTTCGAGTCGGTCCCGTCCGACGGCGACGTCTACCTCCTCTCCCGCATCCTGCACTGCTTCGACGACGAGGCGTGCCATCGGATCCTCACCAACTGCCGTCGCGCGATGGCCCCCGGCGGCAAGCTGGTGATCCTGGAACGCGTACTGGCCCGGGGCACCGGCTCCTCACTGACCCAGGGCTACAACATGCACATGCTGGTGGTCCTCGGGGGTGGCCGGGAGCGGGACGAGACGCAGTACCGCACCCTCCTCGACAAGGCCGGCTTCACGGTGGAATCCCTCCACGGCCTTCCCCAGGAGACGCATCTGATGGTCGCGGCACCGAGCTGACCCGCCCGGGGACACCCGGCTCACCGGTCGTCCGGGCGCTGCGGGGGGAGGGTCCCGAGGGCCGCGCGAGCACGGTCGTGTGCCCGGTCCCCGTCAGGTGCCGCCAGGGCGCGGCGGTACCAGTGGCGCGCCTCGTGCCAGTTCTGCTCGGCGGAGGCGACATCGCCGAACAGGGCCAGCACCAGTGAGGTCAGGACGGGTTCCGCGGGGAGCGGGGGGCGGGCTTCGGGCACGGGGTCGCCTTCCGGGACGGGTCGGGCTTCCGGGGCGGGTCGGGCGTGTCCCCGGCCCGCCCGATCACATGGGCACAGGTGAGGATGTGGCGTGGCCCGCACAGCACGCCGACGCCGTGCGCCGGACCGTCGGCGGCTTCCCGCCGGATGCCGACCGGCCAAGGCGGCTGTTCCCGGCTGGGGGGCCACGCCCGCCAGTTCCCGGAGCCCGCCGGCCGCGCCGGCGCGGTGTCGGCCCGCGTCCACCGCAGCCGCAGCCGCAGGGCGAAGTGCCCTTCCGTCGCGGTCTTCGCGACGACGACACCGGCCTCCGCGGTGAACTTCATGCCGAACTCGATCTCCGTCTCCTGCGGAGCGAGGGCGCGCGGTGTCCACCACCGACCGCAGGGTGGGCGGCGTGGACTCCGGCGACTCCCGGAGCCGCCGACGGGCCTCGACGACACCGTCCTCGCGGCGCGGGATCGGCTCGAGTCCAGGGGTGTCGTCGGCGACTTCCACCACGAGCCCGGAGCCCTCCGGACCCTCGAAGCGCACCGACTCACTCACGGGCTCCCCCTTCCCCCCGGCCCCGTCCGTGGGGCAGGGCCGGTTCACCGATGGCGCAGTCTAGATCCGGGCGACCCCGCCCCACAGGTGAATGCGCCTGCCGGCCGGAACTTCGGCGCTACGCTGCCTGAGGCAGCGGTGTGGACAGGGAAGCGGGGCGGGGATGACGGCTGCGGACGACACGTCCTCACAGGGGCGTGCCCGCCAGGCACTGCGTGACGCGCTCGCGGGAGGCGACGCCCTCGCGGCGCTCGGTGCCTCGCTCCGGTGGGCCGCGGAGGTGCTGGCGGAAGGACGGGACGACGGTGTCGCCGCGCTCGAGGGGGTGTTCGGCCTGTACGACGCGTTGGAGGAGGTCCCGGCGCTGGCCGCCGAGGCCCCCCTCCTGGTGGTGGCCGCCCGCCCCGGGGAGCGGCCGGCGGAGCAGCTGGAGAAGCGGCTCGCCGAGCTCACCGCGCTCCACGAACGGCTGCGGGCCGACCGGACGGCGCTGGAGCGGCTCGCCGACGCCGAGGACGAGCTGCGCCGACGCCTCGCGGACCACGCGGAGTTGCGGGACCGCATCGCGGAACTGCGCCGCCTGGAACGGCTGGTGGACACGCTGGACGCGCTGAGCGGACAGCGGCGGGTGGTGGACGAACGTCTGGAGGCGCTGCGCTCCCGGGACACTTCCGCCGAGCAGACACTGGCCGCGGACTGCGGCGCGTTGGTGCGGCTCAGCGAGGACCAGCTGGACGCGCTCGCTCCGCGGACCCGGGAGGCCCTGCGCCGGGCCGAGGAGAGCGGCGAACGGCTCGCCGCGGAGGAGCGGGAGCTGGCCCGGGTCACCTCCGAGCTGGACGAGCGGAGCCGGCGCCTCGAGGCGGTCCGCGCCGCGCTCGGGGAGCGGATTCCCCAACTGGAGCGCTACGCGCGGGCGGACCGGGAGCTGGCGGAGGCGCTGTCCGCGTGGGGGCACGCCGACGGTGACGGCGACGGCGGCGGCGCTCACGGGGACCGGCCGGTCAAGACGGGTACGGCACTCGAGCACGCGCGGCTCGCCGCCGCCGACGTGGAACGACGCCTCGGCGAGATCGACCGGGTACTGCGGGAGGCGCTGGACTAGGGGGGCGGGACGTCGTCGGCGGTGAACGTGGAGGGGTCGGCGTCGGTGGGGCCCGCCAGGAGGCGGCCGCCGAGACGGGACTCCATGGCGTCGAGCAGGCCGCGTACCTCGCGGGCGCTGCCGAACCCGGTGGGATCGGCGCGCCGTCGGCCGTCGAACCACCGCCCGGCCCGTTCCGCGGCCTCCGGCGTGAGGAGGTAGCCGTCGGCCGCGGCCCTCCGGCGCAGCACCTCGACCAGTTCCCCGGTGCCGTACGGCGGGAACTCCACGCTCCGCGTGAAGCGGGAGGCGAGACCGCTGTTGCTGCGCACGAACGCGTCCATCTCGCGCGGATACCCCGCGGCGATCACCGTGAGCCGGTCGTTCCAGTTCTCCATCTCGCTGACCAGGGTGTCGATGGCCTCCTTGCCGAAGTCGGCGCCGTGGGTGCCGGAACCGGTCACCAGGCTGTACGCCTCGTCGATGAAGAGCACGCCGTCGAGGGCGGCGTGCACGGCCTCGCGGACCCTGGGCGCGGTCTGGCCGACGTACTCGGCGACCAGGTCGGCGCGCGTGGTCTCGACCACATGGCCCTTGCGCAGCACTCCGAGCTTGCGGAACATCGCGCCGACGGCCCGCGCCACGGTGGTCTTGCCGGTGCCGGGCGGTCCTGTGAACAGCAGGTTCGGGGGCTCGGGCAGGTCCCTGCCGCGGGCCTGGCGGAGCCGGATGCGGTTGGCGAGGTCGGTGAGCGCCTCGCGCACCGGGGCGAGGCCCACCATGTCGTCCAGCTCGGACAGCAGGGTGCCGTCGTCGGGCGCGGGCCGGGGCAGGAGGGCGCGGTAGCCCTCCGGCAGGTCCTCGGCGGTGAGCGGCTGCCCGATGTCCTCGCCGACCCGGACGGCCCACTCGGTGAAGATCTTCTCGCTGAGGTTGCGCATGGTGCCGGCGTTGCCGAAGTCGGGGCCGCGCGTGGCGTGCAGTTCGGTGACGACCCGCAGCAGCAGGTCCGTCAGCGTCCCGTCCCAGCGCAGGCCGCGTGCCTCCAGGTACCGCAGCAGGATGCGGTGCAGCACGTCCGGCGGGTAGTCGGGAAAGGTGACGCGCTCGCCGAACCGGCGGTGGAGGCCGTCGTCGGAGGCGAGGAACTCGTCGACCTTGTCGGGGTATCCGGCCGCGATCACCACGAACCGGTCCCGGTCGTTCTCCAGCCTGGCGAGCAGGACCTTCAGGGCGTCCCGGTCGAAGCTGCCGTTCTCACTGCTCAGGCCGTGCACCTCGTCGAGGAACAGCACCCCGTCCACGGCTTCGTCCAGTACGGCGTGGGCGCGGGACGAGGTCTGTCCGACGTACCCCGCGATCAGGTCGTCGAGCCGGGTCTCCACCGTATGGCCGCGGCTCAGCACGCCGAGTTCCCGGTACATCTCGCCGACGAGCCGGGCCACCATGGTCTTCCCGGTGCCGGGCGGACCGGCGAACAGCAGGTGGGGGGAGGCTGCTTCGGCGTTCTCGCCGAGCCCGCGCCCGCGCAGCAGCACCTCCGCCGCCACCCGTCTGCGCAGCCGTTTCAGGTGTTCCTTCACCGGTTCCAGGCCCACCAGGTCTTCCAGCTGCTTCTCGGCCGGGCGCGTGTCCCGGCCCGAGCGCGGCAGCCAGCCCCGCTCGGTCAGCTCCCTGCCGCTGAGCGGGGTGTCGCCGAGGGACAGCAGGTTGCTGCGCCAGTTCTTCACGGTGAGCGGCTGGGCGGCCATCGCCCGTACGACGCTGTCCAGTTCGCTCCAGTCGCCGATGCGCAGACCGTCGCGCAGGCGCATGCGCTGGACGAGGCGGTGCAGTTCGGCCTCGTCCGGGAAGCCGACGCGGACGGAGGGCGTGGCCGGCCGGCACAGCCGGGCGGCCAGGCCGGGGTAACCGTGCAGCGATTCGACGTACTCCACGCAGGCGTCGAACGTCGGGCGTGCGAAGACCAGGACGACCGGGTGGTCGTAGTCGCCGTGCCGGGCCCAGTCGCTGAAGAAGGTGTTCAGGGGGCGGGTGGCGTCGGTGTGCCGCAGGGTGCTCTCCGCCTCGGTGAACACCACGGCCGTACGGTGCGGCGGATCGGTCAGGTATCCCGTCAGTGTCATGACGGTGAAGGGGTCGGAGAGGGCGCGCGGCGGCCCGGGCTCGGCGTGCGGGCCGGTCCCCTCCGCGGCGGGCGCGGGGTTCCGCCGTGGTGCGGGCGGGCTGACCACCCGCCGGCCGAGCGGGCCGCGCAGCCTGGGGTGGCGCATGAGTTCGGGCCCCGCGGAGTCCGCCGGTCCCGTCGGTGTGCGCGGCGGCGCGCCGGCCGGGGCGCGGCCGGACGGCCGGGACCGCGCCTCGGACTCCGGGTCCAGGAAGTACAGGGGCCGGCGCTGGGAGCTGTAGGCCACGTACGCGCAGGACCGGGCGCGCAGCAGGTGCCACAGCACCGCGTCCAGGTTCCTCTCCCGGTAATCGGCGCCGACGAAGGTGTCGTCCACGCCGGGCCCGTACACCACGGTGAACGGCTCGCCGACGCTCAGCCGCAGGTCGGCGAAGCGGGAGCCGAGCCGACCGGTCACGAGACGCCGTCGGCCGGGCGCTTGCGCGGCATGGCGGCCTCCGGCTTGCGGAACCGGTCCAGGTCGACGGCCGTCGGGTCCGGGAGGCCGGGTTCGCTCTCCAGGGCCCCGGTGGGGTGCCCGTCGTCCGCGAGCGCGTGCCGTACCGCCTCGGCGCGGTCCCGGAGTTCACGTTCCGAGGCCGTGTCGTAGTCGTAGGAGAGGACCCGCAGGACCTGCCCCGTCTCCCCCTCCGGCGCGGGCAGGACCTGCACCACGATCTTGTTGCCGTTCGCGTGCTCGAGGACGGCGTGGTACGAGCGGCGTTCGTCCTCGTCCTCGTACTCGCCGTCCGTCAGCTCGTAGGCGCCGATCCGGGAGAGCGTCCCGGCCACCGAGTCGACGAGGTTCACCCGGAGCTGTGAGGCGAGCAGCCGCATGCCGGCCCGGTCCACGACCTCGCCGAGCCGCTGCTCCAACTCGGTTGCCTCGGCGGCCAGTTCGCGCTGCTCGGCGGCGGTCGTCGCGTCGTCCCTCGCCCGGGAGAGCCGCTCGGCGACCTGGCCCCGCAGCTCTTCGAGCTCGCCCTCCGACCAGTGGTCCACATCGAGCTCGGCACCCTGCAGCGGCCGTCCGTCGGGGCCGGTCACCGGCCTGACCTCGTTCTGCGCGCACAGGGTCTCGACCAGGACCAGGGCGTCGGTGGCGGCGCCCTGGGCGAGCCGCCGCTCCAGCTCCCGGTGCTCGATGTCGAGGCGCAGTTCGCCGAGGTCCAGGTAGGCGCGCTGCGCGAAGGGGAGCGCGGCCTCGTGATGGCCGGCGTCGCTGTTCCGCCGGGCGGTGTCGAGGTCCAGGCGGAGCCGGTCGAGCCTGCCGGGAGCGTGCCGTTCGTGCGGCAGGGTGGCGACGAGACCGGCCATCGTGGCGCCGTCGGCGAGCCAGTCCCGGACGGCGGCCGCGGCACGCTCGCGGTTCCCGGCGAGCTCGTCGACGCGTTCGGTCAGGCCGGTGATGTCGCGGCGGCGCTGTTCGCGTTCGGCGGCGAGCTGCCCCTCCAGGGCCGCGCGCTGTTCCGCGAGCCTGGTACGGGTGTCGCGTTCGAGGCGTTCCGCGGTGCCGCGCAGCTCCTTGTGCAGGCGTTCGGACTGCTCGCGCAGCCTGCGCTCGGTGTCCCGTTCGAGCCGCTGGGTGTGGGCCGTCAGACCGGAGAGCGCCTCCTGCGTCCGGCGGGCGTGCTCCTCCAGCCGGGCCCGGGTGCGGGCCTGGTCGGCCTCGGTGCGCCGCCGGACCTCGTCGAGGAGCCGGGGGACGTCGCGGCGGACCTGCTTGAGGTTCTGGGCCGCCCGCTGGGCCCGGTACCACTCGGTCTCGTCCACCAGGATGCGCTTCTTGCCGCTCATGGTCAGTCGTCCTCACCTGTTCGGTCGGCAGTGGTCCGCGCCCGGGTGGTGCCGGGCGTCGCGTCGGGTGTTCCGGGGAGGCGCAGCCGTGAACGGGCCTCCTCCACGGCGGAGTCGAAGGCCGTGAGCAGCCCCGGGGGCGGGACCCCGACCAGCAGGGCGGTGGTCCCGTCGACGGTGATCTCGGCGGTGCGCGGCCCGCCGGTGAAGTCGTATCCGCATCCGGCGAGCCGGGGCGTGAGGTGGTGGACGCGCTGGTTGCTGCTTCCCCGCAGTCCCCTGCCGTCGTCGAGGCCGGCGACGTACCGGCCGTCGATCAGCACGTCCAGGAGGCCGAGCAGTTCGGTGACGCCCGGTGCGGGCGGGCGGGTACGCAGCCGTTCCAGGCGGTGGCCGGTGAAGCAGAGCACCGAGAGGTCGCGGCGGTCGCGGGCCGCGCGGACCAGCGCGGCGAGCCCGGCGGCCTGGGCCATCGGCTCGCCGCCGGAGAGCGTCAGGCCCGTCACGCCGGGATCGGCGAGCAACTCGTCGGCCAGCTCGGCGGGTTCCACGTGGCGGGCGGCGCGGTCCGGGATCCACTCCGGGGCCAGGCAGCCCGCGCAGCGGAAGGGGCAGCCCTGCACCCACACCACCGACCGTCGCCCCGGGCCCAGGGCGTGGGTGCCGACCCGGGTGGCGGCGACGTTGAGGACGGGGCCGGTCACGGCAGGTCCCGTTCCGAGGGCGCGGGCCTCTCGCGCCGCGCGGACGGCCCCGGCGGGGAGCTGCCCCAGGGGCTGTCCCCGTGGGGCGGGAGCGAGCCGTTCCCTTGGGGCGAGAGCGAACCGGGCCGGGAGCCGTCCCCCTGAGGCGGGAACGAGCCGGGCCGGGAGCCGTCCCCCTGAGGCGAGAGCGAACCGGGCCGGGAGCCGTCCCCCTGAGGCGAGAGCGAACCGGGCCGGGAGCCGTCCCCCTGAGGCGGGAACGAGCCGGGCCGGGAGCCGTCCCCCTGAGGCGAGAGCGAACCGGGCCGGGAGCCGTCCCCCTGAGGCGAGAGCGAACCGGGCCGGGAGCCGTCCCCCTGAGGCGGGAGCGAGCCGGGCCGCGGGATCGGGAGGGGGGCGGGTACCCCGCCGGTTTCCGGTACGGCGGACGCGGGCGGCCCGTCGTGGTCCGTCCGGTAGGCGAAGCGGATGCCGTTGACCACCACCGTGTCGCCCGGCCGGCACACGGCGTCCGCGCTCCGCGCCGGGGTGCCGTCCGGGCTGTAGCTGAGGTGCAGCGCGATCCCGCGGCGGCCGTCGTCCGCCCGGAACCGGCGCCCGTGGACGCGGCCCGCGCCGCCGATCCGCGGCGGTGCGAGCGCCTGCCGCCGTCCGTGCAGGGTGATGTGGTCCTGCGGGCCGTCGCCGGACGCCGGGGACAGGACCAGTACGCCGTTCAGGACCGCCCGGTGGGACCGCGTCCACAGCAGCAGGGCCGCGAGGAGGACCACCAGCGGAACCCCGGTCAGCAGGGGCAGGGCCAGCACGGAGCCGACCTCCGCCCGCAGCCGCAGGCCCCCGGCCGGTCCCTCCACCGCCTTCGGCACCTCGAACTCCACGTCGTCCAGGGTGGCCGCCCAGGGCGTCGTGACCTCGCCGTGCACGGTCAGGCCGACCTCGGCCTCCCAGGTCCGCCGCACCGGCAGCGGCCCGGCGTCGGGCTCGCCCCGTACCTGGACGTCGAACCGTCGTGCCGCGCCCGGTTCCAGGGACACCCGGTCCGGCAGGCCGGTGACGGTGAGCGGCTGCCCGTCCGCGGTCGCCCCGAGGCCGGTCACGGTCAGCGGCACCCGCTCGGTCGTGGCGGTCAGGGTCAGCGTGGCCGCCGCACCGCCGTCGTCCAGGTCGAGTGTCCCGGTGGGTGACAGGGTGGCGGTGACGCCCTTGCCCGCGTCCGGTGCGATCAGCCGCGCGGCCTTGCGCGCCCGGGCCCGTTCGGCGGCCCGCCCGAGATATTCGGTGAGGTTCTGCACCGAGTCCGGCCGCAGTTCGGTGGTGTCCGGCACGACGCCGGACAGCTGCGCGGTGCCGGACTCGTCGGTCGCCAACGGCAGGGAGTAGGCGGCCAGTTCGTGTCCGTCGGCCAGTTCCTCGGCCCGGTCCCGCAGCGCGTTCCACGCCGGCCCGTCGGACGTGGGGTACGTCGAGTCCTTCGGCGGATCGTGCTTGCCGTCCGTGAACATCACCACCGAGCCGATCCCGGCGGCGTCGGGCCGCTCCAGCTCGGTCAGGCCGCGGTCCAGGGCGGCGCCGATGTCGGTCCGCACACCGGAGGGCCCGGCCCGGTCGGGCAGCTTGCCGACGATGCCCTCGGGGTCGGACGGGTGGCCCAGGTAGACCGTCTCGGCCTTGTCGCCGAAGGTGAACAGGGCGACGTAGTCCCGTGGCGACAGGCCCTTCAGGAACGGCAGCAGCGCCGACCGGACCGAGGAATAGCGCCCCTCGCCCAGCATCGAGCCGGAGACGTCCACCAGGACGACGTAGTCGGCGGGCACCCGGTCCAGGCCGAGCTCGGAGTAGATCTCGCCGCGGCCGGGCGACGAGCCGGCCCGCGCCGGTTCGGCGGGGGTGCGGGCGGCCGCGGGAGCCGTCCCGGACGCCACGGCGGTCAGGGCCGTGAGCGCCAGGGCGGCGAGTCCGGCGGCGGCGCGGTGGACGACACGGGTGGGTGCTCGTCCCTGCCTCGGGCGTGGCGGCGGATGGTTCATGGGTGGGGAGCTCCTCGGGCGCGGCACGGGTCGGGGTCGGCGGAAGACGGATCAGGTTTCGGGCGGGACGGGCAGGGGGCCGAGCGGGAGGCGGGTCTCCGCGTCCGGGCCGTTCGCCACCGGGCGCAGCACGAGGGCCGCCGTCCCGTCCGCGCCGACGCGGACACCGACCCGGCAGGGCCCGTCCGGGGTGCCGGCGGGCAGGGTGACGTCCGGCAGCGGGACCGGGCGGCCGTCGGGGCCGACGGCCTCGACCCGCAGCGGGCGTCCGGCCGCCGCGTCGGGGAGGACCTGGACCGGCCGGCCGTCCCTGGCGGCGAACACGGTGTCGCCGCCGGGCTCCAGGGCCCCGGCGGGGGCCAGTTCCAGCTCCTCGGTGCGCAGTCGTCCGGCGGCGCGGCGGTGGGTGCTGATACGGACGGCGTACGGGCAGCGGTCGCCGGGGTCGGCGAGTCCCGCCGCCACCAGGGCGCCGCCGGCCGCCGCCGCGTACCCGGGGTCCACGTCCGCGGGCAGCGGCAGCAGCCGGTGCCGCTCCGCCAGTTGCCGGGTGAGCGGTTCGAGCCGGGCCAGGCCTCCGGCGAGCAGCAACGGCGGCCGCGTCGCCGCGCCGGGCGGCGCGGCGACCTCGTCCAGGGCCCGCCGTACCGCGTCGACCAGCGGCGGGAGGGCCGTCCGTACGGTCCCTGCGGTGACGTCCCGGTCGCCCAGGCGGTGGACCGGGATCGCGTCGAACGGGTCGGGGCCGCGCAGGGCCCTGGCCACGGCGATCCCCAGCCGGCGGCCGCCGGGGTCGTCCAGGCGCGCGGCGGCGAGTCTGCGGTGCCCTTCCTCGTCGTCGGGCAGACCGGCGGCGGCGAGGAGTGCCGCGTCGAGTTCCGCTCCCAGGCGGCCGGTCGGCCCGGTCGCCTCGGCGGTGGCGCCAAGGAGTACCGAAGGGCCGGCCCGCGTGCAGCGGGCGGCGTCGACGGCGCGGGCCCCGGCGTCGCACACGAGGTACTCCTCCCCGGTGCCGGCCGTCGTGCCCGCGGTGTGCCGGACCAGGGCGAGCAGGGCGTGCGCCGTGCCGATCGCCCGGACCCGTGGACAGCCCTCCGCGGCGAGGGCCGCCGTCGCGGGGCCGGCCGACGCCCGTGCGGTGCGCCGCGGCAGGACGACCACGGCTCCGGCGGGCGGACCGTACCGGGCGAGGTAGGCGCCGTACGCCTCGCGCAGCGCGGCCACGGGCCGGCCGCGCACGGCGGCGGAGAGCGGCAGCCCCTCGCCCGGCACGTCGCCGGGCAGCGGTACCGGGCGCGGCGGTGCGGCGCCGGGCCGTGCGACGGCGAGCCGGGCGTAGCGGGTGCCGATGTCGAGGGCGAGGGTGGACGGCGGATTCATACGCGGTCGTCCCCTCTCCCCCACCGCCGGCGCAGCCAGGAGGACCTCGTGTCCTGGTCGTGCTCGGGGTGGGTGCCGGGCAGCGGGAGGGGCGGGCCGTCGCCCGGCCCCCGGCCGCCGACCGGCGCCCGGCCGCTGGACGGCCTGTGGCCGGGGGACGGCGCGGGCGGTGCCGGCGGTCGCCGGGACGGCTTCTGGCTCAGGATTCCGATCGCGCGCCCGACGCTGTCCTTCAGCTCCTCGTGGCCGGTCAGGGCCTGCTGCCGGACCAGGTCGCCGAACCGCTGCCGGGCGATGGAGTGGTAGAGCAGGCGGCCGAGCGCCCGCTGCGGCGAGGCACGGTCGAGGTGCCGGGTCAGGCGGTGGAGCGAGTCGCCGTCTCCCGCTCGTTCGTGGAGCCAGGGTCCGATCGCCTCGATCACGGCCGACGGGTACTCGACGATCTCCTGTACGCGGTCGGCGTACCGGGAGTGGGGGCTGGCCAGCGCGACGGCGTCGCCCAGTTCCTCGGGAGCTGCCGTACGGCCGGCGACGAGCCGGCGGATGTCCGCGGTGTGGGCGAGCCACTGCAGGTCGGGGTGGCTCCTCAGGTGGTGCTCCCACTGCGCGGGCATGCCGTGGGTGATCCAGTCCCCGGCGCGTTTCAACAGCTCGGCGATCCGGGTGAGCACCGGGCCCTCCAGGCTCCTCACACCGCCCGCGGCCGGGGCTCCCTGAGGGTGGATCAGCTCCCACAGGACCGGATACGGGACCCGTTCGGGCCGGTCACCGACCAGCCCGGCGGCCAGCGCGTCCTCCTCCCAGCTCAGCAGTCCCAGGGCGGGCAGCTCCCCCCTGAGGACGGCGGCGTACTCGGCGGGCGCCGTGCCGTCGTCCGCCAGACACCGTGACCGCCGCATGTCCGAGCCGAGCAGGGGGCGCTGGAACAGATCGGCCCACGCGGCGTGCTTCCCGGCGAGGCCGGGCCGCGGCGGTACGAGGACGTCGATCGCGCGGAGCAGGAGGTCCCGGTCCGCGTCCGTGCCGCCGCGTCCCGCGGCGACGTCGTACAGCTCCGGCTTGAACCAGGGGAGGACCTCGGGGTTGCCGGCGTGACAGGCGAGTCCCAGGGCGGTGCGCCAGGCCGTCGCGGAGACGTCGGCGAACGCGTCGATCTCCCTGCCGTCCCGGACGGCGGGCGGTTCGCCGTGGATCAGCGCGGCGCCGCGCAGCCAGTCCGGCGCCTTCCGTTCGCCGTCCCTGCCGGGCAGGCCCAGCAGGTCCCGGACCAGCCGGTCGTCCAGGGTGTTCCGTTCGGCGTTGACGTCGAGCCAGGCCAGGGTTAGCGCCGGGCGCCGCAGGAGAACGGCGTGCACGACGGCGGCCGTGGTCTCCTCCAGGTCACGCTGCAGGGCGTGCAGCAGCTCGCTCCGCGACCGCAGCCCGTCCGGCGTCGTGGCCGCCGCGCCCCCGTCCAGGTAGCCGGCCAGGACCAGGGCGTGGGCCTGCCCGTCCCGGGACACCGCGTCGGCTGCCAGGTCGAGGGCGGCACGCACCCGGGGAAGGGTCTGGCTCTCGGCGTCCCAGGAGTTGAGTTCGTCCGCGAGGGCCTCGCCGGCCCGCGGGGACCAGTGTTCCAGGAGCAGGCTCCGGGCCTGCGCGCGCTCCGCCCCGAGGCGGCCGCCGGGCAGGGCGCTGCGCGCCAGGTGCCGCGCCAACGTGGCGGCCTCCGGCTCGGTCAGGCTCTCCAACGGGTACAGACTCAGTAGCCTGGCCACGTCGTTCAGCCGGCTCGTGCCCTGCCCGATGTCCCCCAGCACCACCGCCTTGAGATCGAGGTCCCGCAGGTGCTGCAGCGCCTGCTCGGCGTCCTGCGGGGTCAGCGGAGTGCGGTGGGACAGCAGGTGGGGGAGCAGGGCGTCGATGCCCTCCTTCTGCCGCAGCCGCAGCAGTTCCGCCAGGTAGGCGCGGCCCTGGCTCGAACGGGGTTCCTGCGGCGGCTGCCCGCGGAGCACGGCGTGGCACTGGCTTCCCCGGGGGCGCAGCGCGAAGGTCAGCCGCAGTTCGTGGTCGGCGCCGTGACCGGCCCAGGTCGCGGCGGACAGCCAGGCGCGGCTGCCGTACGGCAGCAGGGCGCAGATCCCGTCGAGCACGGCGACCCGGGTGACGGCGCTGAGACCGGCGTGCTCCGGGGACAGCGTGATGACCACGTGCCGCCCTTCGAGGAGCAGCGCGGCGCACCGCGCGGCCCACTCGAACCCGATGTCCTGCTCGATGTACCGGGCCAGCTTCGCGACCATGGTGGGGGCCGCGTCGAGGACGAGGTGCGGCGTGTGCCCGTCGCCCGGGCCGACGGCCGGCCACTCGGCGTCCAGGGCGGCGGTGTAGAGCGGGGACCAGGTGAGTCCCGCGCCGCTGACCGGCTGCCAGTCGAGGAGCAGCAACCGTGCCGAGTAGCTGATCCGGCCGGTGGCGTCCCGCCCGCCCGACCAGGTGGTCTCCACCAGGCCGGTCACGGGCCGGCCGGCCTCGGTGCCGCCGAGGAAGGCCACCCAGGGCAGCGCGTCGGGGGCGTGGACGTGATCGGCGCGCGGTGTCTCCGTGGACGCGGCCCAGAAGTACTTCTGGGCGATCCGGGGTTCCACGCTGCCGGCCTGCACGTCGTAGGCCACCTGCCCCGGTGCCTTGCCCTGGAGGGACCAGGCGGCGTGCACCGGGGTCCCGGCCGATGCCCCGCTCACCTGCGCCCCCGCCAGAGCCTGCCACCCCCGCGCGACGTCCCCCGCAGCCCTTCCTCGAGGGCCATCAGCGGCTCGATGACGTTGATCGGCGCCGGCGGGGAGCTGCGGATCTGCTCGCCGTCCGGTTCCACGTTGATGTAACTGCGGTAGTCGAACTCGCTGTTGGCGTTGAGCTGGAAACCGATGGCGGAGGTGGCGTAGTAGGACATCCGGTCGGGGTGGAAGAAGTTGCCGAGGGCGTCGCGGACCAGGCGGGCGCTGCCGCCGCGGAAGCTGTCGCAGATCCAGTCGAAGAAGCCCCGCGCCTGGTGGTCGGGGACCCGCGGGACGACGCCGACCCGCTCCTGGGTGACCCAGCCGGCCCGCAGCGCCGGCTCGAAGACGTCCGGGTGGTCGAACTTGGTGATGCACACCGCGACGTGGTGCGGCAGCCGGCCGTTGCGCAGGAGCCGGTTCTCGTCGCGCACCCGGGCCGCCATCTGGGTGGCCATCCCGTAGAAGTAGTTGATGCTGGCGGTCTGCTGGTTGGCGTCCAGGAGCGGGTCGAACAGGTAGACCAGGCCACCGCAGCCCGACAGATGGGTCACGGCCTGTTCGTGCAGGTCCTCGGCGACCTGGTTGGACCTGGGGTTGAACGCCTCTCCCGGGAGGTCGAGCACCTCGAGCGCGAACGAGATCTGCCGGCGCCGGAGGCCTCCGGTGCCCTGGGCGTCGCCGGTGAAGGACCATCTGAGGTCCCGCTGCGCCCGGGTCGCCTCGGGGAAACGCTGCCGCGACACCAGCTGGTCCACGCTGTCCAGCAGGAACTCCTGGGAGGACGGGTCCATCCCGGCGATCACCCAGTTCACCTGGGCGCGTTGCCGGTGCTGCATGGCGCCGATCGGTACCGCGCCCAGGAACGTCGTCTTGCCGGAACCGGAGGCTCCCCACACGCCGATCCTGACGCCGGTGGGAGCGGCCCCGCCCAGCTGCGGGATGGCCTTCGGCGGCGTGACCCGGTCGGAGACGGTGTGGCTGTCGGAGGCGCCGGCCGGCAGCGGCTCCGGTACGGGCCGCAGTGCCGGGGCGGGGGCCGGTCCCTCGGCGCCGGGCTTGCCGTCGAGGGCGAGCGACTGCCAGGTGCGGTCCGCGTCGGGGTGCCCGTTCGGGGACTGCCTCTGCTCCGGGGAGCCGGCCGCCTCCCCGGGGCCCTCGGGCTCCGGGTCGGGCCGGCGCTGCTGTGTCGTCATGGGCGGGGTCAGCTCCTAGGTGGGTCGGATGGCCGTAGGGGGAAGGGGGGTGCGGTGAACGCGAGCGGGGTGCCGTCGGTGTCGTGGGACCGCCCGGCGGTGAGGGCGAGCGCCGCCCGCTCCGCCGAGTCGGTACCGGGCCGGAGCAGGAGGCGGTCCGGGCCCGCCAGTTCCCGCCAGGCCCGGGAGAGGTAGCGCCCCAGCCGGTCCCCGCCGGGTGTCCCGGGGGCGACGGGCACGGTGAAGGGCTCGGCCCGGACGCCGACCCGCACCCCCCGGTGGCGCAGGGTCCGCAGCTGCTCCCGCCAGTCGACGGCCCGCGGGCAGCCGGGCACCAGGCCCTCCTGCGCGTACGGGGCCGGCGGCCGGCCCCCGATCACCAGGAGCACCTGGTCGGCCGACCCGTCGCGCTCCCCGGCGGTCATTCTGGCGGCCTCCTTGAGCGCGTCCTCCAGCGAGGAGGTGAGGGAGCGCCGGGTCCGTACCTCCGCGGTCAGCTCCCGCAGGTGTCGCAGTGCCCGGCCGGGTGTCCCGGGCCCGACGGACCGGATGACCTTCCGGTCGGGCTGGTGCTCGTTGCGGGGCGCGTGGTCGTAGTAGCCGATCACCGCGGCCCGCAGGCCTCCGCCCGCGCCGCCGTGGCGCTCGGCGGCGCGGATCAGGTCGTCCGTGAAGGCGACGCGTTCGGCGATCTCGGCCGGGTCGGTGCCGGACATCTCGACGGCGCAGATGAGCTCCACGGTCCCGGGCCGCCGGAGGTGCCGCGGCATGCGGGCGAGCACGGCGCGCAGGTCCGGTCCGGCACCGTCCGGTGCCTCGGTCAGGAGGTGGCCGCCGTCCGTGCGCACCTCGATCTCGCCCGGTCCGTGCAGGACGAAGGTGAGGTGCGCGGAGCCGAGTACGGGCAGTTCGGCGCGGGGCAGGCCGAGGAGCGGGGGGCGGTGGTCCGCCGGGCGGTGGTGGCCGGCGAGCAGCGGCAGGACGACGGTCAGGGTCCCGGACGGCGCGGCGGCGCCGCCTCCCGGGGGCGGCGTCGGGAGGCCGCCGTGCACGGTGACCGAGGTCGTCCGGGTCTCACCGGGGGCGAGCCGTAGACCGGCCTCGAACAGGACGTGGTGCGTGAGCTCCACCGGGAGGTGGTCGCCCGGGCCGGCTCCGGCCCGCGCCAGGAGCAGGGTGTGCGGTTCGCGCAACGGTGCGCCGCGCAGCAGCCGGCGGACCCGGTCCGTGGTGGCGGACACCGTGCCCGGACCGGGTGCGGGGTCCGGGGTGCTCTCGGTGCGCACCGCGCAGGAATCGCGCAGCACGGCGGCGGCCCGGTCGAGGAGGGTCCAGCCGGTGCCACCGCGCAGCAGCACCAGCGCGGTGGCGCTGCTGCCCGTCCCCCCGCACGCGCCGGGCACGACGGCGTACAGCCAGTCGCGCACGGCCCGGTCGAAGTCCGGACGGTCCACCGGCTCGACGGTGCCGATGCCCCCGGCGAGCTGGAAGCGGCGCGGGGCCTCCGCGCGGGCGAGCCCGGGGACCAGTTCGGTCCAGGGCGTCTCGGCGTGCGGGCGCGCGTGCGGCAGACCGGCGGCGTCGGCGTACGCCCGTACCACCGCCGCCCGCTGGGTGCCGAACTCGACGAACAGCACCTCGGGCACCTCACCGGTGGTGAGCCCGTGCAGCAGCTCGGCCAGGGCGTGCGGTTCGGCGGCCGGCCCGGGGGCGGGGGGTGCGACGGGGGCGGGGTCGTCGGAGGGGTGCGGGACGCCGGGGGGTGCCGGGCGGAGCAGCCCGGCGATCTCCGCCCGCTCGGCCGGACCGCTCAGCGCGCGCCGGGCCGCGTCGAGGTCCCAGGCGCGCGCGGCGGCGGCCAGCTCGGCCGCCGCCGACCGGTGGTCCTCCTCGGTCGCGGCGCCCAGGACGGGTTCCCCGAAGAGCGGGAATCCGCACGCCCGGCAGCGTCGTTCGTCCCGTCCCGGGTGGAGGCAGACGGGGCAGCACACCACCGGGCCGGACCGCTTCTCGTCAGTTCCGGAAGAGAGCAACACGTTCGCGGTGTCCTCTCAGAGCGGCCTGGTGCGATGTCCGCACCCGGTCACACCTCTGATGGACGTCACATCTGCCCCCTTGCCCTGCTGTGCTGTGGCGTCCCTCCTCGCGGCACCGGGCGGTGCCGGCACGAGGAGGAGCCCGGTTCGAGACGAGCCCGGGGAACTTTTCCGGTCACACCGGGCTCTGTGGTCAACTCCTGGACGTCCAACGCGTTTTCGTTGGTTTCCCCCCAAGGGACGGCCCATTGTCGCGAGCGTGTTCTCAGACCGCAACCGGTCCGCTGCTCTCCGTGGTCTCGTGAGTGGACTCGTGGGCGCACTGGTGCATTTCCTCGCCCACTGTGCGCCCCCTCGCGCCGGTGCCGTACGGCACCGGCCCGGACCGTTCGGAAGGGAGCGGCTCCCCTCCGGTCCTCCACTCGAGCACCCCATGCCTCAAGCCAACCGGATCGCCCGGTCGGGGTCCGGTCGTGGTCGGGGCGAGTATCGGCCGGGCCTTCGCCGCACCGCTTCCGCCGCCACCGGAACACGCACCATGGAGCGCACGCGCCACGGAGCGGACGTCCCGCCGCACACCGTCGTCGCCCCGGCCGTGCCACCGCGGTGGCCGGACCGCCGTCCCCCTGCCGCACGGCGTCATCGCCGCCGGGGAAGGTGTGGGACCGTCTTCGGGCAGTGCGGATCGCGGATCTTCGTGACGGAACGGCGGAACGGCGCAACAGGGGAGGCGGAATGGCCGTATCGAAGGAAGACGCCGACGGGCTCGTCGCGGCGGCACGGAAGTTGACGGTCGACGGTCCGCCGGAGGAGTGTGCGGCCGTGGCCAAGGCCTGCAACCACGCCATGGACGCCGGGGCTCCGCTGAGCATCACACGGCCGACGGTGGAGCTTCTGGCCGCTTGCCGGGCCAGGATCCCCCAGGACGACAAGTGGCAGGCCGATCTCCTCGGACTCGAGTCCGAGGCCTGGCACCACCGGTACCGGCGCACCGGTGCGGACGAGGACCTGCGGCGGGCGACCGCGGCGATCGACGCGGCCTGCGCCCTCACCGGCCCCGGTCATCGCTCCCACCACCGGCTCCGGGCCCAGCAGGCCCTCATCCACTCGTTGCGGCCGGGTTCGGGGGCGGCCCCCCTCGACGTACTGCGGGAGGCGGTGGAAGCCCGCGACCCCGATCCGCGCAACCACGCGGTCAACATGCTCAATCTCGCCGGTCAGCTGAACCTGCGGTACCTCGCCACGCGGGACTTCTCCGCCCTGGACGAAGCCATCGGTCTCGCCGAGCGCGCCCTGGCCCTCGACGACCGTACGGACGACGAGGACTACTCGTGGCGCCTGCTGTGGGCCGGACAGCTCCACGTCCAGAAGGGACACGACACCAGGAAGGCTCCGATCCTCAAGAAGGGGGTGGAGCTGCTCCAGAAGGCCGTGACGCACCTGCCGCCCGGTCATTCCTTCCTGCCCGGCCTGCTCAACCAGCTCGGAGCCGCCATGCACGCGCACTCCAGGCTGAGCGGTCCGGGAGACGCGGCGCGCAGCGAACTCACCGTGGCCGTCCACATGATGCGGGCCGCGCTGCGCATGACCGACCCGACGGTGCCGGACTACCCCACGTTCGCCTCCAATCTGGCCATGGCCCTGGCGGGCCTCTCGAAGGAGACCGGGGACACCTCCCTGCTGGACGAGGCGATCGCCACGGCCGAGAAGGGAAGCCGGGCAGCCGCCGCCGGCCCCACGGCCCGCGACGCGGAGACCCTCACCCCGGTGACGGGGCTCCTGCGCAGCATGCGGGACCAGGACGACCCCGCGGCGGTCCAGGCGCTCTCCACGGTCTTCGACGGATCCCACCGGCTCGACGCGGTCCTGGCCGGGCAGCTCGGCGCCGGCCTGGCCGCCCGGGCCGGCGACTGGGAGACCGCCGCCCGGCTGACCCTGCGCGCGGTGGAGCTCCTTCCGCACGCCGCCTCGGAGGCGCTGAGCGTGGAGGACCGGGAGAAGGGCCTGTCCACGATCGCCACCAGCCTGGCCCGGGACGCCTGCGCGCTCGTGCTCCGGACGGGCGGTTCGGCCGACCGGGCGCTCCAGACCCTGGAGACGGCCCGGGCGACGCTGGTCGGCCAGGCCCTCGCCCGCCGCGGTGATGCCGATCTCGATCCGGTTCGCGCGCTCGCCCCGCACCTGGCGGAGCGCATGCGGGAACTCCGTACGGACCTGGCGCGGGTGGAGGACGCGCCCTACGGCCCGGCCGCCGACCGCCGTCACCGGCTGACCGACGCCGTCCACGAGGTGACGCGGCGGATCCGTGCCGTTCCCGGTCTGGAGGACTACCTGCGCGCACCCGGCGCGGAGGTGCTGCGCCGGCGGGCGGGGACGGTACCGGTGGTCACCCTCAACGTGAGCGTTCACCGGTGCGACGCGCTCGTCCTCCGGGCCGGCGAGGAGACCGGTGTGATCCCGCTGTCCGGTCTCGTCCTGCACGACGTGACGGAGAACGTCCGGCGGTTCACCACCGCGATGACGGAGCTGACCCGGTGGCCCGCGCCGGGGCCCACCGCGGCGAAGAAGCACCAGCGGGTGGTGTGGGAGGTCCTCGCGTGGCTCTGGGAGTCGGTCGCGGAACCCGTTCTCCGTGCGCTGGACATCCCGGCCGCCCCGCGGGACGGCCGTCTCCCCTCCCGCCTGCGCTGGTCGGCGACCGGTCCGCTGACCCTGCTCCCCCTGCACGCCGCCGGGCTGCCCGACGTACCCGGCGCGTGTGTGACGGACCGCGTCGTCTCGTCGTACACGCCGACGCTGAGGCTGCTCGGCGACGCTTCTTCCCCGGCTGCGGGGACGGGTCGCCGTGAGGGACACCTGGTCGTCCCGGTGCCCCGCTCCTCGCTCATGCCGCACCGGCCGTTGGAGGGAGCGGGGCAGGAGGCCGCGCACGTGGCCTCCACCGTCCCGGGGGCGCGGCCGCTGCCGGAGGAGGCGGTGTCGGCGCTCGCCGTGAGGGCCGGTCTGCGGGGCGCCCGGGGCGTCCACTTCGCCTGCCACGGGCAGAGCGACGCGCGGCACCCGTCACGCAGCCGACTGGTCCTGCGGGACGAGGCCCTCACCGTCGCCGACCTGATGACGGAGCGACTGGACGGTCTCGAACTGGCCGTCCTCTCGGCCTGCGGCACGGCATACGCCGGTGAGCGGCTGCCCGACGAGGTCCTCCACCTGACCTCCGCCTTCCGCGCCGCGGGGGCCCGCCACGTGGTGGGCACCCTGTGGGAGACCGGCGACCGGTCCGCGGCCGAGTTCACCAAGGCGTTCTACGCCTCCCTCGGCGCACTGCCGTACGACGGCGCCCGGGACACCGCGGACGACAGAGTGGCTGCCGCCGTGCACCGGGCGGTGCTGCAGGTCCGCGCGTGGCAGTCGTCCCCGCGGGCCTGGGCGCCCTTCGTCCACGTGGGCTGACCCGGCACGGGCCGCCGGCCCGACGCGGGCGACGCGACGTCGGTGACGCCGCGTCACGGGCCGCCGGACGCGGTGCCACGCCTGCGGACCGGCGGCCCGGACGGGGCCCGCCAGCGTCGCGGTGCGGGAGGGGCGGCAGCGGGGAGCCGCTTGTGGAGCGTGGGGGCCAGTCGCAGCCCCACCTCGGCCGGGTCGGTGTCCGACGGAGGCGTGATGCCCAGCGAGCGCGCCACGGGACGCAGGCCGATGTCGACGGCGCTCTCCACCAGTGCGGCCATCTCCACCGTGCGCTGCCCGGCGAGCGCCCATCCGGTGCACAGCACCACCGAGCCGATCACCGCGGCCGGCCACCACCAGCAGCCCAGCACCAGGTAGCCCAGTCCCCAGGCGCCCACGACGGTGGCGGACTCGACCGCGGTGATCACGGACCGCAGTTCCTTCCGCGTGGGCGGGGCCAGGACGAGCCAGAGCCGGGGCCAGAACATCTCCAGATCGATCCGGTAGTAGTCCGACACCCGCTGCTCGACGTCGCGCAGGTGCCGTCCCAGGGACTTCGGCCACCGGGCGAACCACAGGAGGAGCACCGCGTGTCCGGTCACCCTCGCCGTCAGGCCGGCCAGTGCCGCCAGCAGGATCAGCCCGGCCGCGATCGCCCCCAGCGTGCCGGGACGGGTGTCCTGCGCGCCGTCGTACCAGCCGGAGACGGTATCGGCCAGGTGCTCTCGGTCCGTGGCATGGTCCTGGCCCAGGGCGGAGGCCACCCAGGCGGCGGCGACGAACAGGCAGCCGGGGAGGGTGAGCAGGGAGAGCCAGCGCTCGGCGACCTTGCCGCCGAGCCCGGCGAGGAACCCCGTCACGACGGCGATGTCCACTTCTCGGGCATCACGGCCCCCTGGACCGAGCAGCGCCGCCGCTCCTCGGGTGCGCCCGCCTCGGCGTCGCGCGAGCAGACCCCGTTCGGGCAGACGGCCCGCAGGACCGCGCCCTTGCCGCCCCGCAATCCCGGGAGCATGACGTAGCCCCCGCCGCGGGACGCCTCGACGTCCTGCCCCATGGACAGCAGGACGGCACCGAGCCGGTCCGTGCAGTCCTCGCCCCGGGCCGCCGCGGCCACGCACGCCTCGAGCTCGGCCCGCTCCTCCTCCGTCTCCGCGATGCTCCGCAGTTCGTCCAGGTGGGTGCAGCACCATGCGATGAGGTCGGATCCGGCCATGTGCGTGCTTCTCTCCCCCGTACCGGCCGTGCGGTCACGGCCGTTCTCTTCCCTCTCCGGGCGGTCTCCGAGAAGCATAAGGACCGGGGATCCTCCGCACCGGCCACCGAACGTCCCGGGCCGCCCCGCCGGCACCGCGACGCCGGCCCGGGCGCGGCCCGCCCGCGGGCCCGACGGCCGCTCCCCCGCCGGCTCCCGGCCCGTCTCAGCGGCGTGCGGGAAGCGTGATGCCGTAGGTCCGCATCTTGCGGTAGATCGTCGTACGGGAGATGCCGAGCCGCCGGGCCGCGAGCAGTTTGTTGCCGTCCGCCTCCAGCAGGGCCTGGACCAGGGTGTCGCGCTCCGACGCCTCCCAGGCGCTCAAGGCCCGGCCGCCCGTGCTGTGCAGGGACGGCGGCAGGTCGTGGAGCTCGATCCGGTACGTACGACGGCCCGCGGCGGCCTTGCTCAGGACGAGACCCAGTTGGCGGACGTTGCCGGGCCAGTCGTGCCGGCGCAGCAGCGACAGGACCTCCGGGGCGCATTCCACGCCCGCGCCGACGCGCCGCAGCAGACAGTCGATCAGGGCCGGGAGGTCCGCGAGGCGGTGCCGCAGGGCGGGTACCGCCGCCGCTTCGAGGAAGCAGTTCCTCAGCGACTCCGGTACGCCCGGTGCGCCGCGGAGCGTGCCCACGACCCAGGTGCCCCGCGCCACCGCGGCGTCCAGCGCCCGGGCGACGGCGGGTTCCTGCCCGGGGGCCACCGCGTCGACGTTGCGCAGGACCAGGGCGCGGCCCGGTCCGGTGGGCGCCGCGCGCAGGGCGGCCGGCAGGTCGTTCCCGGCCCCGGCGGTCCCGGGGGCCGCGGGCCCGTACGACGTGATCGTCAGGATCGGCGGAGCCGGTGAGTGCCGCACCGACCTCCACATCCTGGAGGGGCGGTGGGCGGAGAAATCCGGCGTGGAGCTGCCCTACACGATCGGTCACGAGAACGCCGGCTGGGTCCACGCGGTCGGCACCGCCGTCACCAACGTCGCCGAGGGCGACAAGGTCATCGTGCACCCGCTGATCACCTGCGGGCTGTGCCGGGCCTGTCGGGCGGGTGACGACGTGCACTGCGAGAACAGCCTCTTCCCCGGCATCGACACGGCCGGCGGCTACGCCGAGTACCTGAAGACCTCCGCGCGCAGTGTCGTACGGATCGACGACTCCCTCGAACCTGCCGACGTGGCGGCCCTCGCCGACGCGGGTCTGACGGCGTACCACGCGGCGGCCAAGGCCGCCCGGAGGCTGCGGCCGGGCGACCGCTGCGTGGTGATCGGCGCGGGCGGCCTCGGGCACATCGGCGTACAGGTGCTCAAGGCCCTGACCGCCGCCGAGATCGCCGTCGTCGACCGCAATCCCGACGCGGTGTCCCTGGCCGTCTCCATCGGCGCCGACCACGGCGTCGTCGCCGACGGCGACCACGTGGAGCGGGTGCGCGACCTGTCCGGCGGACAGGGGGCGGAGGCGGTCGTCGACTTCGTCGGCGAGGGCGGCTCCACCGGGGACGGCGTCGGCATGCTGCGCCGGGCGGGCGATTACCACGTGGTCGGCTACGGTGAGAACATCGACATCCCGACCATCGACATCATCTCCGCCGAGATCAACTTCATCGGCAACCTCGTGGGCTCCTACAACGACCTGTGCGAGCTGATGGTCCTCGCCGCGCAGGGCCGCGTGCGCCTGCACACCGCCCGGTACCCCCTCGACCGCTTCCAGGACGCCCTGGACGATCTCGAAAGCGGCCGGATCCGGGGCCGGGCGATCCTCACCCCGTGACCCCACCCCGAGCGACGAAGGGAACACCCCCTTGATCTTCATCACCGCGAAGTTCCGTGTCCTTCCCGAGCACGCCGACCGCTGGCCCGAGGTGGTGGCGGAGTTCACCCGCGCGACGCGCGCCGAGCCGGGATGCCTGTGGTTCGACTGGTCCCGCAGCGTCGAGGACCCGACGGAGTACGTCCTGGTGGAGGCCTTCCGGGACGACGAGGCCGGCGCGGCGCACGTGGGCTCGGCCCACTTCAAGGCGGCGCAGCAGACCCTCCCGCCCCACCTCGCCGCGACCCCCAGGATCGTCAACATGAAGGTGCCCCAGGACGACTGGTCCCTGCTGGGCGAGATGGCGGTCGACGAGGCCTGACGCAGGAGGACGGGGGCACCGGAGCCGACCGCACGGCCTTCGGTGCCCCTCCCGCGGTTCGCCGTCCGCCGGACGATCAGTGGATCAGTAGTGGTACCGGGCGGCGATGACGATGATCTCCCTGTCCGTCACCACGTAAACGAGGCGATGCTCGTCGTCGATCCTCCGCGACCAGGCACCAGGGAGGTGGTACTTCAGCGGCTCGGGCTTGCCGATTCCCTGGAACGGGTCCCTGAGGATCGCCTCGATGAGCTTGTTGATCCGGGCCAACATTTTGCGGTCGATGCTCAGCCAGGAGGTGTAGTCCTCCCAGCCGCTGTCCTCGAAGACAAGCCTCACGCAGCGCTGCTCCCGCCGCGCTCCGGGGAGGGCGCATCCGGATCGACGAGCTCGCGCTCGGCAAGGTTCGCACCCTTCAGAGCGTTCTCGTACGCCTCCAGGAGGCGACGGGCGTTGGCAGGGGAACGCAGCAGATAGGCCCCCTCACGCAAGGCCGCGTAGTCATCCGCGGACACCAGCACGGCGTTGCCGTGCCGGGAGATGATCTCGATCGAGTCGTGGTCTTCGTTGACCTTTTTGATCAGCGGAAAGAGGTTCTTACGCGCTTCGGACGCCGTGATCGACATGGCTGCACCCTCCCAAGAGTGGTACTGGATAACGTACCACTCCGGCCGCGTCGGCACCGCGCTCCGTCCGGACCGCCGGATCATGGGGTTTCCGTGTACGCCGACGGCTACGCGGGATCCAGCGCGGGCCGCGCGGGGAGCCCGCCGTTCCTCTCGCAGCGCAGTTCCTCGGCCATGGCCGGCGAGAAGGAATGGGCCACGGTCGCGTAGGCGTCCTTCAACGCCTCGACGTCACCCTCGGGCTCCGTCGGCATGCCCCAACGCTCCACGCCGACGACGATGTGGGCCACATTCGCCGCGTTGGGGAACCTGTCGCTCCGGCACGCAAACCGGACCGACGCCCTGTTCGCCGCGGTCAGGGTGCGCTCCCCCATGTCCAGCACGGTGAAATCCGAGGCCGGAGTTCCCGTGGGGGGACCGTCATCCAGTCCCCAGGTGACTCGGACGGCGAAATCCGGCGTACCGTCGGCCGTGTAGATGCGGCAGACGTCGTCGCGTCCTCCGGTGGCGACCGGAAACGCCTCGACGAGGTCCGTCGCGGCCCGCGCGACGGTGGACTTCTCCGCCGTCGTCCCGAACCGCGACGACCCCGTGATCACCTTCAGTGCCTTGGGCGCCTGGGCGGACACGGCGTCGCCACCGCACAGTCGCGTTCCCGCCAGAGCCTTGTCGGCCCCCTCCTCGTCTCCGCCCCCACCACAACCAGCGACTCCGAGACACAACAAGCCGGCCACGGCCGCGGCAAGGAGTCCCACGCGCACCGGCCCACGATTGATCACTGTCCACATCCTCATGTCTTCTCGGCCGCCGGCCTCAGCCGGTCCCCGGGCGGTTGCCCTGCTGGTTCTCCCGGTCGTTGCCGACCCCCCCAGCCGATCAGCGTAGATTCGCGAAGCTCCTGCGCGAACGTGCTGTTCCCAGGGCCCAGGACGTGCCGCCTCAGAGGCTCCCCCATCGGCGCCTCGGCCGGAACCTCACCGGCGTCCGGCCGCCCTGCCGGGTAACCGAGGGCCGCCGCCTCCAGGGCGTGGCCGAGGGCGACGGACACGGTGGCTACCCGCCCCCGTAGAGAGTCGGCAGGTCGACCAGGAGGAGATCATCACGCCGGGCCGACGATTCGGTCAGGTCCGGGTGGAAGCCGTGTAGGGAGAACAGGGCCAGGGTGGTGCCCGTGGTGTCGTAACCCTGATCGGCGAGCAGGGTACGGATGCGTTCCAGGCGCCGCAGGTCACCGGTGCCGCGGCGGGCGACGGTGGCCTTGGCCTCGCCGAGGAGGGCGATCCGGGCACGGGGGCCCGCGGGCGCTCGCCCGGGGCCAGGGCGATGACGTCGACCTCGTGCCTGGTGCGGGCCGCGGGGTCCGCCGCTTCGGTGGTGCCGACCGGACCGGGCAGGCCGCCGGGAAACAGGGTGTGGGCGTACCGGCGGGTGAAGGTGCGTACGAGGTCCTCGAAGTGGGGGCTGAGGATCTTGGAGTCGGAGGTCGGCGCGGCGGCCTGCCACGCCGCTTCGGCGAAGCCCTGCTCGACGGTGGCCGCCTGCGGCAGGGTGATCGACTGGTTGAAGCGGATGAGGGGTCGGCCAGGGTGATGACGGGGTGGCGGGGACGCAGGATGTCCTGCTCGCGTTGGACGTAGCCGGTGGACTCCAGGACGCCGGGCGGGTGGGGTGACGGCGTTGCGCCGTCGTTCCAGGGCCGCGCCGATCCTGGTGGGGGTGGTGGTGCCCTGGGCGATCGCGGTGAGGATGTCGTAGTAGAGGGTGTGCTGGGTGATCCGCGGGTCCTCACGCAGCAGGTACTCCGTCTCCGTGCGCGAGCGCACCGCCCGCCCCGGGTCCAGGAGCGTCCGCGTCAGCCAGGAGGCGAAGCCGTCGTTCGGGTGCGGGCGGGCCGCCACGGGCCGGTGTCCGGGAGCGCCACCGAGGACGGCGTGTACCTGCAGCGCGGTCGGGGGCCGCGAACGCACGGTGACGTCAGGGGCGTTGGACAGGACCTCACGCCAGTCGGTCAACCGCAGCGTGACGGGCCGCAGACCCGCGTGGGCCGCGATGGCGTCGCTGAACCGCCGGATCGCCGGCAGCCGCCCTTCCTCCCGCACCGCGGTGCGGTGAGCAGGCCCCATTCACGATCACGGCCGACCACGTCCTCGGGCTTCACAAGCGTGCTCTCGTGCACCGGAACTCTCCACCAGACAGAGAGCGACTCCTACCTGTCGAAGTCTGCTTGGACAGAATCCGTACAGCTCGACTTTCCTGGCGACCGGTAGCAGGGATCACCAGCGGTGGCTCTGTTCACGGGTTGCGACAGCACTTGTTCACCGTCTCGGGGGGGGCGTCCGAACTGTGCCGTGTTCGATGTCCACGAAAAGGGGCAGCGCCGGTTGTCAGCCATCGCCGTGTCGCTCGGTGGCAGCCGCACGATGTCACCCAGGTCCTCTACTGCACGTGGTGGTACCAGCGTCGGTGTACCGCGGGTTCGACGCACAGCACAGCGGCGCCCGCGGTCGCGCCGACCAGCAGGGCGGGCCCGCCTCCGTCGAGGACCGCGCCGAGGCAGGCGGCGGCGATGGCGAGCGGGCGCAGCAGGGTCAGAGGGCCGAGGCCGATGACCATTACGAGGGTGCCGGCGCGGAAGGGCAGGGTGAAGTAGGCGGCGAGCGAAAGCAGTACGGCGCCCGCGTAGACGGTGAGTGGGAGCAGGTAGCCGAGGCCGCCGGCGGTCAGGGTGTTGTAGGTCCGTTCCGGGTCGCGTGCGGTCAGCAGCAGGAGAGCGGCGGTCAGCGTGGGGACGAGCAGCAGGAGGGCCCCGACGGCCAGCCCGCGCAGGGCGGCTCGGGCGGTGGCGCGTTGTCTGCGGATGCGGGCGTCGCTGCCGGCACAGGCGCGGAAGCCGCTGAACGCCGCGTCGACCAGGCCGAGGAGTACGAGCGGTATGGCGGGCGTCATCGGGTGGTCCCGGCAAGGTGCTCCGGGCCGACCATGCGGAGTGCGTTCCGCCCGAGGGCTCGGCGGAGCGGCGCCTCCAGTCGTGGGCGTACCCCGATGACCGGACGCAGTGTGGTGCAGAACGGGTTCGCCATGCCGCGCGGCTCGTACAGCAGTGCGCGGATGCCGGGTACCGCGGCGGCGCGCAGCAGTGTCTCGTCGCTGTGCGCGCGCCGTGCGGAGACGACACCGTCGTGGCGGCCGAGCGGATTGCGCATTCGGGCACGATGGAAGATCCAGGCGCCGATGGGCGCGAGAGGGGTCGCGGCGATGTCGAAGTGGCAGAAGGCATACGCCGGCGAAGATGCCTGGGCCTGGAAGAAATCGGCCAGGGCGGGCCCACGGAAATGGTGCAGCACGCCGGTGGAGACGTAGACGGTCGCGGCCTCAGGCAGGTCGAAGGCGTTTCCTCGGACGAAACGGCAGGCGAGCCCCTCCGCCCGGGCGAGGCGGTCCGCCTCGCCGACCAGCGCGGCGTCGAGGTCGACCCCGACCAACTCGACGTCCGTACCGAGGGCGTTGGTGGCCGCCAGCCAGCGGACCAGGTAACCCAGACCGCAACCGACGTCGACCAGGCGGTACGGACCGGGCTGCCCGGTGGTCGACCGAATCGCGGTGAGGAGCGGGCCTAGCAGGTGGACCAACCGTGCGCCGGTCCGCAGCTCCTGGCTCAGGCGCTGGAGCTCGGTGTGCACGCTGATGAGCAGGCGGTCCACGGCGTGCGGGTCGAGTACGCCGTCCCGGTCCGTGGGCAGTTCGGCGACGATCCGGGCCGCGCGCTCGTCTCCGCTCTCACGGAGCTGCTGGATCACCTTGGCGCGCCGGACGGGGAGCCGATGACCACTGTGCGGATCCACCGCCGTGATCAGGTCGGAAATTTCAAGCTGGTGCACGGGGCAGAACCCTACGGCCCTTTTGCCGGGCCCGGCGGGCCGGCTGCCTCTGCTGTGGAGTGTCCACGGCCTCCCGCTCGGCACCGGTGTTGTCGAGACCCGTACACCTTTCGATTCGCTCGCAGATGCCGGCTGCCTCCCGCACCGGTGCACAAGCGCTGTCCGTTTTCGTGGACAAAGCCAACCGGCGGTGGCCGTCGCAGAGTTGTGCCGACGCCCCGACAGGGCAGTACCAGGGCATCGCAGCACACTGTTCCTGTCGGTTCTCGCCAGGCCTTTCGGCGGACTCCAGGATCGCCACGCACTCCGCGTGGTGCGTCATCGAGAAGATGTGGGCCTGAAAAGGATTTCGCCCGCACGGTGCGGGCGCACCGCCACGTGAACCGCCCCGGTGACGAGGCCGCTCCGGGCCCGGAAGGCTTGGCCCGTCTGTCGGTCACCGCCCGGGACTCAGCGGCCTCCTCCGTCCGCCTCGGACCCGAGCGTGCCGTCCAGGAGCGGGGGTGAGTTCGCCCGGCCGCGGGTCCCGCCACGAGGACGGAACCCGCGGCCGGTCGTCCGCCGGGCAGAGGTCAGCCGCTGACCGTGATGGTCGAGCTTCCGCTGCTCTGGAAACCCTCGGTGGCCATGATCATGTAGTACCTGAACTGGCCCAGGTTCATGCCCGCGCGCGCCCAGGCGTCGAAGTGGTTGCCGGTGGTGATGGTGCCGGAGCCGCTGGTCACCTTCGACTGCCGGACGCTCCAGTACTGGTTGAAGGTGCGGGTGCCCTCAACGGAGGGGGCGTTGTACCGCGTCGTCCGGTAGATGTCGTACGTGCCGCCGTCGCTGTAGACGGTGCCCCGGTGCTCGCCGGTGGGCCGGTAGCTGCCCCAGTTGTCGACGATGTAGTACTCCACCAGCGGGTTCGAGGTCCAGCCGTAGAGGCAGCCGTAGCCGTTGCCCGACGGGTTGAACCAGCCGGTGTAGCGGACCGTCCGGCGTCCGCCGGTGTTCCAGCCCTTGCCGGCGACGAAGTTGCCGCAGTTGGTCCACCGGGTGCTGTAGCTGCCGCCGCCGTTGAGCGTCATGGAGACGGAGCCGCCGCCGTCGGTCCAGAACGAGTAGTACATGCCGTCGTAGCCGGTCTGGTTGGTGGTGATGGTGGTGGCGGCGTGGGCGGTGCCGGGCAGCAGCAGTCCGGACGCGGTGGCGAGCGCGACGGTGCCGGCGCCGCCGAGGAAGCCTCGTCGGCTCAAGCCGCTGAAGGGGGCGGGGTTCTGCTGGATCTGGTCCTGCTGCATGCGTCCTCCCGATGAAGGCTGGTGGGGGGCGGGCGGCTTCTGCCGCCCGCGGCCTTGCATGGAACACGGCGGGGAGTCACCCGTCGTCGTGCCGCGACGACCGGCCGCCCTCCCCTGCCATATGACGTGAGGGGAACGACGGCCTCCTGTCGTTCGGTGGCCACAGTCTTCGTAGAACGCCATGACCCTGTCAACACTTTCGACGTTCTTTCGGAAACATCTCTTCCTCAGGAGGAGGCCTTGGCGAACACTCCTCCGCCGGTCAAGTCATCCCTCGCACGGACTGTCGCGGGGGATGGAACGAGACAGGAAGAGGGCGCGGCGAAAGCACGTGCATTACGCCCGAAACTTTCGAACGCGCGTGGACGCGACTGCGACGACCCCACGGGGGATCGACCGCGCGTGAACGGCCCCGCGAGGTTCTTGACGTGTGCTCCACCGCGCCCGGGCGGCGTCCCACCGGCCTTCGCCGCACCGCCGCCGGTCTCGGCGACGGCCGCTTCCGCGGTGGTCCGGTCGTCCACGAGCCGGGTCCGGCGGGGTCGATGAGCCCGCGCGGTGGGGTGCCGCGGGACCGGGCCGGGGCCGGCCCGCACGAGGCGGCCGGCGGGCGGCGGTGCGCGCGGTGGTTCGCACGGTCCGGTCCGGCCCGGCGGGTCAGCGGCCTCGGACGCCCGCCGGGCCGTGCTCAGGCGTCGACGACGGCTCAGGCGTCGATGATGACGGGGATGATGAGGGGCTTGCGGCGGTAGGTGCGGAACGCCCAGTTCGCCACGGCGCGGGCGATGAGCTGTTCCAGCTGGCGCGCGTCCCCGACGCCTTCCTCGGCCGCGGTGGCCAGGGTCTTCTCGATGACGGGAACGACCGGCTCGAAGGTGGTGTCGTCGTGGACGAAACCGCGGGCCAGGAAGTCGGGGGCCTCGGCGAGCATGCCGGTGTCCGCGTCGACGATCGCCACCACCGTGACCACGCCCTCCTCCGCGAGGGTGAGGCGGTCCTTGAGGGACGCCTCGGTGGCGCCGCCCACCTCCATGCCGTCCACGTAGACGTTGCCGGCGGGGACCTTGCCGGTGATGGACGCGCGCCCGTCGACGAGGTCGACGACGACGCCGTCCTCGGCGATGACGACCCGGTCGGGATCGACGCCGGTACGGATGGCGAGGTCAGCGTTGGCCCGCAGGTGGCGGAACTCGCCGTGCACGGGCATGACGTTGCGGGGTTTGACGATGTTATAGCAGTAGACGAGTTCGCCGGCGCTGGCGTGCCCGGAGACGTGCACCTTGGCGTTGCCCTTGTGGACCACGTGCGCGCCCCACCGGGTGAGTCCGTTGATCACCCGGTAGATGGCGTTCTCGTTGCCGGGGATGAGGGAACTGGCGAGCAGGACGGTGTCGCCCTTGCCGATGCGGATCATGTGGTCGCGGTTGGCCATCCGGGACAGCGCGGCCATCGGTTCGCCCTGGGAGCCGGTGCACACCAGAGTGACCTTGTGGTCCGGGAGCCTCTCCAGCTCCTTCGTGCTCACCACCAGACCGGACGGAACCTTCAGATAGCCCAGGTCGCGGGCGATGCCCATGTTGCGGACCATCGACCGGCCGACGAAGGCGACCTTGCGGCCGTGCTGGTGGGCGGCGTCCAGGACCTGCTGGATGCGGTGTACATGGCTGGCGAAGCTGGAGACGATGACCCGCCGCGGCGCGGTGCGCATCACCTGCTCGATCGCCGGGTTCAGCTCACGCTCGGAGGTGGTGAAGCCGGGCACCTCGGCGTTGGTGGAGTCGGTGAGGAACAGGTCCACGCCCTCCTCACCGAGGCGGGCGAAAGCGCGCAGATCGGTGATGCGGTCGTCGAGGGGGAACTGGTCCATCTTGAAGTCGCCGGTGTGCAGCACCGTCCCGGCGCCGGTGCGGATCGCGACCGCGAGGCTGTCCGGGATGGAGTGGTTGACCGCCACGAACTCGCAGTCGAACGGGCCGAAACCGCGCCGGTCCCCCTCCCGCACCCGCACCGTGCGCGGCCGGATGCCGTGTTCCTTGAGCTTGGCCTCCAGGAACGCCAGCGTCAGCTTCGAGCCGACGAGGGGAATGTCGCGCCGCTCGCGCAGCAGGTACGGCACACCGCCGATGTGGTCCTCGTGCCCGTGGGTCAGTACCACGGCCACGATGTCGTCCAGCCGGTCCCGGATCGAGGTGAAGTCCGGCAGGATCACGTCCACGCCGGGCTGGGTCTCCTCGGGGAACAGCACGCCGCAGTCGACGACGAGCAGCTTGCCGGCGTGCTCGAAGACGGTCATGTTGCGGCCGATCTCACCCAGGCCGCCCAGGGCGATGACCCGCAGCCCTCCCTCGGGAAGAGGCGGTGCGGCTTTCAGTTCGGGGTGCGGATGGCTCATACCTTGACGGTACCCGGAGAGCGGGACGGGATGATCCATCGCCCGTGATCCCTTCCTCCCGACGGAGCGGGTCAGCCGCACCTGATGTCCCGGAACGACCAGATGACGCCGGCGGCCGGAACAGGGAGCGGCCAAGGCGGTACCGCCTTCGGCGGGTGAGCCGTGGGCGGGTGGTGCCGACGAGGATCTCGTGCTCCCCCGAGCGGGTGACCGGCCCTCGCGGACCCCTGGTGCGCCTCGGCGCCGATCCTCTCGGTGTACGGCGGCGGGGTCCGGATGCCGTCGGCTCCGCGCGGGAGGCGCACCCTGCAGGACGCCATGGACCCGACGAGGGCGCCCTCGACCGTGCGGAGCGAGGTGCCGCGGGTCGTGCACCCGCCGGGGCCGGCCCGTGCGTGCTCCGGGGCGGGTGCGCCGGCGGCGTACAGGGGCGGGTCCGGCCGGTGGAACGTGCGGAATCGGCTGTCCCGCGCGGAGCGGCTGCCGTTCCTGTGGATGACCGGAGCACGGTCGGGGGTTCGGGGGTTGGAGGGTTCGGGGGTGATGCCCTGGATGTCCCGTCGGCGATTCCGTATGCGGAGATGCTCCTGTCAGTCGGCCGTCAGGATCTCCACGCCGAGCGCGGTGAGCTGCTCGACGACGGTGTCGTGGGGGTCGGCGTCGGTGATCAGCCCGCTGATCTTCTCCCAGGGCAGGACGCCGAACCGGGAAGCGGTGCCGATCTTCTCGGACGAGGCGAGGACGTAGGTCTCCGCGGCCCGCGCGGCCAGGGCGCGCTTCATCGCGGCCTCCTCCGCGTCGCCGGTGGTCAGGCCCGCTTCGGGGTGCACGCCGGTGACGCCGATGAGGCACAGGTGGGCGGAGACGTTCTGCGCGGCCTCGACCGCGGCCGCGCCGCAGGCGACCGCGGAGTGCTTGAAGACGCGGCCACCCAGCACGAAGAGCTCGGCCCGCTCACCCATGTCCTCGACGCCTACATGAGCCCCGGCTCCGTCACCGAGCGCCTCCACTTCTTCGCCGCCCCCTACACCCCGGCCGACCGGACCGGGACCGGCGGCGGGCTCGAGGAGGACGGCGAGGACATCGAGGTCCTCGAACCGCCCTTCACGGAAGCCCTCGCCATGACCCGCGACGGACGCATCACCGACGGCAAGACCATCCTGCTCCTGCAATGGGCGGCCCTGGACGGCCCCTTCGCCCCCGGCCTGTGAGGCGGAGCGATGGTCAGGAGTTCCGGTTCGGTCAGTGCGTGACCGGACAGCCGCGGGCTCCCGGCTCCCGGCTACCGACTCCCGACGACGATCTCGTCGATCAGGGAGCCCGAAGTGACGACATCGGTCGCCCCGTTCGCAGCGGACGGCGTGAGGGCCAGGTGGGCATGGCTGGACGAGTCGTACGTCGTGCGAGCGTCGAGGATCCCCGGACGAGACCTTGACACCGTCCGGGGATACGGGTGCCTCTCTCGCGAACGCGCGGGTCAAGCGTCCTTGCCCACGGGCTCCAGAATCGCCACGCACTTCACGTGGTGCGTCATCGAAATGACGCCACATGAAAAGCGAGACGAATAATCGCAGGTCGGCGTGTGTCTGCGGCCGCTCCGAACGGCCACTCGTCCACCTGGAGCGTCAAAGGAGCGTCACGACCACCCAGGGCGACGCCTCTGCTGAGCCATACCAGCGAGATCTTTCAACAACACCTCCGCCACCAGTTCCTCGACCACGGCGATGCCGTGCTCCGTCATGGCCTCGGCCAGGTCGAGATCCCAGGGCGCTTCGGTGATGCGTCCCGGCTGAGGACCGCGTGGGTTGAGGGCGACCGCGGCACGATAGTCCGCTGCCGTCATGCGCCAGGGACGCGCCGGCGTCTTGTCCAGGACGTAGGCGGCGATGCGGACGCCTTCTCCGTCGAAGTCACCGTGGTAGCGAAGAGCCGCGCCGTGGTCCGCGAGCATGCGCAGGAGCTGGATCGCGGCGCTGTTGGGCCAGCCGGACGTACAGACGAGCGGCGGGCAGCAGGGCCCGAAGCGGCGTAGGGCCAGTGCCAGGACGCTGGGGTTCTCCACGACGTGGACGACGGGTACCGGGGCCTCGGAAAGGATGAACTCGCCCGGGTACCGGACGTTGGCGAGGGTGAGACAGGCGGCCTGGCCGGCCTCCGCGCACGCCGTGGCCACCCGGGCGAACAGGCCGTCACCGGCCGGGCGAAGACCGCTGACGAGGACGGTGGCGGACAGCTCGTCGTCGGCGACTCCCGCACGGGTCCACAGGGCGCGCCGCTGCGCGGCGGACTGCGGCGGGATGGTGTCGTACAGGGTCGCCAGGGCGCGCAGGACGAGCGCGGACAGGGGTGTGCCGTCGTCGAGTGCGTGCGCTCGGCCACTCAGGACGCGGGCGGCGAAGACAGGCAGGGGTTCTGCCTGGCCGGGCAGTTCGGCGAGCACCTTGAGCGCGTCCGTGAGCAGCGTACGGGTGTGCTCCACCGAGCCGGCGGCCACGCCGGCTGCCCGGCAGGTGGCGGCCCAGTCGGAGAGCGCCGGCTGGGCCCTCACCGTCTCGTGCTGGGCCAGCCAGGTCCACAGCTCGGCCCGCTCGTCCTTCTGGCGGCGCCGCTCGCCAGCTCTGTCGCCGAGAGGGCCGACCAGTTCGGCGACGATTTCTCGTACTGTGCGGCCGGAGAGTTCGGTTACGGCCTCTTCCAGGCGGGCCAGGGGGACGGAGGGACGTGCGTCCGGCAGACGGTCGAGGCCCAGGAGGTCTGCGAGCGCCTCGCGCTGGGTGTCGTCGAGCGGTCCGAGGCGCACCCGTGTGACGGGGCGGCCGGAGGAGAGACGGCTGTGGAGCGTGTCCCAGAGGGGGCGGAGTTCGGGGCGGCGCAGGGTGGCCTCGCCCGGGACCGGTTCCGTGGGGATCGTCGTTTCGGTGCTGGTCATTCCGACTCCAGGTCGACGCCGTTCCACACGAAGCGGGCGCTGGTGACCGCGTCGTCGTCCCCGCCGGTGAGGAGTTGGTGGACGGCGATGCCCGGCAGTTCGCCGTAGGTGCACCATTCGTGGTCGGAGGTGACCATGAGGTCCAGGTCGAGGGCGGTGAGCAGCGCGAAGACCTGTCCGCGGTTGACCGTGTCGACTCCGACGAAGACCTCGTCCAGCAGGATCGGCCGGGGTGCCAGGGGCACGGCCTCGTAGTGGGCGGCGACGGCGGCGAAGAGGGGCAGGTGCAGTGCGATGGCTTTCTCCCCGCCGGAGAGCGCGCCGTGCAGCTTCTTGGTCAGCGGCTGCCAGCCGGTCCCGTTCGCCCGGTCGAGGCGGACGGTGAAGCGGTGCCAGGCGGTGTAGTCGAGCACCTCACCGAGCTGTTCCTCCCAGCTCGCGGCCGTCTCACTGCCCTTGGCCTCCTCGATGCGGGCGCGGAAGAAGACGTGCAGCGCCTCCCGGTCGCTCTCGGTGACCCGGCCGGGGTCCTTGAGCAGCAGCTGACGGGCGGTGCGGGTGCTGTCCGGAAGGTCCGGGCGGACGTCCCAGACGAGTTGGACGGCGACGTCGGAGGCGGTGCGGACCCGCTCCAGGTGCCCGTTCATGCGGTCGACGAGTTCGCCGGCCTGGCGGATGCGGGCCGCGAGGTGGCGGCGGATGTCGCCGGTGAGGATCTGGTCGAACAGGTGCCGTTCGGCGGTCGTGATGTCGTCCCGGCTGCGGTCCCGCTCCTGGGTGAGCGTGCTGAGCAGGCCCGTCGCCCCCACGCGTACGCCGTCCAGGGTGGCGGTGAAGAGCTGGATGTCGTCGTCCGGTTCCAGGTCCAGGTCGGCACGGGTGCCGAGGCGCTGGCGGGCTTCGTGGACCGCTTCGGACAGGCGGGTCGCGGCGTCGCCCAGGTTGCGCGGGGCGTGCGGGAGGTCCGGCCACTTCGCCGCTGTGGCGCGGGCGGCCTCCAGGGTGACCCTGGTGCCGTCCCCGGCGTCGAGTGCCGGTGCGATGCCGGCGTCCTCGGCCAGCCCGGCCAGACACAGGTGCCGGAACCGGTGCGCCGCTGCGTCCCTGGTCGCGACGGCCTGTTCCCGTCGTTCGGCGTCCTGGCCGCTGGTGGCACGCAGTTCTCCGACCTGTCCTTCCAGGCGCAGCAGGAGTTCGGCGGCCCGGCCGGCCTCCTCACGGCAGCGGCGCAGCTCGGCGCGTGCCTCGGCGAGGCGTGCGACGATCTGCCGGTAGTCCGCGCCGGCTGTGGCTTCCACTGCCTCCAGGCGGGCTTTCAGCCCCGTTGCCTCCGCTTCGGCGGCGGCCGCGTCCTCGGCGCGTTCCTCGGCGGTTCGGCGCGATCGGTCCGCCTGGGCGGCCCGCTGGAGGGCCCGGTCGGAGGCGGCGGTCACGGCGAGCCGGGCGTCCACCCAACTGTCGGCGGTGTCCCGGAACCTGTCGACGGCGTCGGAGAGCGTACGCAACCGGGCGCGGTCGGTGGGCAGCCCGTGTTCGGCGGCTCGGCGGTCGAGCGTGCGCAGAGCGCCCCCCACCTCCCTCTCGCACCGCGCCAGTCGTCCGGCGACGTCACGCACGGCGTCGTCCCGAGCCGCCACAGTGTCCTCCGCGCGGTCCCGGTCACGCCGCCGGGCGTCGAGTTCCCGGTGGTCGGGGCGGGCGGCGCGGTCGGCGTCCAGCCGGGCGCGGCGAGCGGCGAGGCCGCGCAGTCGGTCGTCGAGCGCGGCGAGGGAGGCGTTGGTCTCGCCGATGCGGTCGGTCAGTTCGCCGATCATGCGCTGCCGGGCGCGCTGACGCGCCAGGGCACCGATGTGAGCGGGTTCCGGCTTGCTCCATGTTCCGGTGGCGAGCGCGAGACGCCATGCGCCGTCGGCGGAGACGGCCGCGGGGTGCCCGCCCGGCAGCGTGGGGCCGTAGGCGATGCCTGCGAGGATGCGGGTCACGGTGTCGGCCGGGACGGGGATGTCCTCCTCGGGCCTCAGCACCTCCAGCAGGCTGGGCCCCGGGGCGGTCGCGGCCAGGGCGGCCTCGGCGCGCGTGTCGTGCCCCGGCAGCGTGATGCCGTCGTAGGGACTGACCCAGGCGTCCAGAAGACCCGACGCCTCCAGTGCGGCCTCCACCGCGGACTGAACGGAGAGCGGGACGCCTTCCCGGAAGGCGACCAATCGCCACAGGGGCGCTCCCGCCGTCGCCGTACGGACGGCGGTGCGGGTGGGCGGGGGCGCAGGCGGCAGGTCGGTTTCACCGCTCAGCCGTCGTAGCCGCTCCTCCAGTCGGCTCCGCTCGTCCCGCAGACCCTGGCGTGTGGCTCGGGTGGCGGCCTCCGCCGTGGCGATCTCCTGTTCCAGCGGGCGTGCGGCGGCTTCGGTCAGGGCCGTCACCTCGGCCTCCGCCGCTGCCGCGGCGGCGAGTCGGTCGAGGTCGGTGATGCGCAGTTCCGTGCAGTCCTCGGCCCAGGCGAGCACGCGTTCCACCTGTGCGGCAAGGGCGTCGTCCCAGGCGGCGGACGCCTCGTCCCGCCGGGTGATCGCCTCCGCGAGGCGGGTGCGGGCCTGGTCCAGCAGTTCCTCGACGGCGCCTCGGTCGCGTACGGCACGGTCATGCTCGTCGATCGCCTCGGCGACGAGGGTGAGCTGCTGCCGGCGGGCGGTCTCCGCGCCGCGCAGCAGCCGACGTGCCTGTCGCGCGCCGTCCTCGCCCGTCACGCGCGGGACGCCGCCCCGACCGTGTCCCGTGCCATGAGGAAGGGCCACCACGGGATCCGCGTCGAGGACTGTCCTCACCTCGTGGTGGATGGACTCCAGCCCTGCTGCCCGAGCCGCCCTGTGTGCTTCCCCGGCGGCTTCACGCGCGTGCTCGCCGAGTGTACGGGCCTGGTCCGCCGCCTCGTCGGCGTGCCGCTGGTCCTTCTCCCACCCGGCCTGAGCGGCCCGGGCGGCGGCTCGCTGCCTCTCGGCGGCGGCTGTCACGTCTTCGGTGCGGCGGCGGAGCCGGTCGAGTTCCTCGCCCCGCTGGTACGCGTCGCTCTCGCGCAGGCCCTCGACGGTCTCCTCCAGCGCGTGCGCGCGCAGTTCCTGCTCCTCGCGCCGGCCCTGAGCCGACTCCCGTTCCGCCATGGCCCGTTCGAGCTCCTCGGCGCTCTGGCGGGCGACGCGGGTGAGGTTGTCCATCTCGGTGGTGGCCGAGATGAGCGCGGCGGAACTCGCACGCAGGACCCGTCGCGCGTAGGCGCGCTGCCGGGACGCGACAATCCCGGCGGCCGTCACCTCGCCGTCGAGCCGCTTGAGGTGTTCGCGCTGCCGGTCGAGCCGCTCGAAGCCCTCGGCGAGTTCGGCGATCTCTCCCTCGCCGAGCGGAGGCAGGGCACGGGACAGCAGGGTGGAGAGCAAGGACGGGTCGAGTCGCTCCGACAGTTTGGGCTGACGCAACTGGAGCAGCGCGGACAGCAGCGATTCGTATCGCTGCTCCCCCATCCCCGCGAAGAGTTGACGCCGTACGGCCGTGCGGTAGTCGGTGGCCGAGACATGGACGTCACCGCGGTCGCGCAGGGCTTCGACGAGGGCGGCCCGGGTCAGTGGCTGTCCCGCTTCGTTGACGAGGAGCACACCTCCGGGGCGGGCGATTCTGGAGCCGGTGGTGAAGTAGTCGGCGTGTACCGCGCTGGTGTGCACGCTCGCCTGCAGGCGCGCCCCGCAGCCGAACCACTGCTCGGTGCCGTCGTCGCCGACGCGGCGGAACTCCATCCACACGTATCCGACGCGGGTCTTGCCCGAGGCGCCCTCGCCCAGCAGGTTCCAGTGCATGGTGCGTTCGGAACCGCCGAACGTGGACAGGCGATTGGGGCGGAGGCTGGCGTCGAAGAGGAACGGCAGCAGCAGTTCCAGTGCCTTGGACTTGCCCGAACCGTTCTGGCCGCGCAGCAGCAGGCGGCCCTGGTGGAAGGTGAACGTCTCGTCGTAGTAGCGCCAGACGTTGAGGATGCCGGCGCGGTGGGGCTGCCAGCGGCTGCCGGCAACGTCCGCCGCTCGGGCGGCCCCTGCCACGGCCGGTTCGGTGGGCTCCGGCCGCCGTGGGAAGGGAAGCTCTGTCACGCTCACTGCTCGTCTCCTTCTGCGGCGATGTCCTCGGCAGCCGTGCCGCCTGCCGCCTGGGGGGCGGTGGCGTCCCCGTCCGGTCCGGGCTCGTCGTCCCGGTCCGGGCTCGTCGTCTGTGCCAGGCGGTAGCGGTAGGCGGCCGGGCACGCGACGACACGCCCCCCGGTCCGGCGGGCCAGGCCGGCGTCACGCAGGACGCGTACGGCATCGTCGGACAGCCGGGCCGCGCCGTCCTCGGACTGGTACGCCCTGGCCCACCGCGGGAAGCGCCGCAGCAGGTCTGCTCCGGCCTCGGCGAGCTGCTCGGGCAGCAGCCCGGCGGGCGCGGCACACAGCGGCTCCAGAAGGAGCAGCGCGGCGACCCGGGCGGTGGACGTGTCGTCGGGGAAGCGGACATCGGTAGCGAGCCCGTCCGGGTCCACGAGCATAAAGCCCTCGGCTCGTTCCTCCAGCAGGAACCCGGCCTGCTCCACCGAGCGACGCAGGATCTGGCGCCCGGTCAGGGAGGTGACGTAGGCCAGCTCGTCGTCGGTGAGGTCCGTCCGGTACAGCACGGGGTCGTCGAAGAGGCGGCGCAGCACCGAGTGGCGCAGCCTCAGGTTGCGTTGCGCGTCCGTGGCGGCCCGCTCGCCGTGCGCCTCGTCCGCCGTACCGTCGGCGACCGCGCCTCCGTAACGGCGCTCGCGCACCAGGCCGGTGAGAAGTTCCCCGAACCGCGCGGGCACCTCGTCCGGGGGTATGGCGAGCCGGGAGGCGCCGACGGGCGCGGCGGGCAGCCGCATCAGCAGCGTGGTGTCCACCCGGTAGAGGACCTTCGCGTCGGCGGACTCGACGTACGCCTCGGTGGTCCCGTCGACCGCGCGCAGCACGTCGTACGCCTCCAGCAGTTTCAGGACGTCGACGAACGCCATCCGCTCCGGCTTGTGCACCGGGTCGAACGCGGTCAGCGCCCGGTCGGCCGCCGTGGCCTGCACGACACGGCCGGCGAGCATGCCGATGGTCGTCATGGGCATGGACAGCAGCTCGGCGGCGGTCACGCACAGCAGCACGTAACGCCGACGGTCGAACGGGGCCCGGCCGGAACGTGCTCTGCGGGCCGGCCGGGTGCCGTCCGGGTCGGCGCGGACCTTGGTGAGGCGGGCGTAGCCGCGGCGCGGTTCCACCACCAGGCTCCAGCCGCAGGTGTAGTCGAACCACTGGGCCAGCGGCTCGCGACGGCGGCGTACCAGTTCGAAGCCGGCCGGGTCGGTGGCCTCGGTCAGCAGGGGCCGGGCCAGCAGGAGACGGATGGCACGGGCGACCTGCTCCCGTTCCGCGGCGGCGAGTTGGTTGGCGAGGGTGCTCATCCGGCTGCCTCCCGTCGCGCGGCGCCCGGCCGTGGGAGGGGGCTCGCTGCGCCGACCGCTGTGATGAGTACGAGGTAGTCCGGTCCGGCGAGTGTGCCCTTCGTCGTGCGCAGTACGGCGGTGCGCTCGTCGGAAGGTGGGGACAGCGCGATCTCCACCCGGCCGTCCCCCGTCGTGGCGCGCCGCGAACCGGTCGTGTCCGGCCGGGCGGCCAGGGCCCGGCCCACCAGGTCGAGCAGGCGCTCGAAAACGGCGGGATCGAGTATGCCGAAGGAGGACAGGCGCACCGGGCCGTCCGTCTCCAACGCCTCCCAGGCACGGGCGAGTTCCGCCCGCTCCGCGCGGGCCCGCTCCGCACGCTCGGCCCTGACCGCCGCTACGTCCCGCACCCTGGCTGTGCGCGTGAAGCGCTCCGTCCGTCCACTGGTCCGCAGCAGCGCCGACACCTCCACGGGCGGGGCCTCGGACCAGGAAAGCGTCGACGGGATCAACTCCGGGTCCGGGTGGGCGAGGTGAGCGTGACGTGCCGGACCGAGCCCGAAGGCCGCCGACCACAGCCGGTGCAGATCCTCCTCCGCGGGGGCCGCGGCGAACCAGCGCGCCAGCTCCCGGAAGTCCTGTACGGCGCTGGAGGAACGCCGCCGTGACTCGTTGATCCGCTCCAGTACCTGCAGCAGCGAGACGATGGCGCGCCGGGCGATGTCGTGCAGCTGGTCGATCCGGGGGCGTGCCCCGTCGTCCGGCAGAAACCAGGCCCGCAGGCCCGCCCAGCGCGCCCGCCTGCTCTCCAGCCAGTCGGCCGCGGGGTCCTCTCCGGCGACCGGGGGCAGTTCGGCCCCGCGCAGGGCCCGCTCGCGCAGCACGGCGGTCTCCCGCTCCTCCACCCGGTCCACGGCGGCGGCGACCGCCTGCCCGCGCCGGTCGAGGTTGACCAGGAACTCCTGCAGATACGCGACGGTGGCGGCCTTGACCTCGCGGAAGACCTCCAGGTCCGCCCCTTCGGCGCGCAGGAGGCGCTGCAGTTCCCCGTTGAACGCCTTGGTGTTCTCCACCAAGGCGTCCAGATGCCCCTCCAGCTCGCGCAGCGTGCTGAAGATCCGCCGGTCGGCCGAGGGTGGTTCGCCGGACAGCAGGCACAGCTCGTCCAGCCGGTCGGCGATGGCCTCCAGTACTGCGGTCTGCAGCGCCCCCGTGGAAGCCAGCACCTCGAGCGCGCGCCGCACTCCGGCGAGAGCCGCCTCACCCAGGCGGGTCAGCGAGTACTGGAGGTTGCGCCGCTCGTACTCCTCGGCCGTGCGGTAGTTCTCGGCGTGGTTGTGCACGACGTCGAGGAGCTCCCACTTCACGAGCCGGGCGAGCGCGTCGTGCAGTTCCCCGTCGTCGACGTCCGCCACCCAGCCCACCAGACGCAGTCGCTCGCGCACCGCGTCGGCCCCCAGCGTGGTCTCGAGGCGCTCGCCGGCCACGCCGAAGGCGTCCAGCACCGCCCCGTACAGGTCGGCCTTCTCCCCCGTCGTGAACCGGAACATCTCCGGTGGCACCCTGCGCATGCCTGTCGTCCCTCCCCACCGCCCCCGCGGCATCGGTGATCTCCACCGTAAGGGGCGGCACCGACATCACGTGCCGTGTCACGGAAGAAGGGTGTGCGCCCCGGTCTGCCAGGGATTGGGCGGAACGTGGCCCAGACCAGCGATGAGCCCGAGGAATCTCCCCTGTGACGGAGGGTCGGCCATGAAGTCCCTCATCCCCAGTGCTCCTCCTGGTAACGCAGAAGGTCATCGCCATGGAGTTGCTTGGTGGCATTGCCGACCCGGACCCAGAAGTCGGTGGCCCCGTTGCCGCCCTTGGCGGGCTTGGCGAACACGGGCTTACCTGCCGCAGCAACGCTGATCTGGCAGACGACTCTGCCGGAGATCTCGGGAAAGCGTACGCGGACGGTGGTCGCTGTCGGGGCCGACAGGCTGCTGTCGAGGAGTTGCCGCACGAAGAGCTCATACCCGTCGACGCCGGCCTGGGACTCCAGGGTGGTGAGGTCGTTCTCGATGCCGAGGACGGTCCCGTCGTCGGCGACACCGATGAACAGGTTCCCGCCCTCGCCGTTGAGAAAGCCGCCGACAGCCTTGACGATGTTGTGCCGTAGGGACTTGTCGGCCTGCTGGGTGTGCACGTTCCAGCGAGCGCTGGCCTTGAACTCGGTGCCCTGAGACTCGCCGGCGGCGATCATGTCGGCCGGGGTGGTCGGGACGTACGCGGGTCGTTCCCCTGTGAGGGTCTCGAAGGCTTCCCGCACGACCTTGGCGATCAGGTGACGTCGCCGTTCCAGGAAGGTGAAATAGTCGAGCTGCTGCCAGCCCACGGGGAGTGCGTGCCACCGCACCTGCCGCTCGAGCACCACCGGGTCCATCTCGTCCGTGATTCTCGGCCAGTAATCATGGGGTGCGTCGGTGTTCGACTGCGCGCCTGCCGGCCACGTCACGTAGGCCATGTTGGCGATGGCGTTGACTTGGCGTCGGTCGGTGATACCCAGTCCGGCGAGCACCTTACGGTGGAACAGGTTGTCCCGGTCGACAGCCTTGACGGGTTGGACCGAGGGGTCCAGCAGCTCACGGATTCGCTGGTGGCCGAAGAGCATCTCGGCGTCGAGGATGTTGAGCGCCGCCTGGTAGGCGAACAGCACCGGTGAACGCGACGAGGATGTGTCCAGACGGTTGGGCAGGGAGATGTCCCAGTAGTCGCCGGTGAAGTTCGCTGCGATGATCCGGTCGAGTTCCGCGGTGAAGGCCCGGCCGTCACCTGGCGGCAGATTACCGATCCGCCCCAGGTCGAACTCCATCTGTGATTCAGGCGAGTTGGAGTACCGCCCGGTGGTGTGCGCCATGAAGAACCACCGTCCGATCACGTGACGGAGTTCATCGACCGTCAGTCCGAAGTCGTGGCGCCCGATCAGCCAGATCGCGTAGCTGTACAGCAGGGCGTTGTCGGAGGTGATCATCTTGCGACTGCGGAAGCCGGCCGCCGTGACGCACTGGAAGAACTCGTGCCAGCTGACCAGGTCCAAGACCTTTGTCTGTGCTTCGGCGAGCCGGTCGAACTGCTCCTGGCGTCGAGCGGCGGTGACCTTGCCGGTTTCGAGGTCCTTTCCTCGCAGGACGCTGTAGACGTGCTGCAACCGGGCGCGCCGAAAGGCAACAGCGACGGCTACGCGCAGCAGTTGGTCGGGGCTGGGGTCCAGGAAGGCGTTTCGGGGACTCGGACCGGGGGGTCCCGCCACCACCGCACCACGACTGAAGTCCTCGAGCTGACGACGGCCCTTCTCCCAGTGCACGGACATCAGAGTGAGGATGAAGTCGGACTGGTTGAGCTTCACCCCTTCGGAGTTGATGCGCACGAAGATGTCGGCGACCTGCTCCTCGCTGGCAGAGGCGCCCAGCTCCACCACCTGGAAGCGGAACTCGTGCAGGTCCCGAACCCTGTCCACACGTTCTTCGAGCTCGTCCTTGGCAGCGTCCGACAGCGGTTGACCGCCGGCCTGTTCGAGCCGTTGGAAGAACTGCCGGACGGTGCGCTTGTAACCACCCTGCGCCCAGAGCGCGGTGATGTCCGGAATGTAGTGGGCGTTACGCTCGATCGCCGCGTCCGTGACCTCGAACGTCTGATCCTCCGGGCGGAACGCGATACGAACGTTGATCTCGTCGAAGGACTTGGTGACGATCTTGTGGCCGGTGAGGACAGCGAACAGGGCTGTGAGCCGCTGCTGTCCGTCAACGACCAACAACTGGGGTGCCCGATCACCGACTTCCGTGCCGATCTGCCGCGTCCCCACCTCAGCGCCGGTCTCCCAGAACATCAGGGTGCCGATCGGGTAGCCCCGATACATCGAGTCGAAGAGATCGCGGGTCTTCGCCGCAGACCAGACGAACGGGCGTTGAATGTCCGGTAATCCGATACGACCGCCTTCGATGTTCTCAATCAAGTGCCGGAGCGTGTAGCCGGTGTCGCGATACAGGGTGGGGGGCACAGCCGAAAACTCTAACGTCTGAGAGCAACTGGTTGACGGAAGCGGTCATGGCGTGGGAACAGCATCAGGTTAGCCTGCGCCACCCTGCCCGAGCAGCGCCGCTTCTCTATTCAGGGATGCGACTGGCCGAGACTCGCTCGCCTCCGGAGGAACGCCCCAGGGCGTTAAACAGAGCCGCACCTGACGGGATCGTCTCATCGGCTGGTGGCCGGCGAGGGCACTGGTCGCCAACGGCCACTGGCCTCGTGCTTTCATGAAGCGGACTGTCCGGCAGGCGGTCAGGAAAACAGAAAGTGCCTCTGCCCCGCGATGCGGTTGATTTAGGGCGTTTCCGCAGGTGAGAGTGGGTGCCCCGGGTTCCGCGTGACTTTGAGGGAGTAGCTGACGCGGCTGGGCGGGCGGGGCTCGTCCCGGCGTTTGGCTTCGAAGGTTTTCCGCGGTGGTTTCTTCAGTCGGTAGACGGTGAGCAGTGTGTAGATTTCCTGGCTGATGAGCTCGGGGGTCCTGGAGCGCAGGATGAAGCCGGCGCCGCGCAGGCGGTTCTTGAGTTCGGCGAAGCCGTTCCCGATCTCCCAGCGCTGGTGGTAGAGCTGTTCCAACTGCCGTGCGGGTGCTTGCCGGTGGTCGAGCAGGCTGGTCGCGAGGCGGAACTTCTCCACCTGCACCGGCTCGTGCTGGGGCCGGACGGTGACCGTGCAGTCGATGATGCGCACGAGGTGTCCGTCGGGCAGCCCTGCCGGGGTACGGCCCTGGAAGCGGGCGTTGCCCAGACGCTGGCTTTCGGCCGGGGTGGGCATGACGGACACGTACGAGCCGTCGGACAGGACCCACAACGGCGGCAGGACGAGGTTCTTCTTGATTCGCCAGGCGAGGTGGCAGCCGGTCGCCTCGACCAGGCCCCACAGCTCGTGGCCGGCGAAATTACGGTCGGCCGGCAGCGGTATGCCGGGCCGCAGGGAGGCGAGCAGGCGGCGGGCGAGCTTGTGCTCGCTGAACCTGGCAATCGAGTCGAGGGCCGCGTCGATGACGGCGAGGGTGCCGCACTCGATCAGAGCCATCAGTCCGACCTGCGGGTTTCCGCTCTTGTTGGTGCCATCACGGCCGGTGAACCCGAATGTGACGGCGTTCTCGGGAGTGTCCGGAACGTCCAGCGCGGTGCCGTCCCAGGCGCTGGCGGGCTCGGGTGAGGGCCGAACCGGTGGGCAGGCGCTGGACGCGCCCGCCCGGCAGATGCCGCAGTTTCTCGGTCGGGGTCCGCAGGACCGCCCGGTATCCCGGCGGCCCGGCGCTGTCGGAGCTGCTGAACAGGCACAGGGCCAGGACGAAGTAGACCACTGCGCGGCCCGGGAGAAGCCTGCGGCGCCGTTCGGTCCTTCCGGTCAACTCCAGTACTTCGTCGACCACTTCGGGTGTGATCTCTTCGGTGAGTACGCCGAGCCGAATCCGGTCGCCGAACTGCGGATCCGACCGCTTTCGAGGGCTTCGGGGGGCACCGGACGGACCGCCGTGGTGACGGCTGGGGCAGCAGCGACGGCAGACTGAGTGCCCAACGGGGCTCCCTCGCAGGCAGTCGGATCTTGGTCGATCTCCTGTCCTACCGGAAGCCCCGTCACCCTGTCCCGAGATCACCTGGCGCATCATCAGTCCGTGGCGGACCGCCTGTGCATTCCAGGGTTCTATTCACCCAGAACACTCGTCATCGCGCGCTCTACCTGCCCTGAGACGCCATCCGCTTATCGATCACGGGGTTGGTCTGGTCGAACAGGGTTCCTGATCGGGTGATCGCGCGCGAGTCAGCGCATGACAGCAGGGCCTCTTGGTAGCTCGGGGGTGCGAACCAAACCAAGCGCCAGGAGGCCCTGTTGCCGCAGTCTTTCGCGCTCGCGTGCGTGGAGTCCAACCCGTCGTCCCCATCGTGTGACTGCCTCGCGCACAGGTTCGGCAACGCGGCGGACCGGCCGGAGCGTACTGCGTGCTACGCCTCCGACATGACGGAGGCCGAGTGGCAGGTCATCCGGGCGGTGCTGCCGGTTCCGGCCTGGCTGGAGGGCCGGGGCGGGCGGCCGGAGGGGTACTGCCACCGCGTGATACTCGACGCAGTGCGCTACGTGGTCGACAACGGCGTCAAGTGGGCCAACCTCCCCGCGGACTTCCCGCCGTATCGGCGCGTGCATGCTTTCGCCCGCCGCTGGCAGGTCACGGGTCTGCTCGCCGAGTTCCACGACCGGCTGCGCGACAAGATCCGCCAGAAGGAAGGCCGTTCCCCGGATCCGACGGCTGCCGTCGTGGACTCACAGTCGGTGCGGGCAGCGGCGAACATCCCGCGCTCCACCTCCGGCTGGGACGGCGGGAAGAAGGTGGGCGGCCGCAAGCGGCACCTGGCGGTGGACTGCCTCGGCCTCGTCCTGGCCGTCGCGGTGACCGCGGCGAGCGTGCAGGACCGCGACGCCGCCGTCCCACTGCTGGAGCGGCTTCGCAAGACGTACTTCTCCGTCCGCCTGGTGTGGGCGGACGGCGGCTGTGCCGGGCGCCCGGTCGACTGGGCGGCCGAGAAACTCCAGCTCACCCTCGACATCGTCAAGCGCACCGACGACACGACAGGGTTCGTGGTGCTGCCACGCAGGTGGGTGGTGGAGAGGACGCTGAGCTGGCTGATGCGCTCGCGCCGCCCGGTACGCGACTACGAGAGGCTGCCCGCCATGCACGAGGCCATGGGGCTGTGGTCGATGACCATACTCATGAGCGGCCGCCTGGCCGGACGCCGCCGCCCAGCCGGTCTCAGCCGGCCGACACCGCGAGCGCGGTGAACACCCCCGGCCGCATCTGCAGGGCCCAGCCCCGCTCCACCAGGCGTTTCGCCTTCGACCGCACTCCCTCGACCTTCGCCGGGACCGCCTGAAGGCCCAGGGCCACGGCCAGCTGCCGGCAGCGCATCCCCTCCCGGCCCGCCGACTCCAGCACCGACACGATCCGCTGGTAGTCCGCCGCGAGCACCGACGCCGGCATGCCTTCACTCCGGTGCGGCACCGGCGAACCCGCCATCGCGCCCCGCTCCGGCTCCGCTACTGACGAAGACGGCTCGGCCAGCACCTCGGCCACCGTCGCCCGGGCATCCACCAGCCGCTGAAGCGAGCGTTCCGCATCCCCGAGCGCGGCCTGCACCCGCTCGGCCTCCTCCCGCAACGCCGCGATCTCTTCCCGGACCCTTTTCTCCCGGGCCCCCAGCAGACCAAGCACCGACGGCACCAGCCACCTCCACGAGCCAGACGAGCGGACGAACCACACCCATCTCTCCCGTCCCTGAACGGAGTCCATGCCCACCCACCCCGAACCAACCGACCACGTTCGGAAAGCGGATGGCGTCTCAGAGCCGTTGTCCACCAGCAGGTCAAGGACCTCCGGACCGAACCGGGGCGCCAGTTCGCGGACGAGGGCGACCATGTCACCGCTGTCGGCCACGTTGGTCCAGTGCTTGACCGGCGCCGGCCAGATCCCCGTGCCGTCCTGCTGTGGTGCAGGCTGTAGACGGTCGAAGACCAGCCCGGCGAGGCCCAGCGGGGAGCCGAGGGTGACCAGCGTCAGCGGCGGCCGCTCCGGCCGAAGAGCGCACAACACCTCGTAGGCAACCACTGAGCCCAGCGAGTGCCCCACAACCACCCGGGTGTCCGACGTGATCAGCTCCGCAGTCCGAGCCCGTACGGCGTCACGCAGCTCGGGCTCTGTGAAGTAGCGACGTACCTGCTTGAGGTTCGAGATGAGTAGCCGGTCGGAGACAGCACCAAAGAATCGAGTGCGGGTGAGGGCGTGCAGGGCTCGGCGAACCCGGTCCACAGAAAGGGGGCGACTGGCAAGATGGCCGAGGGCACCACGGGCAGCGGGGCCAGCGCCCGTATCGTCCGGCCCCCCAGTGTCCGGGCCGGGGATACCGGGATCCAGCCGAGCGGCCTCCCGCCACCAGGTCTCCAGCAACTCGGCCTCGAACCCGGGCTCCACATCCTCCGCCCGGTAGTAGGGCTCGCCGCGCGTGCCGGTCTGCCTGTAGAGGTCCCCATATCCGGCGCAAGCGATGTCGTCGTCCGACAACCGCCCGAGCGTGGGATCTCGGCGTAAGGCGAGTCCGACTCCGCCGCGCAACGCCGGCGCGATTTCCGCCAACATGGTCTCAGCGGTATCAAGTTGACGCTCCACCCCGTGCACCACGACAACCCGGCTCATGGTCCCCCTCATGCGCGTTCCCGTGCTCCCGTCACGAGTTTAGTCGGAGGCAGTGTCAGGGTCTGATCTCTTTCCTCTCTACGCCGTTCATCGACTTGCCAGGCAAAATCCCTGCTGAGGTCAACCGCCCCCGTAGAGACCCGGCAGGTCAACCAGGAGGAGATCATCACGTCTGGCCGCCAATTCGACCAGGTCCGGGTAGAAACCGTGCAAGGAGAACAGGGCCAGCGTGGCGCCTGCGGTGTCGTAGCCCTGGCTGGTGAGCAAGCCCCGGATGTGCTCGAGGCGTTGCAGGTCGCCGGTGCCGCGGCGGGCGGCGGTGGCCTTGGCCTCACCGATCAGGGCGATCCGGGCGCGCGGCGCCTGCGGACGCTCGCCCAGGGCGAGGGCGAGCACGTCGACCTCGTGCTTCGTGCGGGCCGCCGGGTCGGCGACCTCGGTGGTGCCGACGGGGCCCGGCAGGCCGCCGGGAAGGAGGGTATGGGCGTAGCGGCGGGTGAAGGTACGGGCGAGATCCTCGAAGTGCGGTCCTAGGATCTTGGAGTTGAAGGTCGTCGTAGCGGCCTGCCACGCCTGTTCCGCGAAGCCCTGCTCGACGGTGGCGGCCTGCGGCAGCGTGATCAGTTGGTTGAAGCGGATGACGGGGTCGGCGAGCGTGATGACAGGGTGGCGCGGGCGCAGAATGTCTTGCTCGCGCTGGATGTAACCGGTGGACTCTAGAACGTCCAACGGGTGTGTGACGGCGTTGCGTTGGCGCTCCAGGGCTGCCCCGATCCTCGTCGGGGTCGAGGCGCCCTGGGCGATCGCGGTGAGGATGTCGTAGTACAGGGTGTGCTGGGTGATGCGTGGGTCCTCCCGCAGCAGGTACTCGGTCTCTGTGCGCGAGTAGACGGCCCGGCCGGGGTCCAGGAGCGTGCGGGTCAGCCAGGCGGCGAAGCCGTCGTTCGGGTGGGGGCGGGCGGCCACCGGCCGGTAGCCGGGGGCTCCGCCCAGGACGGCGTGGACCTGCAGGGCGGTCAGCGGATCGTCGATCCGCCAGAAGTCGCGTGCGGCCCGGTAGTCGAAGGCACCCAGCCGGAGGTCGATCACGGCACGGCCCCGCAACGGCTTGGTGCCCGAGAGCAGTTCGTGCATGACGCTCATGGCGGAGCCGCAGAGGATCAGCCGCGGGCCGGGACGGACGCCGGTGCCGCTTCCGCGCTGGCGCTCGTCGTAGAGCTGCTGGAGCAGCCCGGGGATCTCCGGCGAGTGCTGGAGCAGATAGGGCAGTTCGTCGATCACCAGCAGCGACGCACCCGAGCGAACGGTTACCTCAAGGGCGTTGGTCAGGACCTCGCGCCAGTCGGACAGCCGCAGTGTGCCGGGCTGCAGACCGGCGTGGGCCGCGACCGCGTCGCCGAACCGCTGGATCGCCGGCAGCCGGCCCTCCTCCCGCACCGCGGTGACATAGAGGCCGCCCACCCGCTCGCACAACGCCTGCAGGAGATATGACTTCCCGTGCCGCCTGCGCCCCGACACGATGCCCAGGCGCATCGCCGGATCCGGATCCGTGACGAACTCGGCCAGCAGGTCCCACTCCCGGTCCCGGTCGACCACGTCTTCCGGCTTGAGCGGCAGGTTCTTGTTCATCAGAGAAACCCCACATCGGGACAGGTCCGCTACGTCGCAACATGTACAAGTCTACTTGTACAGAGTCCGTACAGGCAGACTTGTCAAGGAGAACGTCCGGTCATCCGGCCCAAGGCCACAGCAGTGAGATATCACTGTCCGTGGCCGATGCGCAGGCATCCGTAGGCGCACTCCTCGCCACAGCCGACCCCGCCTCGCACCGGTCACTCCCCCGAGCGGCCCCCTGACCCGCCGGGATCCGAGCGTCAGTCGAGCGTCAAGATTTCCGAAAAGACGGCGCCGTCGCGCACCGCAGCGCCCCGACCAGAGGAAACACGCAGGTCGGGGCCATGTGGGCGGATCGACCTGTTGCGGGGACGAGAACACGTCGAACCCGTGAGGTCAACTACGAAACCGCAGGTCAGGCGCCCTTCTTGACCGGCTCCAGGATCGCCACGCACTCCACGTGATGCGTCATCGGAAAGCTGTCCCGGCAGGACGGATCTCACACAACACCAGGTCAGGGGCCGTTTTCGGCTCCGCCGAAGAGCCCTTCGTGCGCACGGAGCGTCAAACGGGCGTCACGCCCAAGGGCTACGTCCCGGTCGGTCATCGCCGGTGATTTCAGGACCCCTGCCAGTACAGCCGGCCGCTTGGCCTCCACGGCCCGGTGGCCGGACCGCCCGATGAGCGAAGTGGTCAGTTGTCGGGTTTCTTCGAGCGCCGAGGGGCGGCGGTCCGGGTGGGGCGAGCGCCGGCCTCGATCTGCTGGGCGTACACGGCGTTCGTCACGAGCTCGCGCGCGTATGCGGCGTCCAGTCGGCCAGGGCGGAAGAGGATGCGGTACATGATCGGTGCCACGACACGGTCGATCAGCAGTTCCGTCTCGGGCACCGGCTCCCCCCGTTGCACCGCACGGGCCAACACGACGTCGATCTGCTCTGCGGCATACGCCGAACACTGACCGGCATTGGTTCCGTCGGGATCGCCGAGCAGGGCGTCCCGGATGTAGGCGCGCCCGGGCGGCGAGGCCATCTCGTCGACGAACTGTTCCGCCCACGCGTCGAGATCGGCCCGCAGGCTTCCGAGATCGGCCGGATCCGTTTCCGGGCGCAGTCGTTCGACGGCCACGTCTGACAGGAGTTCCTGCAGGTCGCCCCAACGACGGTAGATCGTGGAGGGGGTCACGCCCGCCCGAGTGGCCACCATCGGGACCGTGAGCGCGTCGCGGCCCACCTCCCCTACGAGTTCACGTACCGCCGCATGGACGGACTCCTGTACGCGTGCACTGCGCCCGCCGGGGCGGACCATGGGCCTGGGACTCATGCGATCCACCTTAATGCGATTTTGTTGCTTCTAGGCGGTGGCCGGCGTCGGCGACCCGCGGGGCTGCGCGTCCGGGCGTCCGAGCCCGGCGGACGCCCCTGCAGCGACGCGACCGCATGCCGGCCGGAACGTCCGCCTTCCCTCAGGCAGCGAGGGGAGCAAGCCGCCCCGCGTCGGCCACCGACTCCTCGTAGACCCGGCCCACACGGAGAACCGTCGCGTCGTGGAAGGGGCGCGCCATCAACTGCATACCGATCGGCAGTCCGGCGCGGTCGTGACCGACCGGCAGGGTGAGGGCCGGGACGCCGGTGATGTTGGCCGGGGCACAGAGGCGGACGTAGCTGTCCGACACGGCCTCGGTCGTGCCATCGGCCCACTCGACGGTTTCCTGCCCCGCCTCGGCGGCGGTCATCGGCACCGTCGGCGCGGCAAGGACATCGATTCCGTCGAACATGCGAGCCCAGGCGTCTCGCATCATGGTGCGGGCCCGCTGGGCGCGGAGGTAGTCGCCCGCAGAGGTGAGTTCGCCGGCCTCCAGCAGGATGCGGACGTCCGCCGCGTACAGGTCGGGGGTGGCCCGCAGCGACCGCTCGTGGTAGGCGGTGGCCTCGGGAACCATCAGCCCCCACTGGACGGCCCGGATGTAACGCGCCATCGGGATCTCGACGTCGACGAGCTCCGCTCCCAGCTCCGCCAGCCGCTCGATCGCGCCGCGTACGGACTCCTCGACCTCGGGCGTGACCCGGTCGAAGTAGTGGTTCCGCGGTACGCCGACCCTCAGTCCTCGCAGGTCGCCCCCCGGGAAGCGGTCCGGCATCGGGCCGGACACGCTCGCCGGGTCGCGCGGGTCGTGGCCGGCGGTCGCCGACAGCACCAGCGCGACGTCCTGGACGGTTCGGGTGAGAGGGCCCACGTGGTCCAGGGACCAGGACAGCGAGGTCACGCCTGTGCGTGGGACCAGGCCGTAGGTCGGCTTGAGGCCCACCACGCCGTTCAGGGCCGCGGGGACCCGGATGGAACCGCCCGTGTCCGTGCCCATGGCGAACGTCGCCCCGCCGGCGGCGACAGCCACCGCCGAGCCGCCGCTCGACCCGCCCGCGACCCGGCTGTGGTCCCAGGCGTTGTTCGTCTGCGGAGTGGTCAGGCCGTAGGCGAACTCGTGCGTGTGCGTCTTGCCCAGGAGGACGGCCCCGGCGGCGCCGAGCCGTTCGGCCACCCGGCTGTCGCGTTCCGCCACGTGCCCTGCCCGGACGTGCGAGCTCGCCGTGGTGGGCATCCCCTCCACGTCGATCAGATCCTTGAGCGCCATGGGGATCCCGTGCAGCGGCCCGCGCGGTCCGCTTCCGGAGATCTCCCGTTCGGCGCGGGCCGCTGCGGCCAGGGCCGCGTCGGCGGCGACGGTGACGTAGGCGCCCAGCCGTCCTTCGACGGCGGCAATACGGGCGAGCACCGATTCGGTGAGTTCGACGGGGGACAGCTCCCGTGCGCGCACCGCACGGGAGGCTTCGGTCAGCGACAGCTCAAACGGTTGCATCGGCGTTCCCCTGTCCGGCTCGGTAGGAGGACGCGGGAGGGGTCTCGCCGAAATCGAGCTCGCGCAACGTGCTGATGACGGAGTGGATGTGGTTGGCCGTCATGGCCACTCCTTCGTGTCGGCCGTCCCCGAGGTGGAGCCCCGCCCGCAGCGCCCCTCGGGCTGCCTCTTGGGGGGTGAGTTCGCTGGTCATGGCTTCCTTCCGGATCTGTGCGGCGCGACGGGCCGGGGCCGGTACAGAACCTCCGACCACCGTAAACGCGAATTGTTTGCTTTAGTCGATCGTAGGATCTACGGTGGCTTAAAGCAAACCAATCGCTTTTAGTACGGGAAGGACCCTCATGCAGAGCGTCCCCGCGGGCCTCGCGCCTCCCCGCACCTCCCCATCCGGACGCCTGCCGTTCGCATTGCACGCCTCGGTCCTGATCGCGCTGCTCGCCGCATCCAGCGCGCCGACCCCGCTGTACCCCCACTACCAGGCTCAGTGGCAGTTGTCGTCCCTCGACATCACCGTGGTCTTCAGCGCCTACGCTCTGGCGCTCCTGATCGCACTGCTGACGACCGGAACCCTTTCCGCCCATGTCGGACGCCGCCCTGTGCTCCTGGGCGCGCTCGCGGTCCAGGTCGCCTCCATGTCACTGTTCGCGACGGCCGGCGGCCTGACCACCCTGATCGGCGCCCGCGTGCTGCAGGGCATCGCGACCGGCGCGGCGACCAGCGCAGCAGGTGCGGCCCTCCTCGACCTGGAAGACCCCGCCCGGCCGGGTCGCGCCGCTCTGGCCAACAGCATCGCGCCGGTGACGGGCATGGCGGCCGGCGTCCTGGCAGCCACCCTCATGGTGCGCTTCGCCCCCGTTCCGACGATCACGCTGTACGCGGCCCTGATCGTCGTGTTCGCCGCGCAGGCCATCGCCCTCGTCTCGACGTCCGAGACCGTCCGCCGCCGTCCCGGAGCACTGCGCTCGACGCGGCCTCACCTGGCGCTGCCGCCGGCGGCCGCCCGCACTCTCCTGCTCAACGGCGCCGGCGTCGTCGCCGTCTGGGCCCTCGGCGGCTTCTACTCGTCCCTGGGACCGGGCTTCACACGGCTCATCTCCCCCGGCGGACCCGAATACGCCGGCGGCATGGTCTTCTTCACGCTGACGGCCGTCGCCGCCCCGACGGTGTACTTCACGCGCAGGATGCGTGCCGACGTCTCCGCTCTTCTCGGGGGCTGCGCGGTGATTCCGGCGGCCGTCCTGACCCTGGGTGCCCTCCACCTCGCCGACTCCGTACTCCTCTTCGCCGGGGCGGCGCTGGCCGGGTTCGGCTTCGGAGCCGTCTCCCAGGGTGCGCTGCGCGCGGTCGTCGACTCGGTCCCGGCCCGGGAGAAGGGCGGCACGCTCGCCTCCTATTACGTACTCAGCTACCTGGCGATGAGTCTGCCCGCCATCGGCGCCGGCGCCCTCGCCGCCGGCTTCGGGCTGCGTGCGGCGGCACTGGTCCATGCCGGCTGCGTGGCCGTACTGGCGACCGTCGCAGTCACGACGCTGACCGCGTCGCTGCGCAGTCGACGCCGGGCACCGTCCCCGGACACCCGCTCCCGCTCCCGCTCCCGCCCGGCAACGAGCAACTACACATCCGCCTCACCCGACACACCCGCTCCGGACATCTCCGTCCTCGCGACCCATGACAGGTAAGGAAAGTCACCGTGTTCACCTCATCGCAAACGACCAGATCCATCACTCCCCCCGCCTCTTCCTGGACGGTGGGCGACCACACCGTACGACGCATCGACGAAGTGGTCCTGCCCGCCCGGACCGGTCCGTGGCTGCTGCCCGGGGCAACCACCGACCTCGTGAGCCGGACTCCCTGGCTGAGCCCCGAATTCGCCGACGAACAAGGCGTCCTGCGTCTGGCGAGTCACAGCTTCGCCGTCGAGGTGGACGGCATGCGGGTGCTGGTGGACACCGGCATCGGAAACGGGAAGCGGCGCGCCAACCCCGCCTGGCACAACCTGAACAGCGACTACGAAGCACGGCTACGGGCGGCGGGCTTCGCGCCGGAGAGCGTTGACCTCGTGGTCCTGACCCACCTCCACGCCGACCACGTGGGGTGGAACACGCGTGCCGAGGGCGACGCCTGGGTGCCCACCTTCCCGAACGCGCGCTATCTCACCTCACGCACCGAGTGGGACTACTGGGCGGGTGTCGACATGGAGGAGGCGCGTCGGCAGATGTTCCGGGACTCGGTCCATCCCGTCCGGGAAGCAGGTCTGTTCGACCTCATCGATGTCGCGGACGAGGGCACGGACGTCGCGCCGGGCATTCGTCTGCTGCCCACCCCCGGCCACACACCGGGGCAGGTGGCGGTGGAACTGAGCAGCCGTGGCGAGACCGCACTGGTCACCGGCGACAGCATCCACCACCCGGTCCAGATGGCGCATCCGGAGCTCTGCAGTTGTGTGGACGTCGCTCCCGAACTCGCGGCCAGGACCCGGAACCAGGTGCTCGGCTCACTGGCCAGTACGTCGACTCTCCTGCTCGGGAGCCACTTCCCGCCGCCGACCGCCGGACACGTGCTGCGCGAGGACGGCGGGTACCGACTGGTCCCGGCTCCCTCAGGGGTCACGCCCATCGGCGGCTGAAGCGGATCGGAGCACCCGGGACGTGCCGCGCACCGAGTCGCACCGAGTCCGTGCGGGTGACGTCCTGGGCGTCCGCGACCGGACGGCCCGGGAGCGGCTGTGAGACTCCTCCGGCATGCGTTCCGTCGTCACCGACGGGGCCGGACGACGTCATGACCGATCACCGGCTTGCGCCCTTTGCGCAAGCCGGCTGTCCCTCATGGGCGACGGTCACGCCGACGCGTCGCGGACGAGGGCGACCCGCCGGCCCCACTCGCCCATCGCCGGCCGAGCAGCGCGGCCCTGCTTCAGTCTCACGAATCAAGCGTCAACAACGATGAATGCACGTCGCCGACATCATTCGCACGACCCCCGCCGCACCCTGTAACCGCAGGTCAGGCAAGTTCGAACAAGCAGTGGGTCTGCCCGACCCGCTGTACGGAGCAAAACAGGTCGAGCGACCCACCTGGGCCGCGCAACCGCATCAGACGTCCTTCGCGGCCTTCTCCAGAATCGCCACGCACTCCACGTGGTGCGTCATCGGGAACAGGTCGAACACCCGCAGCGTCCGCACCCGGTACCCCCCGTCCCGGAAGTACGCCAGGTCCCGTGCCAGTGCCGCCGGGTCGCAGGCCACGTACGCGATGCGGCGGGCGCCCAGGGAGGACAGGTGCTGGACCGTCTTGCGGCCGGCGCCCGCGCGCGGCGGGTCGAGGACGATGAGGTCGACCTCGTCGATCCCCGTGCGGGGCAGGACGGACTCGACCTTGCCCTGTTCGATGCGCACCCGGGGGAAGTCCGCCAGGTTGTGGCGGGCGTCCTCGACCGCGCGCTTGCCGGACTCGATGCCGAGCACCGCGCCCGCCTCGCCGACCCGGTCGGCCAGGGCGCCCGCGAACAGGCCGACGCCGCAGTAGAGGTCGAGGGCCATGTCGCCCTTGCGGGGCAGCAGGCCCTGCATGACGGCGGTGACGAGGGTGTCGGCGGCCTTCGGGTGGACCTGCCAGAAGCCGCCGCCGGCGACGCGGTGGGTGCGGCCGTCGGCGCGTTCGCGGACGAAGGGGCGGCCGTGGACGCGGTGGAGCTGGCCGGAGCGTTCGTCGACGCGCATGACGGAGACGGGGCGGTCGAGTTCGACCAGGGGGAGGCGGGCGCCCGGCTTGGGGGTGAGGACGACCTGGCGGTCCTGGGAGCCCGTCGCGGCGATCGCCTCGACGGAGTCCATGCCCGTCCAGTCCCGCTTCTCGATGCCCAGCTCGCTGACGCCCTCGGCGGCGATCATGCAGTGGTCGATCGGCTCGACCTCGTGCGAGCGGTGCCGGCGCAGTCCCGCGCGGCCGTCGGCGGTGACGGCGTACTGCACGCGCGTGCGCCAGGCCGGGACCTGGCCGGCGGGGACCTTGTCGCCCTCGGCCGGCATCACCGTGCCGTCCCAGCCGGCCTCCTCGGGGGTGAGCCCGGCGAGGCGCTGGAGCTGCTCGGCGACGACCTCGCCCTTCAGGCGCCGCTGGGCGCCCGGCTTGGCGTGCTGCCAGTCGCAGCCGCCGCAGCGGCCGGGGCCGGCGTAGGGGCAGGGGGCGTCGATGCGGTCCTTGGAGGCGTCCAGCACCCGCACCGCGTCCGCGCGGAGGAAGCGTGCACCCTCCTCGCCCTCCATGACCTGCGCGACGACCCGCTCACCGGGCAGCGCGTGCCGGACGAAGAGGACCTGGCCCTCGGAGGTGCGGGCGATGCAGTGCCCGCCGTGGGCGACGGGGCCGATCTCGACCTCGTACTCCTCCCCCACCAGTGGTTTCCTCGGTTCTGCCTGCATGGTGGGGTGTCTCCACAACATCGAGAGCGGGAAGGCCCGTGCGGGCCGGGACGACAGCCCACCAGTCTACGTGTGCGGGGAGGAGTCCTTCGCCCGCTCGGCCGGACCGCGGCGCACCGAGCCGGGCGCGGCCCAGTCCTGGCGCCTGCGGGCCCGCTGCTTGGCGGCCTCGGAGGATTCCAGCTGGTAGGGGACGGAGGTCACCATGACGCCCGGGGTGAACAGCAGCCGTCCCTTGAGCCGCAGGGCGCTCTGGTTGTGCAGCAGGTGCTCGTACCAGTGGCCGACCACGTACTCGGGGATGATCACGGAGACCACGTCGCGCGGGGACTCCTTGCGCAGGCTCTTGACGTAGTCGATGACCGGCCGGGTGACCTCCCGGTACGGCGAGTCGAGCACCTTCAGGGGTACGTCGATGCCGCGCCGTTCCCACTCCGTGCGCAGTGCCTTGGTGTCGTCCGGGTCCACGTTGACGCTGAGCGCCTCCAGGCTGTCGGAGCGCATCAGCTTGGCGTAGGCGAGCGCGCGCAGCGTGGGGCGGTGGATCTTGGAGATCAGGACGACCGAGTGGACGCGGGAGGGCCGCACCATGTCGTCGGCGGAGGTCTCCGGGGCGGCGATCTCCTCGGCGACGCGGTCGTAGTGCCTGCGGATCGCCGTCATCGTCGCGTAGAAGATGCACATGCCGAGCAGTGCGACCCAGGCGCCGTGGGTGAACTTGGTGACGAGGACGACGACCAGGACCAGGCCGGTGAAGAAGGCGCCGAAGGTGTTGATGGCCCGGGAGCGGATCATGTGGCTCCGCTTGGCCTGGTCCTTCTCGGTGGTCAGCAGCCGGTTCCAGTGGCGGACCATGCCGGTCTGGCTGAGCGTGAAGGACACGAACACGCCGACGATGTAGAGCTGGATCAGCCGCGTGGAGTCGGCGCCGTAGATCCACACCAGCAGGGCGGCCGCGCCCGCGAGCAGCACGATGCCGTTGGAGAAGGCGAGGCGGTCGCCGCGGGTGTGGAGCTGGCGGGGGAGGTAGCGGTCCTGGGCGAGGATCGAGCCGAGCAGCGGGAAGCCGTTGTAGGCGGTGTTCGCGGCGAGGAACAGCACCAGTGCGGTGGCGGCGGCCAGGATCATGAACAGGAGGCTGCCGTGGCCGAAGACGGCCTCGGCGACCTGGGAGATCACCGGGTCCTGGACGTAGCCGGCGCCGAGCGGGGCGCCGTCGTGGACCAGGTCCTCGGCGGGGTTCTCGGCCATGCGGACGTCGGTGGCGGCGGCCAGCGCGATGATGCCGCAGAACATGGTGACGGCGAGCAGGCCCATCAGGGCGAGCGTGGTCGCGGCGTTGCGCGACTTGGGCCGGCGGAAGGCGGGGACGCCGTTGGAGATCGCCTCGACGCCGGTGAGCGCGGCGCAGCCGGAGGAGAAGGCGCGCAGCAGGAGGAAGACCAGGGCGAAGCCGGCCAGGCCCGGGTGTTCGGGTTTGATCTCGAAGTCGGCGGTCGGTGCCCGCATGTCGTCACCGAGGACGAGGCCGCGGAAGGCTCCCCAGGCGATCATGGTGAAGACGCCCGCGACGAAGACGTAGGTGGGGATCGCGAAGAGGGTGCCCGACTCCTTCACCCCGCGCAGGTTCATCAGCGTCAGCAGCACGATCACGCCGATCGCGCAGGCCACCTTGTTCTCGACGACGAAGGGGACGGCCGAGCCCAGGTTCTCGATGCCGGAGGAGATCGACACGGCGACGGTCAGGACGTAGTCGACGAGCAGGGCGCTGGCGACGGTCAGTCCGGCCTTGGGGCCGAGGTTGGTGGTGGCCACCTCGTAGTCACCGCCGCCGCTGGGGTAGGCGTGGACGTTCTGCCGGTAGGAGGCGACCACGGTGAACATCAGCACGACGACCGCGACCGCGATCCAAGGGCTGAAGTGGTACGCCGACAGGCCCGCGATCGACAGGACCAGCAGCACCTCGCCGGGGGCGTACGCCACGGAGGAGAGCGGGTCGGAGGCGAAGACGGGGAGTGCGACACGCTTCGGCAGGAGCGTTTCGCCCAGTCGGTCACTGCGCAGTGCGCGCCCGATAAGAATCCGTTTGGGCACGTCGGTCAATTTGGACACAGCAGTGGATCGTAAGCCTTCGGAGCGGGGGCGGCCCAACCACCACCCCACATCCATACGGCATCCATACGCCTCTGCCCTCCGGGTGAAATCACCGGGTGCCGGGCCGCGGACCGGGCAGGTCGGGGCAGTCCTGTGCCTGTATGACCGAGCGTCGTCGCCTCCACCACCGAGCGTCGTCGCTCCGGTGACCGAGCGCCGTCCGCCGCCCCGGCCGCTTTCCGTCCGGTGCCGCTCCGTGGAGGTTCCATGCACCCGATCCCAGAACTGATCGGCGCCGCGGCCGCCCTCGTCGGCCTCGGGATCCTCACGCTGGCGAGCGTGCGCAGCATCACGCGCCGCTGACCGTCCCGGCGGCTCCGGCGAGCAGGGCCTCCGGTCCGATGGAGGCCACCCGTGTCGACGGCACCGTGCAGGCGTACGCCCCCGCCACCGCCCCGAGCCGGGCGCAGCGGAGGGCGTCCTCACCGCCGAGCAGGCCGTACAGGAAGGCGGCCGCGAAGGCGTCGCCGGCCCCGTTGGAGTCGACGACCGGTGCCGGGGGCTCGGCCGCGGGGACGTGGGTCAGCTCGTCGTCGGCCAGCAGGTACGCGCCCTCGGCGCCCGCGGTGGCGACGACGGTCCGGGCCCGGCCCCGCGCGGCGATCCGGCGCATGACGGGCTCCGGGTCGGTCAGGGCGGCGGCGGAGAGGAAGACGAGGTCCGCGGTGAGGGCGAAGGGCTCGTGGTAGGGGTTGGCGCCGTCCCAGTCGTGCAGGTCGGTCGAGATCGTCACGCCCGACTCGCGCAGCAGGGGCAGGGCGTCGGCGCACGGCTGGGTGATGACGACGTGGGCGTGCCGGCTGGCGGCGGCCAGTTCGCGCACCGTCTCCTCGGGCAGCCGGTCCGTCTCGGACCAGCGGGTCGCGTCGTACAGGGAGAGCCTGCGGCCGTCGGGGCCGACCAGGTTGACGGCGCGTTTGGTGCCGCACGGCTGCGGTACGGCGGTGAGCGCGATGCCGTGGTCGCGGTGCAGGGCGCGGACGAGGTCGCCCTCGTGGTCGTCGCCGATCAGGTCGAGGTGGTGGGTGCGCAGGCCGAGGGCGCTGGTGCCGAGGGCGACGAAATCGCCGCTCTGTCCCGCGCGGGTGACGATGCCCGGCCGGATCATGTGGCTGTCGGCCGGCGGTACGGGCAGCTCGGGCACGTGCACGATCGTGTCCACGCCCGCGCCGCCCAGGACGAGGACGTCGATCTCGGTGGTCATGGCCGGCTCTCTCCTCGCCCCGGGCCGCGGTCGTGCCCGGATGTGGTGCGGATACGTTGGACCCGGCACGCGAACGCGGCGGCCGGGCCCCGGAGGACGTCGGGACCGCGATCCCCCGGCATGATGTTGCCCGGCGGCCCGCACGCAGGCCGCGATGTTTGCCTGGCGAGCCGAAAGAGAGACATGAGCACGAAGGTCATGAAGGTCGAACGGCCTGCAGGAAGCGCGGTGTGACGCGATGCATATTGTCATCATGGGCTGCGGAAGGGTGGGTTCCGCCCTGGCCCAGAACCTGGAGGAGCAGGGGCACACCGTCGCCGTGATCGACCAGGACCCCACCGCCTTCCGCCGGCTGGGCTCCTCGTTCGGCGGCCGCCGGGTCACCGGCGTCGGTTTCGACCAGGACACCCTGCGCGAGGCGGGCATCGAGGAGGCGGGTGCCTTCGCCGCCGTCTCCAGCGGTGACAACTCCAACATCATCGCCGCGCGGGTGGCCCGGGAGATGTTCGGCATCGAGAACGTCGCCGCCCGCATCTACGACCCGCGCCGCGCGGAGGTCTACCAGCGCCTGGGCATCCCCACCGTGGCGACCGTGCGCTGGACGGCCGACCAGATGCTGCGCCGGCTGCTCCCCTCGGGCGCCGAGCCGCTGTGGCGCGACCCCACCGGCGGGGTCCAGCTCGCCGAGGTGCACACCTCCACGGCCTGGGTGGGACACAGGATCAGCAGGCTGCAGGACGAGACCGGCGTGCGGGTGGCCTTCCTGACCCGGCTCGGCGAGGCGATGCTGCCCAGCTCGCAGACGGTGTTGCAGGAGGGTGACCTGGTGCACGTGATGATGCGCACCGACGAGATCGACCGGGTCGAGGCGGCGTTCGCCAAGGGTCCCGAACAGGAGGGCGGTCACTGATGAGGGTCGCCATCGCCGGAGCCGGCGCCGTCGGCCGCTCGATCGCGGGCGAGCTGCTGGAGAACGGCCACGAGGTCCTGCTGATCGACAAGGCTCCGACCGCCATCTCGGTCGAGCGCGTGCCGCAGGCGGAGTGGCTGCTCGCCGACGCCTGCGAGATCACCTCCCTGGACGAGGCGGCGCTCCAGCGCTGCAACGTCGTCATCGCCGCGACCGGCGACGACAAGGTCAACCTGGTCGTCTCACTGCTCGCCAAGACCGAGTACGGCGTCCCGCGCGTCGTCGCCCGGGTGAACAACCCGAAGAACGAGTGGCTCTTCAACGAGTCCTGGGGCGTGGACGTCGCCGTCTCCACCCCGCGCCTGATGTCGGCCCTGGTGGAGGAGGCGGTGAGCGTCGGCGACCTGGTCCGGCTGCTGCGCTTCAGCCACGGCGACGCCAACCTGGTCGAGCTGACCCTGCCGGAGGAGTCGGCGCTGGCCGGCACGCAGGTCGGGGACGTCCAGTGGCCGCAGGACACCTCGCTGGTCACCATCATCCGCGGCACGCGCGTCCTGACGCCGACCCGGGAGGACTCCCTGGAGGCCGGCGACGAACTCCTCTTCGTGGCCGCCCAGGCGCGCGAGGAGCAGTTGGAGGACCTGCTCTCCGTACGCAGGGAGTCATGAGGAAGGGGGCGCCCGGAGAACTCCGGGCGCCCCCTTCTTCCGTACGGACTAGGGCTCGCGGCGGTGACGGCCGGCCGTCGTCGTCCCGCCGTTCTCCCGCGCGGCGGCGGCCTTGCGCTCCTCCTCCGCGCGTTCCTCCGCCTCCATCTCGGCGAACACGTCGATCGGCGGCGGCGCCTTCGCCAGGAACACCCACGTCAGGTACACGGCCAGCAGGAACGGCGGGATCTTCAGCGCGACCAGCACCCAGCCCAGCTGCGTGGTGTCCGCCCACCAGTACAGCGGGAACAGGATCGCGCTCTTGCCGAGCAGGATCAGTCCCCAGGCCCAACTGGCCTTGGTGTACGCCTTCTTCCGGCCGGGGTTGCGGGTGCGCCAGGAGAGGTTCTCCTTGAAGACGGGGCCCAGCATCAGACCGATCAGCGGGACGCCCGCCACCGCCGTGACGATGTACGCCAGGGCCAGGCCCAGCGTGTACAGCATGCCCGGCAGGTAGAAGTCCTTGGCGTTGCCGGTCATCATCGCGAAGACCACGCCGAAGGCGACGCCGAAGACGCCGCTGAAGGCGTGCTTGACGGTGTCCTTCATCGCCAGCCGGACCACGACCATCACCAGCGCCACGGCGAGCGCCGCGATCGCCGACATGTGCAGGTCCTTGTTGACCGTGTAGATGCTGACGAAGAGCAGCCCGGGGAGCACCGTCTCGATCATGCCCCGCACCCCGCCGAACGCTTCGAAGAGGGCGGCTTCGGTCACCGCCCGGGCGTCGTCCGCGGATGTGTCTTCGGTCGTCGGCTTGTCGAGTGACGTCACCGGCTACTCCCGTCCGAGGGGTCTCAGTTCGTATTTCGGATTGAACAGCACCCGGCGGCCCCGGCTCATCGAGATCCGGCCCGATGCGATCAGCCTGCGCCCCGGTTCTATGCCCACGATGGAGCGCCTGCCGAGCCACACCACGTCGAGCGCGGCGGAGCCGTCGAACAGCTCGGCCTCCAGGGCCGGAACCCCCGCGCGCGGCCTCAGCGTGACCGTGCGCAAGGTACCAGTAACCGTGACGATCTGCCGGTCGCGGCAGTCGCCTATCCGCGTGCAGCCGGCCGTCTCGGCGTCCTCACGCAGCTCCTCGGACTCCAGGTCCTCCTGGGACGAGGAGAGCCGGTCGAGCATGCGCCGGAACCGGCCTGCCGGCTTCTCCGGTCGAGGAACAGCACTCATGCTTGAAGCGTACCGGGGTGCACTGACGGTCACGTACCCCCTGCCGCCCCGGCCCGAACGGGCCGCTTCGCGGTACTCCGCGCGGGGACGCCCCTGACCTTCACTTCTCGAAGCGGTAGCCCATGCCCGGCTCGGTGATGAGGTGCTTCGGATGTGACGGATCCGCCTCCAGCTTCCGCCGCAGCTGCGCCATGTACACGCGCAGGTAGTTCGTCTCCGTCCCGTACGACGGCCCCCACACCTCCCGCAGCAGCTGCTTCTGCGCCACCAGCCGGCCTCCGGCCCGCACCAGCACCTCCAGCAGGTGCCACTCGGTGGGGGTCAGCCGTATGTCCTTGCCGCCGCGGTTGACCTTCTTCGCGGCCAGGTCGACGGTGAAGGCGGCGGTCTCCACCACCGTGTCGCCCCCGTCGCCCGCGGGCTCCGCGCGGCGTACGGCGGCCCGCAGCCGGGCCAGCAGTTCGTCCATGCCGAAGGGCTTGGTGACGTAGTCGTCGGCCCCCGCGTCCAGTGCCTGGACCTTCTCGTCGGAGGCGTGCCGGGCGGACAGCACCAGGACCGGCACCCGGGTCCAGCCGCGCAGCCCCCTGATCACCTCGACGCCGTCCATGTCGGGCAGGCCGAGGTCGAGGACGACGACGTCGGGATGGCGGGCGGCGGCCGTACGGAGGGCGCCGGCGCCGTCGTGGGCGGAGTCGACCTCGTACGAGCGTGCCCTGAGGTTGATCACGAGGGCGCGCACGATCGCCGGGTCGTCGTCGACCACCAGCACACGGGTCATGAGGGCTGCCTTTCGGGTTCTGCGGCCGTCGCGGTCCGCGGGTTCTCCGGGTGCGCCGCGGCGGCGCGCAGGGTGAGCGTCATGGTGAGGCCGCCGCCGGGGGTGTCCTCGGCGTTCAGGGTGCCACCCATGGCCTCGGCGAAGCCCCGGGCGACCGCCAGTCCGAGACCGACACCGGCTCCGCGCGGGGCGTCGCCGTGCCGCTGGAAGGGCTCGAAGATGTGGTCCTTGGCCTCGTCGGGGACGCCGGGGCCGCGGTCCACCACCCGCACCTCGACCCGGTCGGCGAGGGCGCTGGCGGCGACCAGGACGGGCCGGCCGGGGGGACTGTACTTGACGGCGTTCTCGATCACGTTGGCCATCGCCCGCTCCAGCAGCCCCGGGTCGACGGCGACCATGGGCAGGGCCTCGGGGATGTCCAGGGTCACGCTGCCCTCGGGCACCCCGCCGAGCGCCATCGGCACCACCTCGTCCAGGTCGATCCCGCGGATCAGAGGGGTGACCGTGCCGGTGTGCAGCCGGGACATGTCCAGCAGGTTGCCCACCAGGTGGTCCAGGCGGTCGGCGCCGTCCTCGATGCCCTCCAGCAGCTCGGCCCGGTCCTCGGGGGACCACTCGACGTCCTCGGAGCGCAGCGAGGAGACGGCGGCCTTGATCCCGGCCAGCGGGGTACGCAGGTCGTGGCTGACGGCGGCCAGCAGGGCGGTGCGGATGCGGTTGCCCTCGGCGAGGGCGAGGGCCCGGTCGGCCTGCTCGCGCAGCCGGCGGCGGTCCAGGACGACGGCGGCCTGCGCGGCGAAGGCGGCCAGCACCCTGCGGTCCTCGGCGGGCGGCACCCGGCCGGTCAGCGCCAGCGCCATGTGGTCGCCGACCGGCACCTCCACGTCCGCGTCCTCGGGCCGCTCGACCGGGCGTCCGCGCCCCACCCGGCCGGCGCAGGTCCACGGCTCGAGGTCGCCCGCGCGTTCGAGGAGGGCGGCGGACTCCATGCCGAAGGTCTCCCGGACCCGCTCCAGCAGGTCCTCCAGGCCCGTCTCGCCACGCAGCACGTTGCCGGCGAGGAAGGACAGGATCTCCGACTCGGCGCGCAGCCGGGCCGCCTGGTGGGTGCGGCGGGCCGCGAGGTCGACCACGGACGCCACCGCCGCGCCGACCGCGACGAAGATCACGATGGCGATGATGTTCTTGGGGTCGGCGACGGTCCAGCGGTGCAGGGGCGGGGTGTAGAAGTAGTTCAGCAGCAGTGAGCCGACCGCCGCGGAGGCCAGGGCCGGCCAGAGCCCGCCGAGCAGGGCCGCCGCCACCGTCAGGGCCAGGAACAGCAGCATGTCGTTGGCGAGTCCCAGGTCGACCGCGCTGAGCAGCAGCGCCACCGCCGCCGGTCCCGCCACCCCGACCGCCCAGCCCCAGGCCAGCCGGGAGCGCCCGAGCCGCGCGCCGCGGGCTCCGGGCAGCCCGCGGCCCTTGGCGACCTCCTCGTGGGTGACGATGTGCACGTCCAGGTCGGGTCCCGAGTCCCGGGCGACGGTCGCGCCGACGCCGGGGCCGAGGACGTACTGCCAGGCCGGGCGGCGCGAGGAACCGAGCACGATCTGGGTGGCGTTGGCCCCGCGCGCGAAGGCGAGCAGGTCGGCCGGTATGTCGTCGCCGACGACGTGGTGGAAGGTGCCGCCGAGGTCCTCCACCAGGGTGCGCTGTTCGACCAGTTCCCCGGGGGAGGCCGAGGTGAGCCCGTCGCTGCGGGAGATGTAGACGGCGAGCAGCTCGCCGCCCGCGCCCTTCTCCGCCAGCCGCGCGGCCCGCCTGAGCAGGGTGCGGCCCTCCGGACCGCCGGTCAGGCCGACGACGATCCGCTCGCGGGAGCCCCATATCGCCGAGACCTCGTGCTCGCTGCGGTAGCGCTGGAGGTGGGCGTCGACCCGGTCGGCCACCCACAGCAGCGCCAGTTCCCTGAGCGCGGTGAGGTTGCCGGGGCGGAAGTAGTTGGACAGGGCGGCGTCGACCTTGTCCGGCTGGTGGATGTTGCCGTGCGCCATGCGGCGGCGCAGCGCCTCGGGCGTCATGTCGACCAGCTCGATCTGGTCCGCCCGCCGCACCACCTCGTCCGGTACGGTCTCCCGCTCCCGTACGCCGGTGATCGACTCCACGACGTCGCCGAGCGACTCCAGGTGCTGGATGTTCACCGTGGAGAGGACGTCGATCCCGGCGGCGAGCAGCTCCTCCACGTCCTGCCAGCGCTTGGCGTTGCGCGAGCCGGGGGCGTTGGTGTGGGCGAGTTCGTCGACGAGGGCCACCCGGGGGCGGCGGGCGAGGACGGCGTCGAGGTCCATCTCCCTCAGGACGGTCCCGCGGTGCTCGACGTCCCGGTGCGGGATCCGCTCCAGTCCGTGCAGCAGCGCCTCGGTGCGGGGCCTGCCGTGCGGTTCGGCGAAGGCCACCACGCAGTCGGTGCCGCGTTCGGCACGGCGGTGGGCCTCGGAGAGCATCGCGTACGTCTTGCCGACGCCCGGTGCCGCACCGAGGTGGATCCGGAGGCTGCCACGTCCCATGACCTCATTGTCTTCCCCCGTGACGCCCGGCCGGGCGCGGGGCCCCCGTGGAGGTCAGTGCTCGGTGATCTCGCCGTCGCTCAGCTCCAGGACGCGGTCGGCGAGGCCGAGGAGGGTGGTGTCGTGGGTGGCGACGAGCGCGGTGACGTGCTCGCTGCGGACGACCGCGCGCAGCAGCTCCATCACGGCGTGCCCGGTCTCCGCGTCCAGCTGGCCGGTGGGCTCGTCGGCGATGAGGAGGGAGGGGCTGTTGGCGAGGGCACGGGCGACGGCGACCCGCTGCTGCTGGCCGCCGGAGAGTTCGCCGGGCCGCTGGGCGGCGTGGTCGGCGAGGCCGACGAGGGACAGCAGGAGGTCGACGCGCTCCTCGCGCTCGCGCGGGTCGGCGCGGCGCAGCCGCAGCGGGACGCCGACGTTCTCGGCGGCGGTGAGGACGGGGATGAGGCCGAAGGACTGGAAGACGAAGCCGACGTGGTCGCGGCGCAGGGCGAGCAGCCCGTTCTCGTCGAGGCCGGCGAGGTCGCGGCCGTCGACGTGGACCCGGCCCCGGTCGGGGGTGTCGAGGCCGCCGACGATGTTCAGGAGGGTGGTCTTGCCGGATCCGGAGCGGCCCTTGAGGGCGACCAGTTCGCCGCGCGGGACGTCGAAGGAGACGCCGCGCAGCGCGTGGACGGCGGCGGCTCCGGTGCCGTACGACTTGTGCACGTCCTCGACGCGCACCATGGCCTCGGTGACCACCTGACCCATCCGACCGCCCTCCCCCGTGGACCGGGCGCCAGTATCCCCGTTCGGCGCCCGGTCGTTCAACGGGCGGACCGGGTTGCCTCCGGCACCCGGGCGTGCGCGCGAGCGCCGTCGTGGGGAGGGGGCGGGGGTATCTCCCCGTTCGAGCGGAGCCGGGAGCGGGGGAGGCACCCGCCGGTGCCGGGCCGCGCGACCCGCCCCGGCCTGCCCCGGCCGCCTCCGCGCCGGCGGCGGCGTCGGCTCGCGGACAACGGGAAGGGCCGCGTCCCGGGCGGGACGCGGCCCTTCGACCCGCCGGAGAACCGGCTAGCGGACCTCGGTGATCTCCGGTCCGCGCTGGAGCTGGCCCATGCCGCCGGCGAAGCGGGAGCCTCCCTCCTCCTGCTGCACGTTCTCGGGGACCATCTGCGCGTCGTTCGGCAGCTTCAGGACGATCGGGTCGCGCGGGGCCATCGGGCCCTCGCCGCGCACCACGACCGTGTCCCGGAAGATCTGCTCGAGGAGCCCGGCGGCCTGCGGCTGCACCGCGCCCTGGCCCGAGATCACCCCGCGCAGGAACCAGCGGGGGCCGTCCACACCGACGAACCGCACGACCTGGAAGCCGCCGGTGCCGTCCGGCAGCTGCACCGGCACCTGGGCCCGCAGCTCCCAGCCCAGCGGGCCCTCGACCTCGTCGATGATGCCGCCCTGCTGGGTGATGCCGGCCGCGATCTCCTCGCGCACCTCGCCCCAGATGCCCTCCCGCTTGGGCGCGGCGAAGGCCTGCAGCTGGATGGCGCTGTCCCGCAGCACGACGGTGGCCGCGACGATCGCGTCGCCCGCGACCTCCACCCGCAGCTCCATGCCGTCGACACCGGGTACGAAGAGGCCGCCCAGATCGACCCGTCCCTCGCCGGGCGCGCTGATCTCGGTGCTGTCCCAGGGCCCGTCGGGCCGCGGCGCCGGCTCGAGCCTCAGCCGCTCGGCCTCCTCGCCCGCCTCAGCGTCGACACCGTCGACGACCTGCTCGGCCTCGCCGGCCGCACCGTCGGCGGCACCCTTCTTCTTGCGACGTCCGAACACGTCACTGTCCTTCCCGGTCGGATACGACCGAAGCGTATCGATTCCCACCCGCTGTACCGCCCGTGGCGGCCTGAACGTTTGTGCCGCTCTTACCTTCCACCGCGGCGTGACCGCCGGTGGACCCGAAGCCCCCCTCGGCCCGGGCCGAGGGGGGAAGCTCCGCGACCGACACGAAGCGGACCCTCTCGACCTGCTGGACGACCAGTTGGGCAATCCGGTCGAAGCGCTCGAACCGCACGGTCTCGCGCGGGTCGAGATTCACCACGATCACCTTGATCTCCCCACGGTACCCGGCATCAACCGTCCCCGGGGCATTCACCAGGGCGACGCCGCAGCGGGCGGCGAGACCGGATCGCGGGTGCACGAAGGCCGCGTACCCCTCGGGCAGCGCCACAGACACCCCCGTGGGCAGGACGGCCCGTTCGCCGGGGGCCAGTTCGCAAGCCTCGGTGGTCCGCAGATCGGCTCCCGCGTCCCCCGGGTGCCCGTACGCCGGAAGCGGTACGTCCGGATCGACGCGCCGGATCAGCACCTCGAGCGCGCCGGGGCGGGGTCCGCTCACGGGTTGACCTCGAAGGCGCGGACGCGGCGGACCTGGTCGGGGTCGCTCATCGCGGCCCGGATCTCCTCCTGGCGGCCGTGGTCGACGAAGTGGTCGACCTTCACCTCGACGAACAGGGCGTCGGCGCGGACCGCGACCGGCCCGTCGGGGCCGCCGACGCGTCCGGTGGCGGTGCAGTAGATCTTCCGGCCGGCCACCGCCGTCACCTCGGCCTGAAGCTGCAGCACGGTGCCTACCGGCACGGGCCGGACGAAGTCGGTCTCCAGCCTGCCGGTCACCGCGATCGTGCGCAGCAGCCAGTTCAGCGAGCCGAGCGCCTCGTCCAGGGCGGTGGCGAGGACCCCGCCGTGCGCGAGTCCCGGGGCGCCCTGGTGGGCGGGCCGCACGGTGAACTCGGCGGTGATCGACACGCCTTCGCCCGCACGGGCCTCGAGGTGCAGTCCGTGGGGCTGCTCGCCGCCACAGCCGAAACACTGGCCGTAGTGGGCGCCGAGGAGCTCGCCGGGTGCGGGAGCGTCGGGGTGACGCACCGGTGTCACGGCGTCGGCCGGAGGCTGAAGGGCTGCGGAAGTACCACTCACAGCCGCAGACCTTACCCGCGCGCGGGTCCCGGTCCGGCACCGTGCCAAGCTTGGATTCATGCAGCTCTCCGCCACCCCGTACGAAGAACGCCTCACCGCCCCCCGCTCCTGGTGGCTGATCTCCTTCCTGGTGGGGGTCTCGCTGGCACTGATCCTGCTGCCGTTCGGCACGCTGCCGATGCTCGGCGGCCTGGCCGGCGGCACCGCCGCGGCGGCGGTCGTGGTGAGCTCGTACGGCTCGGTGCGCATCCGGGTCGTGGGCGGCCACCTGATCGCGGGCGAGGCGAAGATCCCGGTGTCGGCGCTGGGCGAGGCGGAGGTCCTGGACGCCGACGAGGCCCGGGCCTGGCGGACCCACAAGGCCGACCCTCGCTGCTTCATGCTGCTGCGGGCGTACATCCCGGGCGCGCTGCGCGTGGACGTCACGGACCCGGCGGACCCGACTCCCTACGTCTTCCTGTCGACCCGCGAGCCCCAGCGGCTGGCACAGGCCCTCCAGACGGCCCGGAACACCACCGGCGCCGCGTAGGCGGGGGCGCGGGCCCCAGGGGCGCGGGGCTGTGCCGACATGCGGCTCCGCCGCGCGGGCGCAAAGGGGACGGCCCATAGGGGCGCGGGGAACTGCGCAAGGGGGTCTGGGGGCGAAGCCCCCAGGGACGGGAAGGGAAGGGGCGGCGGGGGCGAGAGAATCGTTCAGCCGCCCGAGCCGACGCGCGACCACGGGAACGCTCCCGCGGGACCACGGTCAAGCCGAGCGACCCCGGTCGCACAGGCGCCCGGCGGACGTGCGGGCCGAGGGGGCGGGCCGCCGCACAGAAGCGCGGCCGGAAACGGCCGGATCACGGCGCCCGGTGGCCACCGTCCTCGCCCACGTGACCGCCGAGTTCCTTGAGTGCGTCCTCGGGAAGGGCGTTCTCGGGGCGCTCCAGTGCGGGGAGGGCCGGCAGCGCGTCCCAGGGCACCTGGATCCCGCGCAGGTCGTCCCGGACGCGTGCGGCGAGCTTTCTGGTGTCCCTGCGGTTCATGGCGGCGCCCACGGCGGCCCCCACCAGGAACGGCATCAGGTTCGGCAGGTTGCGGACCGTGCGCTTCATGATCCGCTGGCGCAGTTCGCGCTTCATGCGGCTGTTGAGCGCCGCGCTCACGGTCGAGGGTCTGGTGGCCTCGATGCCGCGCTCCTCCGACCAGGAGCGGAGGTACACGGTGGTGCGCTGGGCGAGGGTGCCGGCCGGCCGTACGCCGTAGACCTCGTGGAGTTCGGCGATCAGCTTGAGTTCGATCGCGGCGACGCCGGTGATCTCGGCGGCCAGCTCCGCCGGCATCGCGGGCGGTACGGGCATCATGGCCGCCGCGCCGACTCCGGCCCCCACCGTCGCCGTGGCCTTCGCGGCGCCCGCCACGAGCTTGTCCGCGAGCTCCTCGGGGCCGAGGCCTGGGAACTGCCGGCGCAGCGTCCCGAGGTCGCGTACGGGCACCCGCGGGGCGATCTCGATGATCCGGTCCGCGAGGTGGGCCAGTCCCGCGCGGGCGCGGGCACCGCCCTTGCGGGCGCCTTCCAGGGCCTTCTCACGGATCACGGCGGCCCGCCGGTGCGCCACGGGCGCGGTGACCTCCAGGGGTGCCGGGAGGTCACTCGGGCCGCCTGCCGCTTCGAGCGAGGCCGCCCCGGTATCGGTTGGGCCCCGCTCTTGGTCACGCGTGTCGTGCCACGGGCCCTCCTGGGGCCCCGGGTCCGCTCCCCTGGCGAAGAAGCGGCGCTTCCGCGGAGGGGTCGAGCCAGTCACGGCCGACCCCGCCTCAGTCGCAGTCGCGGCAGATCGGCTGGCCGTTCTTCTCGCGGGCCAGCTGGCTGCGGTGGTGGACCAGGAAGCAGCTCATGCAGGTGAACTCGTCCTGCTGCTTGGGCAGGACCCGGACGGCCAGCTCCTCGTTCGAGAGGTCCGCTCCGGGCAGTTCCAGGCCCTCGGCGGCCTCGAACTCGTCGACGTCCACGGCCGAGGCCGACTTGTCGTTCCGCCGGGCCTTCAGCTCTTCGAGACTGTCCGAGTCGACGTCGTCGTCGGTCTTGCGTGGAGTGTCGTAGTCGGTTGCCATAGTCGCTCTCCCCCTCTGGGTGTATGCGGTGTCTCCAGCGCACGTAACGCGTGAGAGGCCGGACTTGTGCCCGACCTGAGGCGGAGATTTTGCCTCACATCAAGGTCTGTTACTCAATCGACACCCAACCGGACCCCTCATGAGTGATCGGGTTGGATGGCGATGGGGACCGTACACGGTCCGAATACCGCACTTCAAAAGCGCCTCACCGTGTACTTCCCGTGATCAGGCCCCCTGAAAACCGGGACTTTCCCGACTTCCACGGGGATACATGATCACGGAGAGTGGACATCCGGGGAATCGCCCTTGTGATCGATCACACACGGTCCGACCGGAGGGGTGCGCCGAAAATTCCGCCCGAAGCGAACACCCCGTTGTGTCGGCGGCATCATCTCAGATCGGCAGGGTGACACGCATCACGAGCCCGCCCCCCTCACGCGGTTGTGCGTAGATGTGCCCGCCGTGCGCCCGGGCGACCGACCGCACGATGGACAGACCGAGTCCGACGCCCTTGTCACTGCCCGTGCGCTCGGTGCGCAACCGCCGGAACGGCTCGAAGAGGTTGTCGATCTCGTACGCGGGTACCACCGGGCCCGTGTTCGACACCACCAGGACCGCCTGTCCGTGCTCCACCTGGGTGGTGACCTCGACCCAGCCCTCCTCGGGCACGTTGTACCGCACGGCGTTCTGCACCAGGTTCAGCGCGATCCGCTCCAGCAGTACGCCGTTGCCCTGGACCACCGCGGGCCGGCGTGCGCCGCGGATCTCCACGCCCTTGGCCTCCGCCTCGCCGTGCACCTGGTCGATCGCCTGGGTGGCGACCTCGGCGAGGTCCACGGGTTTGCGCTCGACGATCTGGTTGTCGCTGCGGGCGAGCAGCAGCAGGCCCTCCACGAGCTGCTCACTGCGCTCGTTGGTGGACAGCAGCGTCTTGCCCAGCTGCTGGAGCTCCACCGGGGCGTGGGGATCGGAGAGGTGCACCTCCAGCAGGGTGCGGTTGATCGCCAGCGGGGTGCGCAGCTCGTGCGAGGCGTTGCCCACGAAGCGCTGCTGGGCGGTGAACGCCCGCTGGAGCCGCTCCAGCATGTCGTCGAAGGTGTCGGCCAGCTCCTTCAGCTCGTCGTCCGGGCCGTCCAGCTCGATCCGGCGGGACAGGTCCGAGCCGGCCACCGCGCGGGCGGTGCGGGTGATCCGGCCCAGCGGCGACAGGACCCGGCCGGCCATGGCGTAGCCGAAGGCGAAGGCGATGACGGCGAGGCCCAGCAGGGCCAGCAGGGAGCGGCTGAGCAGGTTGTCCAGGGCGACCTGGCGCTGGTGGTCGATGCATTCGTTGATCCGGGCGTTGAACTCGGACAGCTCCAGGTTGCCGTTGGTGATACCCGGACAGTCGTTGCTGGAGACCCTCAGGCCGTCGAAGTCGACGATCTTGTACAGGGGCTGGCTGCCGGTGCGCAGGGCCTGGGCGGCGAGCAGGTAGATGATCGACAGCAGCAGGATGCCGGCGATCAGGAACATGCCGCCGTACAGCAGCGTGAGCCGTATGCGGATGGTGGGGCGCAGCCACGGCAGCGGAGTGGCCGAGCGGGGGTCCCAGGTGGGTTTGGGGGGTGCCGTGGGAGGCGCGGGGGTGGCGGCCATCGGTGATCAGATCCGGTATCCGGAGCCGGGCACGGTCACGATGACCGGCGGCTCCCCCAGCTTGCGGCGCAGGGTCATCACGGTCACCCGCACCACGTTGGTGAACGGGTCCGTGTTCTCGTCCCAGGCCTTCTCCAGCAGCTGTTCCGCGGAGACGACCGCGCCCTCGCTGCGCATGAGCACCTCCAGGACGGCGAACTCCTTCGGCGCGAGCTGCACCTCCTTGCCCTCGCGGAAGACCTCGCGGCGGTTGGGGTCGAGCTTGATCCCGGCGCGCTCCAGAACGGGCGGCAGCGGCACGCTCGTACGCCGCCCGAGGGCGCGCACGCGGGCGATGAGCTCGCTGAACGCGAAGGGCTTGGGCAGGTAGTCGTCGGCGCCGATCTCCAGGCCCTCGACACGGTCGCTGACGTCGCCGGAGGCCGTGAGCATCAGTACGCGCGTGGGCATGCCGAGCTCGACGATCCTGCGGCAGACGTCGTCGCCGTGCACGAGCGGGAGGTCGCGGTCGAGGACGACCACGTCGTAGTCGTTGACGCCGATGCGCTCCAGGGCGGCCGCACCGTCGTACACGACGTCGACGGCCATGGCCTCCCGGCGCAGTCCGGTGGCCACCGCATCGGCGAGCAGTTGCTCGTCCTCGACGACGAGTACGCGCACGTCGCTTGTCCTTCCTCATGTCCCGCCCTTGGTCGGACGGCGCCTCAGGGCGCACTCGGGCAGGGGTACGGGTGGGTGTGTTGACCTCCATCCTGCCCTTTTCGGCCATAAGTCGGCTGTAAGGCGGGGAGCGGGAGGCGGGTGCGGGACCGGGGAACGTCCGGGCGAACGGGACGGGAATACAAGAATTTCTCGCGAGGTTAGGTTTCCCCGGAAGAGAGCTTGGGGAGGACGGGTTTTACATCCCACGATCACGCTCCGCACGTACCGCACCACCATGCGGTGCGCCGCAGTCCGCTTCCGCAGGGCGGGCGTGGATGTCCGGCACCGTCGCCGCCCGGCCGAGCGGCGCTGGGCATCCTTCTCGGACGCGATCGTCCCTTCCGAACGGCACACCCCCGTGCCACCGACCCACCGACCCAGGACGAGGGGGCGCAGCATGGACGCATTCACCGCAGGACTTCTGCAGCGCATAAAGGCGACCGAGTCCGATCTGTCGCGGGCCCGCGACGACGGCGACGACTTCCTCGTCGACGTGGAACAGGGCGAACTCGACGATCTGCGCCGCCTCGCCGCCGAGCACGGCGTGGAGGTCGGCGCGTACAGCGTCTGACCGGCGCGTACAGCGTCTGACCGGCTCGCACCGGAACGGGCCCCGGCGAATCCAGCGCCGGGGCCCGTTCTTTTCGTCCGTTCGCCCACGGGGTGCCTCAGCCGACGCGCGGGGGCGGTGGGCGTCGGCGTCCCGTCAGTCGTGCCACGCTCCCAAGTCCTCCAGGAGCCGCTGAAGCGGCTCGAAGACGCCCGGGGTCGCGGCGACCGCCAGGTCCCAGGACGGACGGTCTCCGGGGCGGCCGCCGGTCAGGGCGCCCGCCTCGCGGGCGATCAGGTCACCGGCCGCCAGGTCCCAGGGGTGCAGCCCGCGCTCGTAGTAGCCGTCCAGGCGTCCCGCCGCGAGGTCGCACAGCTCGATCGCGGCCGAGCCGCCCCGCCGGATGTCCCGCAGCAGCGGGATCATGCGCTGCGCCACGTCGGCCTGGTGGGCGCGGACCTCGGTGACGTAGTTGAAGCCGGTCGACACCAGGGCCTGGTCCAGGGGCGGCGAGGGACGGCAGGTCAGCCGCCGCTCCCCCTCCCAGGCACCGGTCGCCCAGGCGCCGCCGCCGCGCACCGCGTGGTACGCCTCACCGCGCATGGGGGCCGCCACCGCCCCGGCCACGGTCTCGCCGTCCTGCTCGGCGGCGATGGAGACGGCCCAGGTGGGCAGGCCGTACAGGTAGTTGACGGTGCCGTCGAGCGGGTCGATCACCCAGCGGATGCCGCTGCTGCCCTCGGTGGAGGCGCCCTCCTCGCCGAGGAAGCCGTCCTCCGGGCGGCGCTCGGCGATCAGCGTGGTGATCAGCTTCTCGGCCGCGATGTCCATCTCGGTGACGACGTCGATCGGGCTGGACTTGGTCGCGGCGACCGCGAGGTCGGCCGGGCGGCCGTCCCGCAGCAGCTCGCCCGCGCGGCGGGCGGCTTCCCGCGCGAGTTCCAGCAGTTCCGTGTGCAGGGGGTCGGTCACGGTGCTCCTCATGCGTAGGGGCTGTCGGCGCCCGCGGCGGCGGGGCGCGGGGCGCGGGCCGGGCAGCAGCCCACCGGGCACAGGTCGTGGCTCGCACCGAGCGTGCCCAGGGCGCACGGTGCGACGTCCTGCCCCCGCTCGGAGACTGCGCGTTCCAGGATCAGCTCGCGGACCGCGGCGGCGAACCGCGGGTCGGCGCCGACGGTCGCCGAGCGGCGCACCGGAAGGCCCAGCTCCGCCGCCTTGGCCGTGGCCTCGGTGTCGAGGTCGTAGATGACCTCCATGTGGTCGGAGACGAAGCCGATGGGGGCCATGACCACGGCCGGGACCCCGGCCGCGTGCCGCTCCTCGAGGTGGTCGCAGATGTCGGGCTCCAGCCAGGGGATGTGCGGGGCGCCGGAGCGGGACTGGTAGACGAGCTGCCAGGGGTGGTCGACGCCGGTGCGCTCGCGGACGGCGTCGGCGATCAGCCGGGCCACGTCCAGGTGCTGCCGGACGTACGCGCCGCCGTCGCCGTGCCCCTCCACCGGGCCGGAGGTGTCGGCGGCGGAGGTGGGGATGGAGTGGGTGCAGAAGGCGAGGTGCGCGCCGTCCCGGACCTCCTCGGGCAGGTCGGCGAGCGACCGCAGGACCCCGTCGATCATGGGCTCGACGAAGCCGGGGTGGTTGAAGTAGTGCCGCAGCTTGTCGATCTTCGGCAGCTCCAGCCCTTCCTCCTCCAGGGTCGCGAGCGCGTCGGCGAGGTTCTCGCGGTACTGGCGGCAGCCCGAGTACGAGGCGTAGGCGCTGGTGGCCAGGACGAGGACGCGGCGGCGGCCGTCGTGGACCATCTCGCGCAGGGTGTCGGTGAGGTAGGGCGCCCAGTTGCGGTTGCCCCAGTAGACGGGCAGGTCCAGGCCGTGGTCGGCGAAATCCTTGCGCAGCGCGTCCAGCAGGGCACGGTTCTGGTCGTTGATGGGGCTGACCCCGCCGAAGAGGAAGTAGTGCTGCCCGACTTCCTTCAGGCGTTCCTTGGGGATGCCGCGCCCGCGCGTCACGTTCTCCAGGAACGGGACCACGTCGTCCGGGCCTTCGGGACCACCGAAAGAGAGCAGGAGCAGGGCGTCATAGGGGCTGGCATCGAGCACGTCAGGCATGTCTCGATCCTGCCACCCGGCACCGGCGGGCGGGACGGGGCGGGGGGTGTCACCGGCCATGACGCGGAGTTCCGGGGTGTGTGAGGGTGCCCTGACCCGTAAGCTGTATCGACTGCGGTCGCACCTTACTGAGCCCCTTCGGAGATCCCGTGCCCAGCCCCTATCGCGCCCTGTTCGCCGCCCCCGGCAGCAGGGCCTTCTCCGCCGCGGGATTCCTCGGCCGGATGCCGTTGTCCATGATGGGCATCGGCGTGGTGACGATGATCTCCCAGCTCACCGGGCGGTACGGACTGGCCGGCGCGCTGTCGGCGACCATCGCGCTGGCCGCCGCCGTGGCGGGCCCGCAGGTCTCGCGCCTGGTGGACCAGTACGGGCAGCGGCGGGTGCTGCGCCCCGCGACGCTGGTCTCGCTCACCGCGGCGGCGGTGCTGCTGTTCGCCGCGCACTACGACTGGCCGGACTGGGTCCTGTTCGTCGCGTGCGTCGGCATCGGCTGCGTGCCGAGCGTCGGCTCGATGGTCCGGGCCCGCTGGGCCGCCCTGTACCGGGGCACCCCGAAGCTGCACACCGCGTACTCGTTCGAGTCCGTGGTGGACGAGATGTGCTTCATCTTCGGGCCGATCATCTCCATCGGGCTGTCCACGGCCTGGTTCCCGGAGGCCGGCCCGCTGCTCGCGGCCTGCTTCCTGGCGGCCGGCGTCTTCTGGCTGACCGCGCAGCGCGCCACCGAACCCGAGCCGCACCCGCGCGAGCACCGGGGCGGCGGCACGGCGCTGCGCGCCCCGGGTCTGCGGGTGCTGGTGGCGACGTTCGTGGCGACGGGGACGATCTTCGGTGCCGTGGACGTGGTCACCGTGGCGTTCGCCGAGGAGGAGGGGCACAAGGCCGCCGCGAGCGTGGTGCTCGCCGTGTACGCGCTGGGCTCCTGCGTGGCGGGCGTCGTGTTCGGGCTGCTGCACTTCACGGGGGCGCCGGAACGCCGTTGGTTCCTGGGCGTGTGCGGCATGGCCGTGAGTATGATCCCACTCCTACTGGTCGGGAACCTGCCGTTCCTGGCCGTGGCGCTGTTCGTTGCGGGCCTGTCCATCGCTCCGACGATGATCACGACGATGTCCCTCATCGAAGAGCACGTACCACGCGCGCAGCTCACCGAGGGCATGACCTGGGTGAGCACCGGGCTCGCGGTCGGGGTCGCACTCGGCTCCTCCGCGGCCGGCTGGGTGATCGACGCGGCCGGGGCGCGTGCCGGGTACGGGGTTCCGGCGGTGGCCGGCGCCGTCGCGGTCGCGGTCGGTTTCCTCGGGTACCGCCGGCTCAAGCGGCCGGCTCCGGGTCGGGGAGGCTCCGTTGGGCAGCACAGCGAGCACGGGGAACGGCACATGGTGTAACTGGGGCGGCAACATCTCCGCCCGTCCCGCGCGGGAGATCTCGCCCGCCTCCGTCGACGAGCTGGCCGCCGCCGTGCGCCGGGCCGCCGAGGACGGCATGCCGGTGAAGGCGGTCGGCACCGGCCACTCCTTCACCTCCATAGCGGCCACCGACGGCCTGTTGATCCACCCCCGTCTGCTGACCGGCATACGTCACGTCGACCGCGCGGCCGGCACGGTCACGGTGGAGGCCGGCACCCCGCTCAGGAGGCTGAACGTGGCCCTCGCGCGGGAGGGTCTGTCGCTGACCAACATGGGCGACATCATGGAGCAGACGGTCGCCGGGGCCACCAGTACGGGCACCCACGGCACGGGCCGTGACTCGGCCTCCGTCGCCGCCCAGATCCGGGGCCTGGAACTGGTCACCGCCGACGGTTCGGTGCTCACCTGCTCCGCGGAGGAGAACCCGGACGTCTTCGACGCCGCCCGGATCGGGCTCGGCGCCCTCGGCGTCGTCACCGCGATCACCTTCGCGGTGGAGCCGGTCTTCCTGCTCACGGCCCGCGAGGAACCGATGCCGTTCGACCGGGTCTGCGCTGAGTTCGACCAGCTGTACGCCGAGAACGAGCACTTCGAGTTCTACTGGTTCCCGCACACCGGCAACACCAACACCAAGCGCAACAACCGCAGCGCGGGCCCGGAGCGGCCGGTGCCGCGGCTCAAGGGCTGGTTCGAGGACGAGTTCCTCTCCAACGGCGTCTTCCAGGCGGCCAACTGGGTCGGCCGCGCGGTGCCCGCGACCGTTCCGGCCATCGCGCGGATCTCCAGCAGGGCGCTCTCCGCGCGGACGTACACCGACATCCCGTACAAGGTGTTCACCTCGCCGCGCCGGGTGCGCTTCGTGGAGATGGAGTACGCCGTTCCGCGCGAGGCCCTGGTGGAGACGCTGCGGGAGCTGAAGGCGATGGTCGACCGCTCGTCGCTGCGGGTCTGCTTCCCCGTCGAGGTGCGCACCGCGCCGGCCGACGACATCACGCTGTCCACCGCGTCCGGCCGGGACAGCGCCTACATCGCCGTCCACATGTTCAAGGGCACCCCCTGGCAGGGGTACTTCACCGCGGCCGAGCGCATCTTCACCGCGCACGAGGGGCGGCCCCACTGGGGGAAGGTCCACACGCGGGACGCGGAGTACCTCTCCCGGGCGTATCCGCGGTTCGGGGAGTTCACGGCGCTCCGGGACCGGCTCGATCCGGAACGTCGGTTCCGGAACGACTACTTGCGGAGGGTCCTGGGGTCGTAGAAGATTCGTCACGCGGCGTGCCAATCCACGCACGTGGCCCAAATGGAGTACTGTTGCGAGCCCTGGGCCCGGTCTCCCGTCAGGGTGCCCGCGGCCTTGAGGACCGCCGGAAGGGGGCTAGTTGCACAAGGTGACACGATTGGTCACTTAGCGTTGCGAACAGGTAACCGTGCCATAACGGCGATCCGGGGCCCGCGCCCGACACGCCGGGCAAATAGGCAAGGTTGTGGCAGGCTGCACCCGGGCAGGCCACACTCGACTAGCGGAAGCAGCGACGCACGTGACGTCGGCAGGCACCACCCGGGAGGTCCCCATGCCCGAACTGCGTGTCGTGGCCGTCTCGAATGACGGCACACGGCTTGTGCTGAAGGCTGCGGACAGCACGGAGTACACGCTTCCGATCGACGAACGGCTCCGCGCCGCCGTGCGCGGCGACCGTCCCCGCCTCGGCCAGATCGAGATCGAGGTGGAGAGCCATCTCCGCCCCCGTGACATCCAGGCGCGTATAAGAGCCGGTGCGACCGCGGAAGAGGTCGCCCAGATGGCCGGCATCCCCGTGGACCGCGTACGCCGCTTCGAGGGCCCCGTCCTCGCCGAGCGCGCGTTCATGGCCGAGCGCGCCCGCAAGACCCCCGTGCGCCGTCCCGGCGAGAACTCCGGCCCCCCGCTCGGTGAGGCGGTGCAGGAGCGGCTGCTGCTGCGCGGCGTCGAGAAGGACACCGTCCAGTGGGACTCCTGGCGTCGCGACGACGGCACCTGGGAGGTGCTGCTGGTCTACCGGGTCGTCGGCGAGCCGCACTCGGCGAGCTGGACGTACGACCCGCCCCGGCGGCTCGTCCAGGCCGTCGACGACGAGGCGCGCTCGCTGATCGGCGAGTCCGACGACCTCGCCGCGCCCGAGCCCAGCTTCCCGTTCGTGCCGCGCATCGCCCGGCTGCCGCGGGACCGCCCGCTCGACCGTCCCGGCGACCGCGAGCGGCCGAGCCTGCCCGCGCAGGCGTCCGAGCCCGACGAGGAGTCCCTGACCGTCACGGCATCGGGTGAACGGGACTCGCTGACCAGTCTGCTGGAGGCGGTGCCGAGCTTCCGGGGCGACCTGGTGGTGCCGGAGCGCGCGCCCGAGACCGCCCCCGAGGAGCCGGACCCCGAGCCCGAGGCGGAGGAGCCGCCGGCCCCCGCGGCCTCGGCCGGGGCCGCGTACGCGGACGTCCTCATGCCGCGTTCCGTCGGCAGCCACCGGGACCGGCTCATCGGCTCGACCGACCGTCAGGCCGAGGCCGACGGTGTCCGTCCGGGCCGCCGCGCGGCGGTGCCGAGCTGGGACGAGATCGTGTTCGGTACGCGCCGGAAGAAACAGGAGTAGCCCGTTCGGACGGTCCGCCTCCGCGGCCCGTTGACGAGAGGCCCACAGGTAAGGGGTGTCCACCATGGTGGGCGCCCCTTACGCGCCGCGGAACGGTCTACTGCAGGTCCGGTCCCACCGCGACCGGCCGCCCGGGGTCGGACGACCACTCCGACCAGGAACCGACGTACAGCGCCGCCGGGATGCCCGCGACCGCCAGCGCCAGTACCTCGTGCGCGCCGGAGACACCCGAGCCGCAGTACACGCCGACCGGTGAGCCCTGCGACACGCCCAGCTCCTCGAAGCGGGCGCCCAGTTCGTCCGCGGGCAGGAAGCGGCCGTCGGCGCCGACGTTCTCCGTCGTGGGCGCCGAGACCGCACCGGGGATGTGCCCGCCCACCCGGTCGATCGGCTCCACCTCACCGCGGTACCGCTCCCCCGCGCGGGCGTCCAGCAGCACCCCCGAACGCGCCAGCGCCGCCGCGCCGTCGGCGTCGAGCAGCCCGGCCGCCCCCGGCACCGGTACGAAGTCCCCCTCGGCCGGCCGCGGCACCGACGTCTCCAACGGCCCCTCCCAGGACGGCAACCCGCCGTCGAGGACCCGCACGTCCGGGTGACCCGTCCAGCGCAGCAGCCACCACGCGCGGGCGGCACCCCAGCCCAGACCCCCGTCGTACACGACCACCGGCCTCCGGGACGACACGCCCGCCCGCCGCATCGCGGCGCCGAACACCGCGAGGTCCGGCAGCGGATGGCGTCCGTGACCGCCCGGCGCGGACGCCAGTTCCTCGTCGAGGTCGACGAAGACGGCGCCGGGAAGGTGCCCGGCCTCGTACGCGGCCCGCCCGTCGAACGGCGGCTCACCGGTCGCCGTGGCCACGCTGAGCTGCCAGCGGACGTCGAGCAGCACCGGCGGGTTGGCGCCCGCCGACGCGTTCGCGAGTTCGGATGCGGAGATGATGGCGTTCATGGCCACCATCCTCGCGCACGGGGTGGCCGAGCCGCCCACGTCCGGCTACTCTGCTCGGCCGGACGACCCCGATCACAAGGCGTACCGGATCGGGCACGTGCTGTACAACCGATCGACTCCCGTCGGCGAGCGCGCCGAAGGGGACGGGGACCCGCACATCGGGCATCCTCCGGGAACAGGGCCCGCGCGGGAACGTGCACCGCGACGGACCGCGGCCGGCGCCCCGATCGGCACGGGCATCACCCGCGGACCGCACACGATGCGACCCCGCCGGGTCGAGGAGAGCACGGCCACCGCGCGGCGGCCGAGAAGAGAGTGACGATGACCGACGCACGGGGGAACGCCCGCCCGAACGGCGAGGCGCCCACCCGGCACACACCCGGCACACCCTGCTGGGTGAGCCTGACGGTGCACGGCCTGGAGGCGACCGAGGAGTTCTACGGGGCGCTGTTCGGCTGGGAGTTCCGCCCCGGACCCCGGCAACTCGGCCCGTACGTGCGTGCCCTGCTCGACGGGCGCGAGGTGGCCGGCATCGGCGTGCTGCCGCCGGGCCGTGATCTGCCGGTCGCCTGGACGCCCTACTTCGCCTCGGACGACGTGGACCTGACGGCGAACGCGGTGCGGTCGCGCGGCGGCACCGTCGGGGTGGGCCCGCTGGACGCCGCCGACTCCGGCCGGCTGGCGATCGGCTCCGACCCCTGCGGTGCCGTCTTCGGCGTCTGGCAGGCGGCCGCGAGCCCGGGCACCGCCGTCTCCGGCGTGCCCGGCACCCCCGCCTGGTACGAGCTGACGACCTTCGAGGCGGCCCGTACCGCCAAGTTCTACGAGACCGTGTTCGGTCACGACGAGGAACCGGCGGTCCCCGCCGACCCCGACCACGTCACCCTGCGTCTGGACGGACGCCCGGTGGCCGGCGTCCACGGGGTGGGCAGGGCCCTTCCCCGGGACCGGGGCCCGCACTGGACGACGTACTTCACCGTCGCCGGCACCGACGACGCGGTGGAGCGGGTACTCCGCCTGGGCGGCCGGCTCCTCGTCCCGCCCCACGAGGGCCCCCACGGCCGCGTCGCCGCGGTGGCGGATCCGGAGGGGGCACGGTTCGCGGTGGTGGAGGGCCCGCGCTGACGCGCGGGCCCTGCCCGCCCCCCGGCGGCTTCCGCGCGGCTTACTTGACGACGTACAGCGTCTTCGGCCAGCCGTAGCGCTTGGCCTTGGCGAAGAGGTCCTTGATGTCGGCCGGCTTCAGCTTGATGCAGCCGTTGGAGTAGTAGTCGCGCGTGCCGTCCCAGCGCTCGGACTCGATGGTGCCCTGCTTGCCGTTGGGCTTCATCTCGCTGTGCACGAACAGTTCCGTGCGCTTGGTGCCCTTGCTGCACTTCTTGTCGGACAGCTTGATGACGTAGCCGTTGATGATGCCGTCGAAGTTCGTGCGGTGGAACTCGATCTTGTACTTGCCGTTCTTCGTGTTGGTCCCGGGCAGCCATCCCTTGTTGGTGGCGCACTCGTTCTGGCTGCCGTTGCCGGAGCCGGCGCGGTACTTGGCGACGACCTTGTCCTTGGCGTTGGCGATGCTCTTCATCAGGTAGAGCTTGGAGTTGATCGGGTTGGACGTGTTCTTCTTGAAGTACAGGTAGTAGCTGCTCCCCGCCGCGTGGGCGTCGGGGGCGGTCGCGGTCGTGGTGACGGCCAGGCCGCCGACCAGGGCGGTGGTGAGGGCGAGCGGGGCGATCCGGGCGCGCAGACGGTGCGTGGACATGGGACGACTCCTTCTGTCGTGAACGGGTTCGGTGGCGGCGCCGCGTCCGGTCCACCCCCGTGGGTCCGGAACGCGGCGGCGGTACCGGAGTCTTGGCGGACGGATCCTGTCCGGCAAGGACTTGAGGTGTCCGGGACAGCGGGAGGACTGTCCGGCCTGGTCAACGGCTTTTCCCGGCTTCGCAGTTGGGCTGTCCGAGCGGCGCCGGACAAGAGTTGCCTACCGTGACGGGGGTGATGAGAATGACGGCATGGTGGTCTCGGAGGGCGTGAATCCCGCGGACGCGCGGACGGCACACGAGTACGTCGCTCTGCTGCGGGAGCTCAAGGAGCGCAGCGGACTGACCTACCGTCAACTGGAGCAGCGGGCCGCCGAACGCGACGAGGTGCTGGCGCGCAGCACCCTGGCCGACGTCCTGCGGCGGGACGCTCTGCCGCGCGCGGAGGTGGTCGCGGCGTTGGTCCGGGCGTGCGGCGCCGAGCGGGACGTGCCGGAGTGGCTGGCTGCCAGGGAGCGACTGGCTGCCGGGGAGGGCCCTGAGGCCGAGGGGACGGACCAGGGACCGGAATCCCCGGGCCGGCCGCCGAAGCCGGCGGGCGTCGGTCGCGGCAGGACCGCCCTGACCGCCACGGTCGCCTCCCTCGGCACGGTCGCCCTGCTCGCCGTCGGCGCGACGGTGCTGTTCGAGCAGGACGGCGGGAAACCCACCGGCGGCGCGGCGCACGGGGAGGCGACCACGAACCCGGCGGTCGCCCCCGGTCCGGCCGCCGGCTTCTCACGCGTCCGCCCGGCGCGCGCACCCGGGTTGTGCCTGACCGACGGGGAGGTCCGCGCGGACGGCGGCGGGGAGTCCAAACTGCTCGCGGTGCAGCGGCCGTGCGCGGAGGCCGTTCCTCCGCGCGTGTCCCTCCAGCGGGCGGACGACGGCCTGTACCAGATCCTGTTCCACCACCCGGTGCACGGCCCCGGCTGCCTCACCGTCCTGGGCGACGGCGCGTTCAAGAACACACTCGAACCCTGGACCGACTGCCGGGCGGGCGGGGTCACCCAGTGGTTCCGCGTCGAGCGGGCCGACGGCACCGACGGATGGCGGCTGCGGTCGGCACAGGACGACGCGCTGTGCGTGGGCGTCCGCGGGGATGCCGGGGAGGCGGGCGCGGCGGCCGCGGTGGAGCGCTGCGCGGAACGGGGCGGGGACGATCAGGTGTTCCTGATCGGGCGGGAATGACGGGGACCCGGTTGTCCTCTCGGCCCGCCGCCCCCGGGTGTCAGTGGTGGTCGGCGGTGGCGAAGTCGGGCAGTTCGGTGGAGAGCAGGTCGGCGGCGGCGCCGTCGAGGAGCCGGGCCGTCTCCGTGGAGCGGGGAAGCATGGTCTTCTCGTAAGCGCGGACGGCTTCGCCGACGGTGTCGTGGTGGACGAGGGCTAGGGCGAGTTCGCAGGCGTCCAGCAGGGCGAGGTTGACGCCGACGCCGAGCGGGGGCATGAGGTGGGCGGCGTCGCCGAGGAGGGTCACCGTGGGGTCGTGCTCCCAGGTGTGCGGGACGGGCAGGGCGAAGATCGGGCGGTCGACGTAAGGGCCGTCGTTGTCGGTGATCAGCCGGCGCAGGCGGGGTGACCAGTCGCGGTAGCGCTCCAGGAGGCGGGCGCGGATGCCGTCGGTGTCCTGCGGGGTGAGGCCGTCGGCGGTGATCCAGTCGGCCGGGACGCGCTGGATGAGGTAGACGCGGATGTGGTCGCCGCTGTTGCGCTGGGCGAACAGGCCGCGGTCGCCGTCGGCCGCGGCGGCGCCGCCCTGGCCGACGAGTTCGGCGATGTCGGGGTGCCGGGTCGTGACGTCGTGGAACCAGGCTTCCAGGAAGCTCACGCCGGTGTACTGAGGGGTGGCCGGGGAGACGACGCGGCGGACCGTGGACCAGGCGCCGTCGGCGCCGACGACGAGGTCGGCCTCGACGGTGGTGCCGTCGGTGAAGTGCAGCCGCCGAGGTCCTTCGGCGGGGCCGTCGACGGAGCGCAGGGTGTGGTTCCAGTGCACGGTGCCGGGCCGGAGCGAGCCGAGCAGCAGGTCGCGCAACTGGCCGCGGTCGATCTCCGGCTTGAACCGCTCGTCCGGCTCGGGGACGTGGTGGAAGAGGACCGTGCCGGCCGGGTCCAGCTGGCGCATCTCCTGCCCCTCGGGGCGGGCCAGCTCGAAGAACTCCTCCAGGAGGCCGGCTTCGCGCAGGGCGATCTGGCCGTTGTCGGCGTGCAGGTCGAGAGTGCCGCCCTGGTCACGGGCGTCGGGGCCGGCGTCGCGGTCGTGGACGGTGACGGCGATGCCGTGCCGCTGGAGGATGCGGGCGCAGGTCAGGCCGCCGGGGCCGGCGCCGATGACGGCGATGCGGGGTGCGGGAGTGGTGTGCACGGTGTGCTCCGTTCGTTGAGCGCGGTCCCGAGAGGGGAGAGAGCGGCCGGGCGGTGCCTCGCGGCCGCCGCCCCAGAAAAGCACACCGACTCAATAAGTGCAACAACTCAACTTTTGAAGCGAGTCAACCGGAGAGATAGGATGCCGGCATGCCCAGAACGACGACCGACACCGCGACAGGCCACTCCCCCGCACCCGTGGGGCGCCGCGAACGCAAGAAGGCCGCCACCCGCCGGGCCATCGCCGACGCCGCGCTGCGCCTGTTCCTGGAGCGCGGCTACGACGAGGTCGGCATCCGCGAGATCGCGGACGCCGCCGACGTGTCCACCACCACCCTGTTCAAGCACTTCCCGGTCAAGGAGGCCCTCGTCTTCGACGAGGAGACCGACCGGGAGACCCACCTGCTCGCGGCCGTCCGCGAGCGCCCCGAGGGCCGGTCCATCCCCGCCGCGCTGCGCGAACACGCCCTGACCACCCGCCTGGTCTCCGCCGACGGCGACGCCCGCTTCGCCGCCTTCACCGACCTGGTGACCCGCACTCCCGCCCTGCTCGACTACGGCCAGAAGATGTGGCTGCGCCACACCACCGCGCTCGCCCGGGTCATCGCCGAGGAGAGCGGCCGCCCCGCGGACGACCCCGCCTGCACCGCCCTGGCCCACTTCGCCCTCGAGGCCCCCCGCGCGGCCTACCCCCATGCCACCCCCCGCGAGGTCGTCGACCGGGCCTTCGACCTCCTGGAGGAGGGCTGGAACGCGCTCGTACGGAGCGAGGAGTGAGCGTGGATCCCGCCGCCCTTCCACCGCGGGGAGGGTGCCGGTTCGCCCTCCCCGACGATCAGGCGGTTCGCCCTCTGGCCTCACCGATCCGTCTGTCCAACTCGGCGTCCGATGCTGCCTGTTCGCGCACACCGGGGTCATAGCCGTTCCACTCCCGCAGAGCGGCGCGTACCTGCTCGTACTCCGCCCAGACGGTCTTGCCCGGGCCGTCCGGGCGCGGGTGCCAGTCCCAGCGGGTCGCGAGCTGTGACACGAGGAGCAGTCCGCGGCCGGTCTCGTCGGTGACGTCGGCCTCCTCCGCGACAGTGGGGCGGCGGGGGTGGCGTTCGGTGCGGGGGTCGGTGACCTCCACCCGCACGGTGCGGCCGTCGGGGGTCACCCGGAGGCGGAGGTGGAAGTCCCGGCCGGGGACGTGGCCGTGGCTCACGGCGTTCGCGGCGAGTTCGGCGACGATCAGCACGATCGCGTCGTGCGGGTCGGTGCCGTACGGGATGCCCCACGCGTCCAGGCGGACGGCCGCGAGGCGGCGAGCGAGACGGGCTCCGCGGGGTGTGGACGTGAAGCGCATCCCGAAGGTGCGGTCCGGTGGCGGGGGTGCCTTCAAGGGGGAGCAGGGGGTGGCAGGTTGGGTGGTGTCCGTGGGATTGATGGGTTTTGTCGTCACGCCTCTCACGGTCCCGTCGGTCGCGTAGCGTGACCAGTGGTGACGCAGCGACAGGGGGCGGCTGTACCCGAGGTGTACGCGCGTGTCGGAGCCGCGCGCCGTGACGGCGTCCCTTGCGGGGGCGTTGAGCGAGAGAAGGCGGTGGTGGACATGGCGGAGCGCGCGGGTGCGGAGGCCGGGGCCGAGGCGGTTCCCGGGGAGCGTGAGAACGACGGCAGTGGCGCGGGTGCGGCGGTCGTGAGTCTCGGGGACGGGTGGGAGAACGACGACGGGGCCGGGCGGCGGCCGGAGGACGAGGCCGGGTGGGGTGTCGTGGTCGCGTTCGGGCAGACCATGAAGACGCTGCGGGTACGGGAGGGGCTGGAGCGCGAGGAGTTCGGGCGGCGGCTCGGGTACTCGGCGTCCACCATCGCATCGTTCGAGCAGGGGCGGAGGATTCCGACACCGAGGACGATCGAGCGGGCGGATGAGGTGCTGGGGGCGGGTGGGTTGCTGTGCCTGTGGAAGGAGCAGGTGGAGCGGGCTCAGTATCCGGTGTTCTTTCAGGGGATGGCGGCCTTGGAGAAGGAAGCCGTTGAGCTGGTCGCCTACGACACCCTGGTGGTCAAAGGGCTGCTTCAGACAGAGGAGTACATGAGGGCGCTGCTCGCCATGAGGCGACCGCCCTTGGACGAGGAGACCATCGAGCAGCGAGTGACGGCACGCTTGGCCCGGCGGGACATCTTCGATCGTCGGCCCGCCCCGCTACTGAGTTTCGTACTCGATGAGGCAATCCTGCGGCGCCCTTACGGAGGAAAATCCGTGCTGCGCGGGCAGTTGGAGCACCTGCTGCTGATCGGGCAGAGGCGCAACGTCGAGATCCAGGTCATGCCAGTCGACCGCGAGGACAACGCCGGCGTGAACGGGCCGTTCACCGTTGTGACTCGGAAGGACGGCAAAAAGTTCGTGTACGCAGAGGCTCAAGGAATCGGCTCTCTACAGACCGACCCGGAGCAAGGGGTTCTGGCCGCCGCCCGCTATGGGATTATCCGATCACAGGCTCTCAGTCCGCGAGAGTCACTGGAGCTCATCGAAGGGTTGCTGGGATCGCTATGAACAACGCTGAGTCCTCGACCGTCGCCTCCGATCTCGCTTGGTTCAAGAGCAGCTACAGCGGAACCGAGGGCGGTGATTGTGTAGAGGTCGCGCCCGGTACAGCGGTTGTGCGCGTCCGGGACTCCAAGGCCGCCGCCGGGCCCATGCTCGTGGTGTCACGTGAGGCTTGGGCGGGTTTCGTCGGGCTGGCCTCCTCGGAGCGGCGCGTCTGACGCTCGTACGACCGTGAGGGCTCTGCCGGCCAAGGTCCAGGTCGGCAGGGCCCTCACGTTCAGCCCTCCGGAACCCCTTCTCGGACCACTCGTCGGCGAATTGCCCCCTCTGGCGGAGGACCAGGTCGATGGCCTCCTTCTGCCGGTCCTGTGGTCCAGGGGCGCTTGGTGATGCTGCCCGGCCGCCCGTCGGTCAGTGGGTGTCGGTGCGCTTCTCCAGGCGGGTGCCGTCGCGGAGGGTGATCGACATCAGGTCGCTGGGGGCGTCCAGTTCCAGGCGGTGCCAGCGGCCGCGGGGGACGATCGCGGCGGTGCCCGCCCGCAGCCGCACCATGTCCTCGGCCCCGCCGGGCGTGGTGGGACGGAAGTAGAGGCGGACACCGCCGGTCAGGCAGCACACCGCCTCCTCCGCCTCCGGGTGCATCTCCCAGTGGTCGGCGTGGACGTCGGTGTCGGTCTCCACGTGGAACGTGGCGATCTGCCAGGCGCCGGAGCCGCTGCCCGTCATCTGCCGTCCGGCGGCCCGGACATCGCCGTCGGGGTGGACGTGCAGCGCCGAGGTGAACAGGTCGATGGGGGCGGTCGTCATGACGAAGTTCCTTCCAGCCGGTTCGGTTCGGGAGTGGTGGGGCGCGGGACGGGAGTGACGGCCCGGCGGCGCGGCAGTACGCCGACGGCCACGACCGCCGCGAGCACGAAGACGGCGGCGGCGACGGCCAGGCCCAGGGCGTAGCCGTCGTTGAGCGCGGCGGGGTCGGCGGTCGTGCCGGTGTGGTGCGCGGCGATGGTGGCCAGGGCGGCCAGGCCGATGCAGCCGCCGAGTTGGCGGGAGCTGTTCATGAGGCCGCCGGCCATGCCGGCCTCACGCGGGGCGACGCCGGTGGTCGCGGCGGCGGCGACCGGCGCCAGGACCAGCCCGGCGCCGACGCTGGTGACGAGGGACGGGCCGAGTACGTCGGTGAGGAAGCTGCCGTCGGGGCTGATGAGGGCGAACCAGGCCAGGCCCGCGGCGGCCAGCAGGGCGCCGGGCACCAGGGACGCGCGGGGGGTGCGGGAGGCGGTGAGGCGGGTCGCGACGACGGTTCCCGCGACCAGGCCCAGGGAGAAGGGCAGAAATGCGATGCCGGTCGCCGCGGCTCCCATGCCCAGGACCTGCTGCATGTACAGGGAGACGAAGTAGAACGCCGTGAACTGCCCGGCCGCGGCCAGGAACACCAGCACGTTCGCGCCCGCGACCCAGCGGCTGCGCAGCAGGCCGAGGCGGAGCAGGGGTGCGGCGGCCCGCGCCTCGGCGAGGACGAAGGCGGCGAGCAGCACGGCCGCGGCGGCGAGGGTCGTCCACGTGGCCGGGGAGCCCCAGCCCAGGGTGTCGGTGCGGACGACACCGAGCACCAGCAGCCCGACTCCGCCCGTCGCCAGGACGGCGCCCCAGGTGTCCAGCCCTTCGCGCCGGGCGGGCGGGGTCCCGGCGGGCACCCCCGTGAGGACCAGCTCGAGAGCCACTACGACGATGGGCAGGTTGACCAGCATGATCCAGCGCCAGCCCGCGTACTCGGTCAGCAGGCCGCCCGCCAGGACGCCCAGCGCGCCGCCCGCGGCGTTCACCGCGCTCCACACCCCCAGCGCCCGGACGCGTCCGGGGCCTTCGGGAAAGGTGGTGGTGAGCATCGCCAGCGCGGCCGGCGCGGCCGCGGCGGCGCCCAGGCCCTGCCCGGCGCGCGCGGCGATCAGGTGCCAGGGGTCCTGGGCCAGCCCGCCCGCCAGCGAGCACAGCCCGAAGACGGTCAGCCCCAGCACGAACATCCGGCGCCGCCCGTACAGGTCACAGGCACGGCCCCCCAGCAGCAGGAACCCGCCGAACGTGAGCGCGTACACGTGCACGACCCACGACAGGTCGAGCGGCGCGAATCCCAGCGCCGTACGGATCGCGGGTAACGCGACGTTGACCACGGACATGTCCAGGGCGACGACGAACTGGGCGACGGCCGCCGCCGCCAGCACCACTCCGGGCCTCCCACGAGAGTTTTTATACATGTAAGAAAACTTAGCGCCGGGGTTCGCCGTTGTCGACACCTGGGGAATGATGGGGGCATGCCGCAACCGTCCGCACCGCGCAGAACCCCGGGCCGGCCTCCCCGCATCTCCCGCGAGGCGATCATCGGGACGGCCCGCCGGATCGTGGAGGAGGGAGGTGTGGACCGGCTGACCATGCGGCGGCTGGCCACGGAGGTCGGCAGTACGCCGATGGCGCTCTACCACCACGTCCGCGACAAGGAGGAACTGCTGGTCCTCCTGCTGGACGACTACGCCGCCCGGACCCTGCGCCGGCCGGAACTGCCCGCCGACCCCCGCGAGCGGGTCGTGGTGGCCGCCGCCGCGATCCACGAGGCGCTCGCCGCCTGCCCCTGGATCGTGGAGGTGCTGACCGCCGACGACCTGCTGTCCACCAGCGCGCTGTGGTTCGTCGAGCAGATCGTCGACGGCCTGGTCGGGTGCGGCCTCTCCCTCGACCGGGCCGTGCACGGCTACCGTGCGATCTGGTACTACACCGCCGGAGAGATCGTGGTCCGGACGACGGCGGCCCGGCGGCGCGCGGACGACGACCGCGCGACCTACCGGGAGCAGGTCTTCGCCGGTCTCGACCCGAGCGAACTGCCCCGCCTGGCACAGGCCGCGGACCGCTGGGCGCCGCTGACCGCCGAGGACACCTACCGGGACGGGCTCCGGGCCCTGGTGGACGGCCTCCTCGCCGGCCGCTGACGAGGCCTCACCGGCGATGTGTCCGGCCGTCGGTGCCACGCGAGCGGGGCGGACGGGCCCGTGACGCGGCTTCCGTGGGTCGTCTCCCTTTACGGGCGGTCCCCGCACCGGCGGGCCCGCGGCCGGCCACGCCGTCAGGCGGTGACCCGTACCGTCTCCACCCAGCCCGGGGGCTGCGGTGCGCCGTCGCCGATCAGGGCCGCGATCAGGCGGCAGGACGGGGTCTCGTCCGGCCAGGGGGTGAGTCCGTCGGTGAGGACGATGACGATCGAGGGGCGGTCGCGGGTCGCGAGGGCGGCGTCGATGCCGACGCGCATGTCCGTGCCGCCCCCGCCGCCGAGGGTGACCTGCTCGGTGGACGTCACCCGGGACACGGCGTGCACGTCGGCGTCGCAGGCGAGGACGGTGACGCGGTTGCCGCGCACGCCGACCTCGCGCAGCACGCCCGTGATCTCCCCCAGGGCGGCGGCGAGTTCCGCGTCACCCATCGAACCCGAGGTGTCGACGACGACGGCCACCCGGGGCAGCGGACGGCGCAGACTGGGCAGGACGACGCCGCGCAGCGCCGGGGTGCGGCGCGACGGGCGGCGGTAGGTGTAGTCGATGGCGCCCGCTGCCCACGCGGCGGCCTCCCGGACCGCGCCGGACAGGGCCTGCCGCCAGTCCACCGTGGGTTCCAGGAGCTCCTCGGCCCAGCGCTGCCAGCCGGCGGGCAGGGTGCCGCGGGCGCGCTGGTGGGCGCGCATCGCCTCGGCGGTGTGCCGGCGCAGCGCCTGGGCCTCGACGTCGCCGAGCGCGGCGGGGCCGGCGGATCCGGGAAGGTCCCAGGGGGCGGGACGGCCGTGGGCGCCCGATCCGCAGTCGTGTTCCCTTACGTGCGGGGGCAGTTGCGGTAGGTACGCCTCGAAAAGCTGCCCTTCGGGGAGGCCGAAGAGGCGGGGTTCGACGCGTCCGGCGGGCAGGCGCAGGCCGTCGGTGAGGAGGTCGTCGTTGATCTCGCAGTCCTGGGCGACGTTGACGCGGTACCGGTCGCGCTGGTCGGCGGCGGGGAGCCGGCCGGCCCGGCCGTGGTGGTCCCGCAGGAGGTGCGCCGCCTCGTGGATCCATACGCCCGCGAGTTCCTCCACGGGGGTCGCGTCGACGAAGGCGGGCGACACGTAGCAGCGCCAGTGTCGGTCCACGCCCATCGTCGGCACGTCGGAACTCGGTACGACGGTGAGGGCGTACAGGGCCGAGGCCAGGTAGGGGCGGTCGTTCGCGGCGCGGTAGCGGGCGGCGAGCAGTTTGGTCGTGTCCAGGTGGTTGCGGGCGGCGTCCGTCATGCTCGTGGGTCTCAGCGGCTGCCGGGCAGGGCCCCGGACATGTGCAGCAGGTCCAGGAAGCCGTCGATGCCGGGCGGTACGGGCCAGTCCAGACGGCGCATCGAGGCGAGGTCGGTGGCGGCGCGGGCGGCCACGTCCGGTACGCCCGCGTCCACGGCCTTGGCCAGGACCACCCAGCCGGCCTCCCAGCGCGGCCGGGTGAGGTCGCTCTGGATGGCGGCCACGACCGCGATCAGGAAGGCGAGTTGGCGGTCGCCGCGCTCGGGCAGGGCGAACGCGTCGGGGTCGGCGAGGACCCGCTCGGGGTCGGGCAGGTCGAGGTGTTCCAGGTACGACAGCAGTTCGATGCCCGCGCCGTCCCCGACGGCACCGGTGAGCGCGGCGGCCGTCGCCTCGCGGCCGGCGCCGGTCGCGTATCCGGTGGCGAGCAGCCGCAGCGCCATCTCCCAGGTGCGCGGGGACGGCCAGGAGCGGCCCCGGCTCTCGGCGTCGGCGGGGATGTGGTGGACCAGGCCGGGGCGGGCGGTGAGGAAACCGGAGACCGCGCCGCGGGCCCGTGCGACGGCACCGGGCACCTTGGCCGGATCGACCGCCGGAACAGCCACCTCCGGCCAGGTGCCGGCCATGCCGCGGGCGACCGTGGCCGGGTCGTGGGTCCAGTCGAGGTGGACGAAGCGGTTGGCGAGCGGCGGGCTGAGGTGCCAGCCGTCGGCGGCGCTGGACGGCGGGTTGGCGGCGGCGACGATGCGCACCGCGTCGGGCAGGACGAGGCTGCCGACCCGGCGTTCGAGGACGACCCGCAGCAGCGCGGCCTGCACGGCCGGGGGCGCGGAGGACAGTTCGTCGAAGAAGAGCAGGCCCTGTCCGGCGCGGGTGAGCCGGACCGCCCAGTCGGGCGGGGCCATCGGCACGCCGGTGGTGGCCGGGTCGTCGCCGACGATCGGCAGTCCCGCGAAGTCCGACGGCTCGTGCACGCTGGCGATGACCGTCTCCAGCGGGAGGCCGAGTCCGGCGGCGAGCTGCTCCAGGCCGGCGGACTTGCCGATGCCGGGTTCGCCCCACAGCAGGACGGGCTGGTTGGCCGTCACGGCCAGGGCGAGCGCCTCCAGTTGAGGGTTGGCGGCGGGTTCGGTGCGGTGCGCGCGCAGTCTGGCGACGAGGGCGTCCGCGGCGGCCAGCGGGGCCGGTGCGGTGCGGGAGGCGGAGTCGGTGCTCAAAACGGCGGTTCCTTGCTGTACGTGCCGAGTCCGGGATCGACGAGTCCGGGCTTGACGGGCTCGGGCTCGTCGAACTCGGACTCGTCGGGCTCAAACTCATCAGGCTCGACAGGCTCGTAGTCGTCCGCTTCCTCCTCGTGGCGGTCCATGTAGTCGTCCCACCACTCGGCCCCGAGTCCCGGGTGTTCCTCACGGACACGCTTCCGGAGGAAAGCCAGATCGGAGCGCTTGTAACGGCGGATGACCTGGGCCAGCGACAGCTCCATCTGGTCTTCCACGTCGATCCGGGCGCCGGCGGCGAGGAGTGCCTCCACCAGGGCCCGGGAGCCGCCGTCGTTGACCGCCACGAACAGCGGTGTGCGGTCCCGCCGGTCCCGTGCCTCCAGGTCGAGCCCCGCCGCGAGCAACCGGGGCAGCAGCGGCTCGTGGTCGAGGAGGTGCAGTACGTGGAGCAGCGAGCGTCCGGCAGCGTCGCGCACCCGGGGGTCCACGCCGGCGTCCAGGAGGTGGAGCACGCCGTGGGTGTCACCGTGCTGGGCGCGCAGGAACAGGTCCTGCCGCTGGGCGCGCAGCGCCTTCGGCAGCCGGCCGTCGCCGGACGCCCAGGTCTGCTCGACGGCGAAGCACCCGGCGACGGCGCCGCCGAACGCGCGCAGGGCGCGCTCGCGCTGCTGCTCCTCGTCGCTGTGCGGCATGCGGAGCAGACCGTCCGGGCGGAAGCCCACCTCGTGCCATTCACCCCGGCAGCGCACCCTGACGGGTGCGGGGACGTCGGGACCCGGCGGGCCGCCGGTCCCGTCGGCGACCCGGAGGTCGGGGAACAGCGCCTCGCGGACCAGCGGATGCAGGTGTTCCGGCTCCACTCCGCCGACGCGCAGCAGGTCGAGGTCGGGGAGCCTGCGCCAGAGCGCCTCGGCCAGGAAGGGCACGTTCTTGGCCTCCTCGCGGCCGGCCGCCCTCGCCCCGAGACCGGTGGCCGTCGGCTCCAGCAGGATGCGCGTGCGCCAGTCGCCGACGACGAGGAAGCGGTCGCCGACGCCCTCGTCCATCAGCCGGCGGACCTCCCGCTCCAGACGGGTGTGGTCGAGCGCGAGCCGGCCGATGAGCTCCGCCGGATCGGCCCGGTACCAGCCGGGGCCGGTCGGGGGCGTCAGGTCGAGTTCGATCCCGGCCGCGGTGAAGGCCGCCTCGACCTCGCCCTTCTGGTGCAGCAGGGTGACCCACTCGGCCCGGGCCGCCGCGTCGGCGGGGCCGGGATCGGCGGTGGGGAGTTCGTCCGTACGGCGCGGCCGGCCGTCGGCGTGGAAGAAGGGAGGCCGGTCGGTGCCGCCGCCGCACCGCGCGCGCAGTTCGGCGGTGTGCCGCGCGTCCCACAGGTGCCGGGCGTACCGCCAGTCCTCGGTCCGGCTCCCGAAGACGCCGGCGGTCTTCTCGTCCAGGACGGTGCGGAACCGCAGGGTGACCCGCTGCGGACCCTGCATCATCGCGGGCGTGGTGAGGTGCAGGTACGGCGTGGTGCGCGGGCGTTCGCCCTCCCGCACCGGCCGGTAGCGGGCGAGGACGACGGTCCGGTCGGTGTCGAGGGTGGTCCAGCCGCCCAGCACCCGGGGCAGGTGCCAGCGCACCAGGTCCGGGACCAGGTGGCGCAGGTCGTCCTCCAGGGCCTCGGCGACGTCGTCGCCGCAGTGCTCGGCGACCTCCGGCAGGTCGATGTCGACGTCCACGCCGGCCGCCGCGCACGCGCCACGCCAGTCACCGGCGGTACGGTGTTCCGTCGCGCGCTCGATCATCAGCCGGGGCACGGCGTACCGGCGGATCCGCCGCCAACTCGCCGCCTCCTCCGGTGGGAAACAGGGGAGTTCGGGGCGGCGGCTCACCGGTAGACACTTCCTATCGCGCGCAGGTCGGGGTGGGCCCCGGCCATGGGCCGCAGGCGCTGGGTGAAGGACCGCTTCACCTTCCGGGGCAGTCCCGGCCCCAGACCGACGTACTCCAGCGGTGAGCCGTCCGGCACCGCCGCCAGCAGGGACTTCGCGCCCCGCCCGGTGAGTCCGGTGTGGCACAGCTCCAGCCGACGCAGCGGGCTGCCTGGGAGGGCGGCGGCCAGGGCGTGGGCGCCTTCGTCGCCGGTGGCGTTGGCGGGGGCGCCGAGGCTCCGCTCCGACATCGGCCGTCCGAGGTCGAGCGTCTCGATGGCGCCCAGGGCGTCGGCGAGGGCGCGCGCCCCGGCGGGGCCGATGCCGTTGCCGCCCAGGCCGAGGCGTACCGGCCGTCCGGCGTCGGCGGCGGCTGCCGCGAGGACGGCGGCGCCTTCGTCGCCGAGGTGGTTGGCGGGCAGGTACAGCTCGCGCACGCCCGCCTCCCGGATCAGCGCCGCCAGCAGGCCGGCGGCGTCGGCGGTCAGTCCGTTCCCACCGAGGAAGAGGCGTTCCACCGGGTGCGGGCGGCCGGTGAGGGCGTCGAGCAGGGCGCGCAGGCCCTCGGTGGTGACACCGGTGTTGACCAGGTCGAGGGTGCGCAGCGCGGTGTTGCGGCGGAGCATCGCGGCGAGCGCCGCCACGCCGTCGTCGCCCACCGGGTTGCGCTTGAGCCACAGAGCGCGGACGGTGTCGTCCGCGGAGAGTACGCCGGCGAGGGCGGCGGCGCCTTCCGGGCCGACGCGGTTGCAGCCGAGGTAGAGCGTGTGCAGGCCGTGGCCGGCGGTGAGCGCGCGGGCGACCGTGGCCGCTCCTTCGTCACCGATGGCGTTGGTGCCGAGGAGTACGTGCCGGGCGTGCGGCGAGGCGGCGGCGACGGGCATCAGCCGGGCGGCGCCGGCCGCTCCGAGGCCCTGCTTGCACAGGTCGACGCGGCCGTCCGCGCGGAGGGTGCCGAGCGGGAACGTCTCGTCGGTGTCCACCGCCCGCGCCGACCCCAGCCGGGCCAGCAGCGGGTCCAAGCCGGCGGGGTCGCTGATAGGGATGTCCGGGTGCTCGATCGCCGGGCAGCGCACGGGTGTCGGCTGCGTCATCACCACTCCACCGGTCCATCGCCGGTGTCCGGCTCGCCGAGGGCGGCTCCGCCCTCCGCCCGCCCGGGACGGACCGACGCCAATCGACGTTCCTCCACGACAAGGGTGGCAAGGCCGGTCGGATTCGAACCGACGTCCTCCGGCTTGATGCGAGGGCGCGACGACCTCTGCGCTACGGCCTTGCCGTGGAAGATCATAGCGGGATCGACCACGTTGTCGATCACTTGTTTGAATGGGATCCTCTGCACGCGGCACGCCACCACCTCTCAACCGCCCACGAGGGCGACGAGCCCGATGCCGCTCCGCCTCGGTCCCTGTGTCGCGGTCCCTTCACGCCGCTGACCGTTCAGCGCGGTGACCGGGGTTCCGGCCGGGTGGGAGGGCCCGAGAAGCCGTCCGGCTCACAGGCCGTGTTCGTCCATCAGGCGCATCAGGTTCCGCTTGCGTTTCCGGGTGGTGCGCAAAGCGGTGAGGTAAGCGGTGAACTCGTCTTCGGTGCCCAGGCGGCGGTGGCAGTCGCGGATGCTCAGCAGCAGGCCGACGAGCCGCTCGTAGACCTTGTTGCCGGTCTCCTCGGTCAGCGGCTCGGCCAGGCGCAGGTAGACGCCGAGCGCGTCGGCGGGACGGGCGGCACGGGCCTGGTCGGCGAGTGCGAGCCACTGCTGATCAGAGGCGCCCGTGCCGGTGGCGGCCTGCCAGGCGGCGTCGACGTCCTTGTCGTCGAGCAGGGCGTCGACCAGGACGGGGCCTCCGTACCGGCTCTGTCGCGGCCGCTCCGCGTCGGCGCGCAGCAGGGCGAGGGCTCCCTCGCGCTCGGCCGGCCAGCTGTCCGCGGCCCGCGCGGCGGCGCGCAGCTGCTGGTACGCGAGCAGTGAACGGCGGGCGCCGAAGTGGTCGCGGCGCACGGCGACGGCGTCGGCGGTCCGGCCCGCCCGCGCATAGCGGTCGCAGAGGTGGTCGACGAGGGCGGTGTCCACGGCGGAGAGGTCCCGGGCGTCCCGGATACCGCGTTCCGCCCACTCCAGGGCCTCGTCGAAACGCCGGGCGGCCTCCAGCTCGCGGGCGATGACCAGGTGGGTGTGGCCGTTCGGCGCGAGATCGGCCGCGTGCACGGCGATCACCGCGTCGACGTCTCCTCCGGCCTCGGCCAGACGCTCCATCAGGTACTTCTCCGCCCAGCCTCGGCGGTTGCGCCGCCACGCCTCGACGGCCAGCCTCCGCAGGACGGCCATGCCCTCTTCGCCGAGGACGTCGTCGTAGTCGAGCGGATCGATGTCGGTCAGGCCGTCGTCGGCGTCGCCGAGCACATGGCCGGCCAGCCAGTGTGCGAGCTCCTCGGGGTCGGGGTGTGCCGCGCGGCACGCGTCGAGGTGGGCGTCGGCGAGGCCCGCGCCGATCTGCCCGAGCCGGCCGTCGGTGTCGTCGACGCTCTCCACCGCCTCGGCCAGCAGCCGCATCGCCTCCCGCGCCAGGGTGATCGCGTCGGCGGCCCGGCCCGAGCCGGTCAGCGCGCCGATCGCGGACACCGCCTGCCGGGCCTGGTCGGCGTAGGCGCGGGCATCGGCGTACTCGACGTAGCCGTACTGCGCGAAGGGGCCGATGTCGAGCAGGTCGCGGATACGGGACCGGACCGTGGTGAGGTCTCCCCGGGCGCTCGCGGCCCGTAGTTCCAGGCGTCGCCGCACCTGCCGGTCCTCGTCGACCTGTTCCCGCAGCAGGGCGAGCAACTCGTCCTTGGACAGGGCGGACAGCCACCCGTCGAGGTCCCGCGCGCGCTCCCGGGCCGCCTTCCGCTGCCGCGGCAGGCTCTCCGGCCGGGCGAGCACGGTCAGACCGAGGGCGACCAGGTGCTTGCAGAAGTTGCCCTCGAGACCGTACGGGCAGTCGCACGCGCCGGACAGCCCGCGGGGCCCGTCCAGGGTCAGCTCGACCTCGTACCGCTCCGTCCCTTGGACCCGCGCGGTGATCCAGCCGTCCCCCACCTCGATCCCGGACACCGCGTCGAGATACCCGAGGGCGCGTTCGAAGGAACGGGCACCGGCCAGCGTCCTGAGGTCCGTCTCGGTGAGGCCGCGCATGGTTCTTTTCCGCCCTGCCATGGTGGTGCGGTCGACGCCCCCAGCCTAGTGGGGGCCGAGGCCGCGAACCGACGACTTCGCCGGGTACGCCCCTCAACTCGCCCGACGCCAAGGGGCGGTCGGCCGTGCACGCGCGCCTCCCCGGGCCCCGTGGGGTTCGCGCTCCTGGGCTGCCGCCCCGAGGATCTGACTCTCGCAGCCCGTCGGCTCCGTCAGGCGCCCGGCCCGCCGGTGCCCCGCGGCCGTCCGGTCAGCCCGACGTGACCGGCAGTACGTCGGGGGACAGTGCCGCCGCGCGGGCCGTCGCGGCCGTCATGCGGCGGCGGTGGTGGCGGCGGCACAGGACCTCGTAGCCGACCTCGTCCGCGGAACCGGTGACGTCGCCGACGACCACCTGGGCGCCCTCGACGACCATGACCCCGCCGACCGTACGCGCGTTGTGCGTGGCGCGGGCGCCGCACCAGCACAGGGCCTCCACCTGGAGCACCTCGACCCGGTCGGCCAGTTCCACCAGCCGCTGGGAGCCGGGGAACAGCTTGGAGCGGAAGTCGGTGGTGATGCCGAAGGCGTAGACGTCGAGTTCCAGGTCGTCCACGACCCGCGCGAGCTGGTCGATCTGCTCCGGCGCCAGGAACTGCGCCTCGTCCGCGATCACATAGTCCGCGCGGCGGCCCTTCGAGAGGTGGTCGACGAGGTACGCGTACAGGTCCGCGCCGTCGCCGACCTCCACCGCGTCCGTGACCAGGCCGAGGCGGGAGGAGAGCTTGCCCTCGCCGGCCCGGTCGTTGCGGGTGAAGATCATGCCGGTCAGGCCGCGTGCCGAACGGTTGTGCTCGATCTGGAGAGCCAGCGTCGACTTCCCGCAGTCCATCGTTCCGGAGAAGAACACCAGTTCGGGCATGGGAGGTCGGGCACCTTTCGGCAGGGGTCGCGGGCGGATCGTCAGGAGTTCAGGAGCGTACTTCGAGCAGGGGGACCAGTTGCTCGGCAGGGGTCATCGAGCCGTGGTTGCCGACCATCGCCGACTCCCTGGGCTCCCGCTCGGAGGCGATCAGCAGGACGTCGTCCCGTGCGGCGGCGACCACGTCGCCGATCCGGTGGTACACGCGCTCCTCGACCGCCGGACCGAACCAGCCCGCCTCGATCGCCTCGTCGCGCGAGGCCACCCAGAACCGCTCGCCGAGCACCTCGCGCCAGCAGGTCAGCACGTCGTCGGCGGCGCCCGGTACGGCGTACACGTGCCGGGCGCGGCCCTCGCCGCCGAGCAGGGCGACGCCCGCCTTCAGCTCCCAGTCCTCGTCGACGTCGATGCGGTGGTCCTCGTCGAAGGGGATGTCGAGCATGCCGTGGTCGGCGGTGACGTAGAGCGCGCTGCGCGCGGGGAGCTGTTCGGCCAGGCGCTGGACCAGGCGGTCGACGTACATGAGCTGGCCGCGCCAGGTGTCGGAGTCGACGCCGAAGCGGTGGCCGGCGCCGTCGACCTCCGCGTAGTACGTGTAGACCAGGGAGCGGTCGGCGGCGGCCAGCTGCTCGGCCGCGACGTCCATGCGCTCCTCGCCGGACAGCCGCCCGTGGAAGCTGCCGCCGCTGAGCGCGACCTTGGTCAGCGGGGTGTTCGCGAAGGCCGGGGAGGACACCTGCGCGGCGTGCACGCCCGCGCGGTGGGCCAGTTCGAAGACGGTGGGGTACGGCTGCCAGGGGCCGGGCGGGGTCCAGGGCTGCCAGCGCAGCTGGTTCATCAGCTCGCCGGTGTCCGGATTGCGCACCGTGTAACCGGGCAGGCCGTGCGCGCCCGGCGGCAGGCCGGTGCCGACGGAGGCCAGGGAGGTGGCGGTCGTGGCCGGGTAACCGGCGGTGATCGGGCGTCCGGTGCCGCCGCGCGAGGAGGCGAGCAGGGACGTCATGAAGGGGGCCTCGTCCGGGTGCGCCCTCAGCTGCTCCCAGCCCAACCCGTCGATCAGGAAGACGCAGTTCCGGTCGGCGGGGGTCAGCTCGGTGATCGCGGCGGTCGTGCCGGGGACGGCCATGCCGGCGGCGAGCGTGGGCAGCAGGTCGGCGAGCGAGCCGGTGCCGTATGCGGGCAGGGGCGCGGAACCGGGGGCGAGGGGCCGCGGGTGCGCGTCCTCCCAGGCGGTGGGGGGCGGGGGCGGTACGGGCAGGGCGGGGGGCGTCGGCCGCGCCGTGGAGGTGGACCGCGGGACGCGGGCGGGCGGCGCGGGGCGGGGAGCCTGCGGGCGGGGCACGGGCCGCGCGCCGGGGGCAGGCTGGGCGCCCGGCGAGGGTCGGGCGCCGGGTGTGGGCTGTGCCATCAGCGCGTCTGGTCCGCGGTCGCCTCGGACAGGGCCTGCGCGAAGGTGAGCGCCTGGCGCACCGTCTCCGGCCCGTCGCCGGCCTCGCTGACGCGCAGGCTCAGGTCGTCGGCCGTGGAGCTGCCCGTGTAGCCGTGGTCGGCCTCGCAGTTGGGGTCGCCGCAGGCGGCCGGCTCCAGGTCGATGCGGGAGACGGCGCCCCAGCCGATGGTGAGCACGACCTCGCGCGGCAGCGTGCCCGGCTTGTACGACTCCGGGTTGCCGACCACCCGGCTGACCACGATCGACGAGATCCGGTCGAGCTTGACCGACTCCGTGGACGTGGTGGCGTACGGCGTCGGGGAGGTGCTGTCCGCGGCCTGCTCGTCGGTGTGGCTGACGATGAAGCGGTTGCCGGTGAGGACGAGCACGGTGACGTGCCGCCGCACCTCGTTCGAGTCGAACGTCGTCTCCTGGTGGACCAGGTACGACCGGATGGGCTCGCCGCCCACGGCGGCCTCCACCGCCTCGGCCACGAGGGCCGGGTAGTAGCCGCTGCGCTCGATCGCCGCCCGCAGCCCCTGGGTCGTCGTACTGGTCTTGGCCATGGGCCCCATCCTACGGGGGACCACCGACTGCGAGGCACCGCTCACCGCACTCCCCTCCCCGGCGCCGGTCAGTACGCGGGGAGGGTCCGCGGGCCGAGGTCGTCGCGGGCGGGCGGCGGGGCGAGGCGTACGGAGGCGCCGAGGACGCTCACGCCGTGCGGGGCGACGACGACCGGCTCCAGGGTGACCGCGACGACCTCCGGATGGTCGTGGACCAGCCGTGACACCCTCAGCATCAGCTCCTCCAGCGCCGGGGTGTCGACCGGTGCCGAGCCGCGCCAGCCGAACAGGAGCGGGGCGGTACGGATCGATCGCACCAGTGAGGTCGCGTCCCGGTCGGTGACCGGGATCAGCCGGTGCGCCATGTCCCCGAGCAGCTGCGAGGGGGGTCCGGCCAGCCCGAAGGAGAGGACGGCTCCGGCGGCGGGGTCGATGACCGCGCGTACGACGGTGTCGACACCGCGCGGGGCCATCCGCTGCACCACGGGGCGCAGCTCCTCCGGGGCACCGAACAGCTCCGTCAACTCGCTGTACGCCCGGCGCAGTTGTTCCTCGTCGGCCAGGTCCAGGCGGACGCCGCCCAGGTCGGCGCGGTGCCTCAGGTGGGGGGCGGTCGCCTTGAGGGCCACGGGGTGGCCGAGGGTGCGCGCGGCCTCGGCGGCGGTGTCGGGGTCCGGGGCGGGGAGGGCGCGGTGGACGTGGATGCCGTAGGTGCCGAGCAGGTCGCAGGTCTCGGCGGTGCCGAGGGCGAAGCCCTGGCCGCGCGCGAGCAGCCCTTCGATGAGCGCGGCGGCGCCCCGCTCGTCGATGTCGTCGTACTCGGGCACCTTGCCGGGCTCGGCGGCGTCCCGCCGCCACTGCGCGTACGCGACGGCCTGGGCGAGCGCCCGGACGGCACGCTCGGAAGCGGGGTAGGCGGGGATGAGGTGGGCGTCCTCGGGGAGCGGCGGGGCCGTCACGGAAGCGGTGTCCGCCCGGGGGCGTGGCGCCAAGGTCGCCGGCGTCGAGGTCGCAGGCGCCTGGGGCTGGGGCGGGGCCGGCGTCGGGACCTGGGGCGGGGTCGGCGTCGAGGCCTGCGGGGCCGTGCTGGTGGCGGCCGACAGGGCCGCCGCGAGGCCGCCGAGTTCCACGTGGACCACCAGGACGGGCTTGGACGGGGTCGCGGCGGCGGCCGAGCGCAGGGCCTGGGCCAGGGCCGCGTCACCGACCGAGCCCTCCCCCACCGCCGGGATCGCCGTCACGACGACCGCGTCGCTCGTGTCGTCGGCCAGCGCGCGGGAGAGCGCCGCGTGGAAGTCCGCTGCCGAGGCCGCGGTGGTGAGGTCCAGCGGGGGATGCGGACGCAGGCCCTCGGCGAGGCAGGCGTCGTAGGTGAGCAGGCCCAGGGACTCGGAGTTGCCGAGGATCGCCACCCGGGGCCCGGCCGGCAGGGGCTGGCGGGCGAGCAGCAGGCCCGTGTCGACCAGCTCGGTGATGGTGTCCACGCGGATCACCCCGGCCTGCCGCAGCAGCGCGGACACCGTCGCGTGGGGCAGCCGGGTCGCCCGTACGGCGTGCCCCCGGGGGCCCGCTCCGTGGCGTGCGCCCTGGACCACGACCAGCGGCTTCGCCGCCGCGGTGCGCCGGGCGAGGCGGGTGAACTTGCGGGGGTTGCCGATGGACTCCAGGTACATCAGGGCGACGTCGGTGTCGGGGTCCTCGTACCAGTACTGCAGGACGTCGTTGCCTGAGACGTCGGCCCGGTTGCCGGACGACACGAAGGTGGACACGCCGGTGACACCGGTGACGCCGCCGCCGCGCCGGTGCAGGCGGGACAGCAGGGCGACGCCGATGGCGCCGGACTGGGCGAACAGCCCGATCCGGCCCGGGCGGGGCGTCTCGGGGGCGAGCGAGGCGTTCAGCCGGACGTCCGGGGAGGTGTTGATGACGCCGAAGGCGTTCGGTCCGATGATCCGCATGCCGTACGCGCGCGCCTGCCGTACGAGGGCGCGCTGGCGTTCGCGGCCGTCGGGGCCGGACTCGGCGTAGCCGGCGGAGACGACGACGAGCCCCTGCACGCCGTGCTCGCCGCACTCGGTGACGGCCTCCGGGACCCGTTCGACGGGCACCGCGACGACCGCGAGGTCGACGGGCCCGTCGATGTCCCGCACCGAGCGGAACGCGGCCACCCCGCCGATCTCCTTCTCCCCCTCCCCCAGGGCCTTGTTCACGGCGTACAGCCGGCCGGTGAACCCTGTGTCGCGGAGGTTGTCGAGGACGCTGCGGCCCACCCCGCCGGGGGTGCGGCCCGCGCCGACGACGGCCACCGAGCCGGGGGCGAGCAGCCGCTGCACCGAACGCGCCTCGGCGCGCTGTTCGCGCGCGTACTGCACGGCCATGGAGCGGTCGGTGGGTTCGAGGTCGAACTCCAGGCGGACGACGCCGTCCTCGAAGCTGCGCTTCTGGGTGTACCCGGCGTCGGTGAACACCTTGATCATCTTGGTGTTGGCGGGCAGCACCTCGGCCGCGAACCGGCGGATGCCGCGCTCCCGCGCGACGGCGCCGATGTGTTCGAGGAGGGCGGAGGCGACGCCCCGGCCCTGGTGGGCGTCCTGGACGAGGAAGGCGACCTCGGCCTCGTCGGCCGGGGCCGAGGCGGGCGCGCCGTCGGCGCCGATCCGGTCGTAGCGTACGGTGGCGATGAACTCGCCGCCGATGGTGGCCGCGAGTCCCACCCGGTCCACGAAGTCGTGGTGCGTGAAGCGGTGGACGTCCTTGGCGGACAGGCGAGGGTAGGGCGCGAAGAAGCGGTAGTACTTCGACTCGTCCGACACCTGCTCGTAGAAGCTGACCAGGCGCTCGGCGTCATCGACGGTGATGGGGCGGACGCGCGCGGTGCCGCCGTCGCGCAGCACCACGTCGGCCTCCCAGTGGGCGGGGTACTCGTGCCGGTCCGACGAGGTCTGCATGGGCCCCAGAGTACGGCTCGCGTACGACAACGGCGCGGGGCAGTCTGTGGTGGACGACAGCCGGGCCGAGGCCGCGGTCCGGCTGCCACCGGGAGCGGGAGCGGAGGCCCCTTCGGGTACGCCTCCGGCACGCTCCGGGCATGCTTCACGATGTGGGAAACTGGTCTAGACAACCCTGAACACCGAAGGGCAGCAACACATGGCTGAGCGCCGCGTCAACGTCGGCTGGGCCGAGGGCCTCCACGCCCGCCCCGCTTCCATCTTCGTCCGAGCCGCCACGGCCGCAGGCGTCCCGGTGACGATCGCCAAGGCAGGGGGCGCCCCCGTCAACGCGGCCTCCATGCTGGCCGTCCTGAGCCTGGGCGCCCAGGGCGGCGAGGAGATCGTCCTCGCGTCCGACGCCGAGGGTGCGGACGCCGCCCTGGACCGGCTGGCGAAGCTGGTCGCCGAGGGTCTCGAGGAGCTCCCCGAGACCGTCTGAGCACGCAGGGGGTGCGGGAACGTCTCTCACCGAAACGCACCGGACTGCACCGCACTGCATTCGAAAGGCCCGCCCGGACCCCGCGCGGGCCTTTCCCTTTTCCCTTCCCCCCTTTTCCCGGGCAGCAGAAATAACCCCCGAGAAATGCACCCTCTTTGTATACGGCACCCGTGTTAATGCCGGAGACTCGGCATGTTTACGGGATGTTGCGAGTTCCTCACACGGTCCGCGCGGCCGGCGCCGGAGGCGAAGCGCAGGCGGTGCCCGGCGCTCGCGCGTTCGGTGTGCAGCGCCGTGACGGACCGCGCGCGGTCGCCGTCGCCGCGCGCCACGGCGTCCACGATCGCGCCGTGCTCCGCCCAGTACTCGACCGGGTCGGACGGTCCCTCGGTGGCGTACATCCAGGCGATCTTGTGCCGCAGCTGGGTCAGCGTCGACGTCAGCGCCGGGCTGCCGGTGGCCTGGGCGAGCGTCTCGTGGAACCAGCCGCTCAGGGAGCGCAGGTCGTCACTGTTGCCCTGGCGGGCGCGTTCCTGCCCCAGCCGGACCAGGCCGCGCAGCACCTTCAGATGGGCCTCGGTGCGGCGCTGGGCCGCGCGGGCGGCGCCGAGCGGCTCGAGGAGCACCCGCATCTCCAGCAGGTCGGCGGCCTCCTGCTCGGTGGGTTCCGCGACGCACGCGCCCGCGTGCCGCCGGGTCACCACGAACCCCTCGGCCTCCAGCGTGCGCAGCGCCTCCCGGACCGGGACGCGGGAGACGCCGTAACGGCGGGCGAGCACTTCCTCGGTGAGCCGGCCGCCGCGCTCGTGGACACCCGCGACGATGTCGTCCCGGATCGCCGTGCACACCGAGTGCGCGGGAATACGCATGACGGACCTCCGGCTTAATCCCCGTGAAACGTCGACGATTGACGTGTGTTCCGTGACTCTATTGCAATCAGCGGGAATTCACGACGCCGGACCGGAATCCGTGCTTATTTTTCGGACAGGAGCCGCCCGGAAACACCGGTGCCCCGGCTCGGGGAGCCGGGGCACAGGGAAGCGGTCGGGCCTAGAGGTTCACGCCGTGCGCGCGGAGGTAGGCGACGGGATCGAGGTCGGAGCCGTACTCGGCGGTCGTACGGGCCTCGAAGTGCAGGTGCGCGCCCGTGACGTTGCCGGTGGCGCCGGAGAGGCCGATCTGCTGCCCGGCGGCGACCTGCTGGCCCACCGAGACGCCGATGGACGACAGGTGCCCGTACTGGGTGTACGTGCCGTCGTGCATCTTGATGACGACCTGGTTGCCGTACGCGCCGCCCCAGCCGGCCTCGACGACGGTGCCGACGCCGACCGACTGGACGGGGGTGCCGCTCGCGGCGTGGAAGTCGACGCCGGTGTGGCTGCCGGAGGACCACAGTGAGCTGCCGACCTGGTAACTGGTCGAGACGTACGAGCCGGGGATCGGGGAGACGAAGGTGTTGAGGCGCTCGCGTTCGGCCTCCCGCGCGGCGCGCTCCTTCTCCGCGCGGGCCTCCTCGGCCTCCTTGGCGGCCTTCTCGCGCGCGGCCTCCTCGGCGGCCTTCCGCGCGGCGGCCTCGGCCGCCTCCCGGGCGGCCTCGTGCTGGGCGGCCGCCTGGGCGTCGATCCGGTCGGCGACCGCGTCGCCCAGGGTGACGACGGGGGTGAGGCCGGTCTGCGCGGCGGCGGGTTCGGCGGCGAGCGCGGGGGTCGCGAGGGAGCCGACGACGCCGGTGGTGGTGGTGAGCGCCGCGACGCCCGCCGCGCGGACGGTGCCGCGCTGCGTCCGGCTGGGACGACGGTGCTTGCCCGGGGCGCGGGTGAACGCCATGTGGAGGCTGGTCCTTTCCTTCCCTCTCGCCTACCGGGTTAGCTGACGGGTTCGGAGCAGGAAGGTCTCCTACGGGCACCCTCGCGACACGCGCGGGCGTCCGATTCACCCCAGGGACTCATGCGGGTCCCCGGCTCCCCTGGCTCGCGCCGTACGGGGACTCGGCGATGGCTGTCCGGTGCCGCGGGTGCGGCGCACTGCCCGACGAACAGCCCGGATGACGCTAAGGCGGCCGTCTCCTCCTCCTCAAACGAATCCCGGTTTTTGTAGCGCATCCCACAGGGCAGACAGGCAACTTCCGCCCCGATTCGGGCACAAGCGGGCCCCGGTGACGTCCGTGTCACCGGGGCCCGGTGCGCGCGTGCGCCTCCGCGGCTCGCTACTCGGCCGTCACGACGGTGACTTCACCGATCCCGAGGGCCTCGACGGGCGCCTTGATCTGCGCCGCGTCGCCGACGAGGACGGTCACCAGGCGGTCCACCGGGAAGGCGTTCACGACGGCCGCGGTGGCCTCCACGGTGCCGGTGGCCGCCAACTGCCGGTACAGGTCGGCCTGGTAGTGGTCGGGCAGGTGCTGCTCGACCTGGTCGGCCAGGGTGCTCGCGACGGCCGCGGCGGTCTCGTACTTGAGCGGCGCCACACCCACGAGGTTCTGCACGGCGACGTCGCGTTCGTCGTCGGTGAGCCCGTCGGCGGCGAGCGTGCGCAGCACGGTCCACAGGTCGTCGAGGGCGGGGCCGGTGTTCGGCGTGTCAACGGAGCCGCTGATGGCCAGCATCGCCGCACCCGTGCCGTCCGGCGCGGACCGGAGGACCTGTCCGAACGCCCGCACGCCGTAGGTGTAGCCCTTCTCCTCGCGCAGCACGCGGTCCAGGCGGGAGGTGAGGGTGCCGCCGAGGCAGTACGTGCCGAGCACCTGCGCGGGCCACACGCGGTCGTGCCGGTCGGGGCCGATGCGGCCGATCAGCAGCTGCGTCTGCACGGCGCCGGGGCGGTCCACGATCACGACGCGCCCGGTGTCGTCGGCGACCACCGGCGGGACGGGCCGCGGCTGCGCCGGGGAGCCGGTCCAGGCGCCGAGCGTGTCGCCGAGCAGCGCGTCCAGGTCGATGCCGGTGAGGTCGCCGACGACCACGGCGGTGGCCGTGGCGGGGCGGACGTGCTTCTCGTAGAAGGCGCGTACGGCCGCGGAGTCGATGCCCTCGACCGTCTCCTCGGTGCCCTGGCGCGGACGCGACATGCGCGAACTCGCCGGGAACAGCTCCTTGGAGAGCTCCTTGGCGGCGCGGCGGGAGGGGTTGGCCAGCTCGTGCGGGATCTCGTCGAGGCGGTTGCGGACCAGCCGCTCGACCTCGCTGTCGGCGAACGCCGGCGCCCGGAGCGCGTCGGCGAGCAGCCCGAGCCCCTTGGTGAGCCGGGAGGCCGGGACCTCCAGGCTGAGGCGGACGCCGGGGTGGTCGGCGTGCGCGTCCAGGGTGGCGCCGCAGCGCTCCAGCTCGGCGGCGAACTCCTCGGCGGAGTGCTTGTCGGTGCCCTCGGAGAAGGCCCGCGCCATGATCGTGGCGACACCGTCGAGGCCGGCCGGCTCGGCCTCCAGGGGCGCGTCGAGAAGCACCTCGACGGCGACGACCTGCTGGCCGGGGCGGTGGCAGCGCAGCACGGTCAGGCCGTTGTCGAGCGTGCCGCGCTCGGGGGCCGGGAAGGCCCAGGGCTTGGCGTCGCCGGCCTGCGGCTGCGGGTGGAAGTCCATCGTGGCGAGCTCGGTCACTTCGCCGCCTCCTCGTTCTCGTCGGTGCCGGCGACTGCGGCGGCTTCCTCGGTGCCCTCGGCGTCCTCGGCTTCCGGGGCGACGGGCTCATAGACGAGCACCGCGCGGTTGTCGGGGCGCAGGCGGGCCTCGGCGACCTCCCGCACCTCCTCCGCCGTCACCTCCAGGACGCGCTGTACGGCGGTCAGGGCGAGCTGCGGGTCGCCGAACAGGACGGCGTACCGGCACAGTTCGTCGGCGCGGCCGGCGACCGTGCCGAGCCGGTCCAGCCACTCGCGCTCCAGCTGGGCCTGCGCGCGCTCCATCTCCTCCGCCGTGGGGCCCTCCTCGGCGAACCGGGCGAGCTCCTCGTCGATGGCGGCCTCGATGACCGGCACCTCCACGTCACCGGACGTCTTCACGTCCAGCCAGCCCAGGGAGGGGGCCCCGGCCAGCCGCAGCAGGCCGAAGCCGGCGGCCACGGCGGTGCGGTCGCGCCGTACCAGCCGGTTGTAGAGCCGCGAGGACTCGCCGCCGCCGAGGACGGTGAGCGCCAGGTCGGCGGCGTCGCACGCGCGTGTGCCGTCCTCGGGCAGCCGGTAGGCGGCCATCAGCGCACGCGCGGGGACCTCCTCCTCCACGACCTCGCGCAGCTGCTCGCCGATGACGTCGGGCAGCGAGCCGTCGCGGGGCGCGGGCTTGCCGTCGTGGGCCGGGATGGAGCCGAAGTACTTCTCGATCCAGGCGAGCGTCCGCTCCGGGTCGATGTCGCCGACGACGGAGAGCACGGCGTTGTTCGGCGCGTAGTACGTGCGGAAGAACTGGCGGGCGTCCTCCAGGGTGGCCGCGTCCAGGTCCGCCATCGAGCCGATGGGCGTGTGGTGGTAGGGGTGGCCCTCCGGGTAGGCGAGGGCGGTCAGCTTCTCGAAGGCGGTGCCGTAGGGGACGTTGTCGTAGCGCTGGCGGCGCTCGTTCTTGACCACGTCCCGCTGGTTCTCCATGGACTCGTCGTCCAGGGCGGTCAGCAGGGAGCCCATGCGGTCGGCCTCCAGCCAGAGGGCGAGCTCCAGCTGGTGGGCGGGCATGGTCTCGAAGTAGTTGGTGCGCTCGAAGCTGGTGGTGCCGTTGAGGGAGCCGCCGGCGCCCTGGACCAGCTCGAAGTGACCGTTGCCCTTCACCTGGGCGGAGCCCTGGAACATCAGGTGCTCGAAGAGGTGAGCCAGACCCGTACGTCCCTTGACTTCGTGACGTGAACCCACGTCGTACCAGAGGCACACCGCGGCGACCGGGGTCAGGTGGTCCTCGGAGAGCACCACGCGCAGGCCGTTGGCCAGGCGGTGTTCGGTCGCTGTCAGGCCGCCGGAGCCTGCCTGGGCTGTGGCCGTGTGACCCATGGGCATGTACGTCCCTTCGATCGCGGAGGCGGTCGTCGACACCGCCGTTTCTGCCGGTCCTGCCACTGTATGCAAGCGCGCGGACCCCCGACGAAGTTCCCGGCGGGGGCGGGCTACGCCGAGAGCGAGAATGCCGACGCACGACCCCGGGCGGCCGCGCCCCCCGTCCCCGCGGACAGCCGCGCCCCCGTCCCCGCGGACAGCCGCGCCCCCGTCCCCGCGGACAGCCGCGCCCCCGTCCCCGCGGGCAGTCGTGCCTCCCCCAGTGCCTCAAGGGCCTGGGAGGTGCCCCCAGGGCGGCACGGGTGGGCGATGGGGGCACCTCCCGCTCGAGCGAAGCCGAGAGTGGGGGAGGCACCCCGCAAGCGCCGGGCAGCGCAACCCACCCCCGGCCCACGTCATCCCGGACCGGGAACCCCGCGCGGAAACGCACCGCACACGCGCCGTACCCTGCCCTCCCCAGGGCCCTCACAACCGGGTCCTGGTCCCGTCTGTCAGTGCGACGGTCCACAATGGTCCGCGTCAGATCCCGTCCACAACGCTTCAGCAAGGAGCCGGCAGCGATGGCCCGCCGCAGCACGAAGACCCCGCCGCCCGACGAGTCGTACGAGGAGAAGATCCTCGACATCGACGTCGTCGACGAGATGCAGGGCTCCTTCCTCGAGTACGCGTACTCGGTCATCTACTCCCGCGCCCTGCCGGACGCGCGCGACGGTCTCAAGCCGGTGCACCGCCGCATCGTCTACCAGATGAACGAGATGGGCCTGCGGCCCGAGCGCGGCTACGTGAAGTGCGCCCGTGTCGTCGGCGAGGTCATGGGCAAGCTGCACCCCCACGGCGACGCGTCGATCTACGACGCCCTGGTGCGCATGGCCCAGCCGTTCTCGATGCGCGTCCCCCTGGTCGACGGCCACGGCAACTTCGGCTCGCTGGGCAACGACGACCCGCCCGCCGCCATGCGGTACACCGAGTGCCGGATGGCCGAGGCCACCAGCCTGATGACCGAGTCCATCGACGAGGACACGGTCGACTTCGCGCCCAACTACGACGGCCAGGAGCAGGAGCCGGTGGCGCTGCCCGCCGCCTTCCCGAACCTCCTGGTGAACGGCGCGTCGGGCATCGCCGTCGGCATGGCCACCAACATGCCGCCGCACAACCTGCGCGAGGTCGTCGCGGCCGCGCGGCACCTGATCAGGTACCCGAACGCCGACCTCGACGCCCTGATGAAGCACGTCCCGGGCCCCGACCTGCCCACCGGCGGCCGGATCGTCGGTCTGTCCGGCGTGCGGGACGCCTACGAGAAGGGCCGCGGCACGTTCAAGATCCGCGCGACGGTCACCGTGGAGGACGTCACGGCCCGCCGCAAGGGCCTCGTCGTCACCGAGCTGCCGTTCACGGTCGGCCCGGAGAAGGTGATCGGCAAGATCAAGGACCTGGTCGGGTCGAAGAAGCTCCAGGGCATCGCCGACGTCAAGGACCTCACCGACCGTGAGCACGGTCTGCGGCTGGTCATCGAGATCAAGAACGGCTTCGTGCCGGAGGCGGTCCTGGAGCAGCTGTACAAGCTGACGCCGATGGAGGAGTCCTTCGGCATCAACAACGTGGCGCTGGTGGACGGCCAGCCGCTCACCCTGGGCCTCAAGGAACTCCTGGAGGTCTACCTCGACCACCGCTTCGACGTCGTGCGCCGGCGTTCGGAGTTCCGCCGCGGCAAGCGGCGCGACCGCCTCCACCTGGTCGAGGGCCTGCTCACGGCCCTGGTGGACATCGACGAGGTCATCCGCCTCATCCGCTCCAGCGAGAACTCCGCGCAGGCCAGGCAGCGCCTGATCGAGCGGTTCTCCCTCAGCGACATCCAGACCCAGTACATCCTGGACACGCCGCTGCGCCGCCTCACCAAGTACGACCGGATCGAGCTGGAGGCCGAGCAGGACCGGCTGAACGCGGAGATCGAGGAGCTGACCCGGATCCTGGACTCGGACGCGGAGCTGCGCAAGCTGGTCTCCGCGGAACTGGCCGCGGTGGCGAAGAAGTTCGGCAACGACCGCCGTACGCTGCTGCTGGAGTCGGCCGGCGCCCCGGCCGCCGCCGTACCGCTGCAGGTGGCGGACGACCCGTGCCGGGTGCTGCTCTCCTCCACGGGCCTGCTCGCCCGTACGGCGGACAACGAGCCGCTCGCCGACGACGGCAAGCGGGTCAAGCACGACGTGATCGTCTCGGCGGTGCCGGCGACGGCCCGCGGTGAGATCGGCGTCGTCACCTCGTCCGGCCGGCTGCTCCGGCTGAACGTGATCGACCTGCCGCAGCTCCCGCAGGCGATGCCGACGCCGAACCTCTCGGGCGGGGCGCCCCTGGCCGAGTTCGTGTCCCTGGAGGACGACGAGCAGGTGGTGTGCCTGACCACGCTCGACGAGTCGTCGCCGGGCCTGGCGCTCGGCACGGAACAGGGAATCGTCAAGCGCGTGGTGCCCGACTACCCCTCCAGCAAGGAGGAGCTGGAGGTCATCACGCTCAAGGAGGGCGACCGGATCGTCGGCGCGGTCGAGCTGCGCACGGGCGAGGAGGACCTGGTCTTCATCAGTGACGACGCCCAGCTGCTGCGCTACCCGGCCGCGCAGGTCCGGCCGCAGGGCCGTCCCGCGGGCGGCATGGCGGGCATCAAGCTCACCGAGGGGGCGAAGGTCATCTCCTTCACGGCGGTCGATCCGGCCGTGGACGCGGCGGTGTTCACGGTCGCGGGTTCGCGGGGCACGCTGGACGACTCGGTCCAGACGACGGCCAAGCTGACTCCGTTCGACCAGTACCCGCGCAAGGGCCGGGCCACCGGTGGCGTGCGCTGCCAGCGGTTCCTGAAGGGTGAGGACTGCCTGGCCCTGGCCTGGGCGGGCCCGCTCCCGGCCCGTGCCGCGCAGAGGAACGGCGCCGCGGTGGGCCTCCCGGAGCCCGACCCGCGCCGTGACGGCTCGGGCGTCTCCCTGCCGAAGACGGTGTCGGTGGTGGCGGGCCCGGTCTAGGCCGCCGGGTCCTCCGCCGCTCCCTGCACGTAGCGCAGGACGCCCCACATGCCGTGCTCGTCGGTGTGTGGGGCGTCGTCGCCCCGGCACGCCTCCAGCTCCTCGTGGAGGGCGGTGGCGTCGATGTCCGATCCGATGAGGACGAGCTGCGTGAGCCGCTCCTCGCCGGCGGGCCAGGGCTCGGGGTAGAACCGCAGGAACCGCCCCACGGCATGCACGGCGTACCGGTTGCGGGTGTCGTACGGCCCGAAGTCGACGTAGCCCTTGATCCGGTAGAGCCCTTCGGGCCGGCTGTCCAGGAACCAGATCAGCCGGCGCGGGTCCAGCGGGCGCCCGGAGACGAAGGAGACGCTGTCGTACGCGGTGTGCGGATGCCCGGCGTGGTCGGTGTGGTGCAGATCGTCGAACGACAGCTGCCCGACGCGCTCCTCGCTCGGCCGGCAGTCGAAGAGGAACTCGGGGTCGACCCGGCCGTGCGTGGTGGGGACGACGGCCGCACGGTCGACGAGGGACCGGACCAGGGCCAGTACCCGCGCGGCGTCGGTGACCCGGTCCGTCTTGTTGACGACCACGAGGTCCGCGAGGGCGAGGTGCCGGTCGATCTCCGGGTGCCTGGCCCGGGTGTCGTCGAACTCGGCGGCGTCCACGACCTCGACGAGTCCGCCGTAGACGATGCCCGGATGCTCGCTGGCGAGCACCATCCGCACGAGTTCCTGCGGCTCGGCGAGGCCGCTGGCCTCGATGACGATGACGTCGATCCCGGCGGAGGGCCGGGCGAGCCGCTCGAGGTACTCGTCCAGCTCGCTGCCGTCGACGGCACAGCACAGACACCCGTTGCCCAGCGACACGGTCGAGTCCCCGAGCGCCCCGGCGACGGCCATCGCGTCGATCTCGACGGCCCCGAAGTCGTTGACGACGGCGCCGATGCGGCTGCCGCCGCTGCGGTGGAGGAGGTGATTGAGCAGGGTGGTCTTCCCCGAGCCGAGGAATCCGGCCAGGACGACCACCGGAATCTGCCGCCCGCTGCTCCGCTCCGACACGCGACCCCTCTCCCGCCTGTGCGCACACCGGCTCGCTCACGGCGCGCACCTCGAAGACCGACTGACGCCCCAGGATACGAGTGCCGAGAACAGCGGCGAAGTGAACGATTGTTAGCAGCGTCCGCGGGGCAGACGTTGGGCAAGGCGCCGGTTTGTGCGACCCTCGCTTCCCTCCGTGCGCCGCCTGGCCGCCTTTCCGCCGATCAGAGCCGCTCGGCACCCTGGAAGGCGGCAAGCGCCGCCCACCGCTCGCCGGTTCCCCACCGTCGACCCGCAACCCGACGACCGGCGGACGGCGGCCCGACCGGGGGTATTTGACATGGCCACACGGAACAGTGGGATACGGGGGCTCCGCTCCGCGGTCGCGGCCTGCCTGGGCATGGCGGCAGGCGCCTGTGCCGCCATGGCGGCACAGCGGCACATCCTGGACACGATCAACGAACGACTGGAGCACCTGGAGAAGCGTGCGCTCACCCAGCAGCAGGCCAACCTGGCCATGCAACAGCGCCAGCACTGGGAGCTCCTGAGCAAGGCGATGGACAACCCCGAGCTCGCCGAGGTCCTGGACGTCTTCGAGGTGCCGGTCACCGCACAGAAGCGTCGCCAGTACCTTTTCGCCAACGCCCTGTACACGAACCTGCTCTGCTACTACCGCATCGGCAACATGAACAGGGACGAGTTCTTCAAACACGTCCGGGGCCTCTTCCAGAACCGGATCGTCAGGGAGTACTGGGACGCGACCCGGCAACAGCGCGCGAGCCTGACGGGGACGGAAGAAGCCGAGCTCGGCCGGCTGGTCGACGACCTGCTGCAGCAGCTGGACGAGGCCGACACCGACGAGTGGTGGGTGGTCGGCGACCCACCACTCGACGCATGACCCTAGACGTCCGGGATGTCCGCCTTCGCCTTGATCAGGGTCTCCCTGGTGATCACGACGATGCGTTCGTAGTCGGCACGCGCGGCGTCCTCGGGAAGCTGGGAATCGAGCGAATCGGTGGCATCCGTGCCGATGACGGCGAAGTTCCCGTCAGCCAGCTCGAAGATGTCGGGACATGTTCCACCACCGGTACTGCCTCGGTGGCGCGGAGCGACACCGAGACGGCGGACGATCTGACTCACTGTGCACTTTCCTCTGCTTCTCAAGACGCGAGCGCCTGCGCCCGCTGCCACGCGACGCGCGATGGCATCGTCGCAGGTCTGCCTCCCGGCCGGGGGAGGCTCGCAGGTGGCCGGACCCGCTCGCACCCCATCGGACCCGCTCGCACCTCACATGACGCAACGCGTGCGGCATTCCTATCACTCGGGGGTGTGAGACCACCCTCACCCCGAGGAATCCTCCGCAAGAGTGACAAGTGACCGAAGAATCGATGATCAGCCCCGTTCGAGGTGATTGTCACAGTCAGTACGCACTCCACGGCGCCGACGGGTCGACTCGGCACGGCCGCGCAACTCAGGTTAGGCTCACCTTTGTGAGTAGTACGTGCTCGACCGTCTCCCGCGCACTCGACGAGCCCGTCGCGGGAACCGCCGCCACCGCGCGGACCTGGCTGCTGCTGGAACAGCCGGGACCCTGGGGTGCCAAGGCGCTCACCTCCAGCCACCTCGACCCCGCGCTGGGCCGCGCCCTGGAGGCCGCCGCGCAGGGCAGCGGAGTGCGGATCGCGCTCATCCGGCGGCCCGGGCGGCACGCGGACCGCCGGACGCCCGCCACGCGCCGGGTGTACGCGGCCCACACCGTTCCCGGAAACGTGTGGCTGTACGCCGCCAGGACCACACATCTTGAACGCCTGCTCGACCTCGATTTCGCCGCCCTCGGCAGGGGCGAGCCGGAGTCCTTCGCGACCGCGCTCGGCGGACGGCCCCACGAGGGCGGCCCCCTCTCCCTCGTCTGCACCAACGGCAAGCGCGACCGCTGCTGCGCCCTCCTCGGACGGCCCCTGGCGGCCGAACTCGCCGCCTCCGGGGTCGAGGGCGTCTGGGAGGTCACCCACCTGGGCGGTCACCGTTTCTCCCCCACGATCCTCTGCCTGCCGTACGGCTACGCGTACGGGCGGGCCGAGGCGCACACCGTCAAGGAGGTGCTGCACGGCCTGGAGGAGGGCCGGATCGTCGTCGAGGGGTGCCGGGGGTGCACCGCCTGGGAGCGGCCCGGCCAGGCGGCCGAGCTGGCCGTCCGGCGCACGGTGGGAGAGTACGCCGCCGGGGCCCTGAGCATCGTACGGACGGACGGTGCCGCGCCCCGCTGGGAGGTGACCGTCGCCCATGCGGACGGGCGCCGGTGGCTGGTGGAGGTCGCCCGGGGCGCGTCCCTGCCGCCCCGTCCGGAGAGCTGCGGGTCGGTGCTCGGCTCACCCGCGCGGATGGACGTCGTGGGCGTCCGCGAGGTGGCCCTGGCAGCGCTGGCGGGCTGACCGCCCCCGCTCACGGGAACACCGGCCCGGGAGATCCCCGCCACACCCCCCGCGGCACCCCGCGCCCCTCCACGTACCGTCATGGGTATGAGCTCCACTCCCCCCGCACGCCGCCTGCGCCTCGGCCTGCCGCGGCGGGTGTTCTCGCAGGTCCTGCTGATGCAGCTGGCGATCGCCGCGGGAGTCACGGTGCTGGCCACCGGACTGTTCCTCGCGCCGCTCGGCGACCAGCTGGACGACCAGGCGATGCGCCGCGCGCTCGCGATCGCGCAGACCACCGCCCAGCAGCCGCAGATGGCACGGGACCTGCGCGGGACGGAACCGTCCCCGGACGGGCCGGTGCAGCGGGAGGCCGAACGGGTCCGGAAGGCCACCGGAGCCGAGTACGTCGTGGTGCTGGACGTGCGGGGCGTGCGCTGGTCGCACACCGATCCGGCACGGATCGGTGGCCTGGTGTCGACCGACCCCGGTGAGGCGCTGGCCGGACACGACGTCATGGAGATCGACGAGGGCACCCTGGGGCGCTCCGCGCGGGGCAAGGTGCCGCTGCGGGACGACGACGGCGAGATCGTCGGGGCGGTCTCGGTCGGCATCGCCTACGACAGCGTCCGGGCCCGGCTGATCCACGCCATCCCGGGGCTGTTCGCGTACGCCGGCGGCGCCCTGGCCGTGGGCGCGCTCGCGGCCTGGCTGATCTCCCGGCGGGTGCAGCGGCAGACCCGCGACCTGGCCTTCTCGGACATCGCGGCGCTGCTCGCGGAGCGTGAGGCGATGCTGCACGGCATCCGGGAAGGCGTCGTCGCCCTGGACCGCACCGGCCGCATCCGCCTGCTGAACGACGAGGCGCAGCGCCTGCTGGGGATCGGCGAGGAGGCCGTCGGCCACTCCCCCGACCTGGCGCTCGGCGAAGGGCGCACCGCCGATGTGCTGGCCGGACGGGTGACCGGCACGGATCTGCTCACCGTCCGCGGCCGACGGGTGCTGGTCGCCAACCGGATGCCGACGGACGACGGCGGTGCCGTGGCCACCCTGCGCGACCGCACGGAGCTGGACCGGCTCGGCCGGGAGCTGGACTCCACGCGCGGGCTCATCGACGCGCTGCGCGCCCAGGACCACGAGCACGCCAACCGCATGCACACCCTGCTGGGGCTGCTGGAGCTGGAGATGTACGACGACGCGGTGGAGTTCGTCGGCGAGGTCGTCGGCGATCACCGGGCCACGTCGGAGCAGGTCACCGAGAAGATCCGGGACCCGCTGCTCGCGGCGCTGCTGGTGGGCAAGGCGACGGTCGCGGCCGAGCGCGGGGTGGCGCTGTGGGTGTCGGACGGGACCCGGCTGCCGGACCGGCTGATCGACCCCCGGGGGCTCGTCACGGTCGTCGGCAATCTGGTGGACAACGCCCTGGACGCCGTCGCCGGTACCCCGCGGGCGCGCGTGGAGGTCGAACTGCGCGCCGAAGGGCGCACGGCGGTCCTCGTGGTGCGCGACACCGGGCCCGGAATTCCTCCGGAGCACCGCGAGTTGATCTTCACCGAGGGCTGGTCCACCAAGGAGCCGCCGGCCCACCGCGAGCGGGGCATCGGGCTGCCGCTGGTGCGCCGGCTCGCCGAGCGCCAGGGGGGCAGCGCGGACGTGGGCGAGGCGAGCGGCGGGGGCGCGGAGTTCACCGTCGTACTGCCCGAGGCCCTGGCCGAACCGGGCACGGAACCCGCCCTCACCGGGGCGTCCGTCCCGGGGGCCGCCGAGGAGGAGTCACGATGATCGAGGTCCTGGTCGTGGACGACGACGTCCGGGTCGCGCGGGTCAACGCCGCGTACGTCGAGAAGGTGCCCGGTTTCCATGTCGCCGGCCAGGCGCACAGCGCGGCCGAGGCGCTCGGCCGGCTGGAGGCGCTGCCCCGGCCGGATCTCGTCCTCCTGGACCACTACCTGCCCGACGAGACGGGGCTCGAGGTGGTGCAGGAGATGCGCCGGCGCGGGCACCAGACCGACGTGATCATGGTGACGGCGGCCCGGGACGTGTCCACGGTGCAGGCGGCGATGCGCCAGGGCGCCCTGCAGTACCTGGTCAAGCCGTTCGCCTTCGCCGGGCTGCGCGCCAAGCTGGAGGCGTACGCGGAGCTGCGCCGCACCCTCGACGGCGGGGGTGAGGCGGAGCAGGCGGAGGTGGACCGCATCTTCGGCGCGCTGTCGGCACCGTCCGAGCCACAGCTGCCCAAGGGGCACTCCCCCACCACCGCCGAACTCGTACGGCAGTCCCTGATGAACGCCGACGGCCCGCTGTCGGCCCAGGAGATCGCCGAGCGCACGGGGGTGAGCCGCCAGACCGCCCAGCGCTACCTGAAGCTCCTGGAACGCACGGGACGGGCCACGCTGACCCTGAAGTACGGCGACGCGGGCCGCCCGGAGCACCGCTACGCGTGGGCGACCCGCGCCTGAGGACACGATCCAGGGGTGCCGGGAGGGAAATCCTGCGGGCGGCGGCTCCGTCCGTCTCCGCCGGGCGCTCTACGCGGCTCCCGCACCGGTCAGCGAGCGCACCTCGGTCTCCGCGTGCTTGGCCTCGTCGGGGGCCTCGCGCGAGGTGAGCGTGCCGAGCCAGCCCGCGAGGAAGCCCAGCGGGACGGAGACCAGGCCGGGGTTCCGCAGCGGGAAGAGCTGGAAGTCGACGTCCGGGAGGAGGGACGTGGGGCCGCCCGACACCACGGGGGACAGCAGCACCAGCACCACGGCCGGGACCAGGCCTCCGTACACGGCCCACACGGCACCGCGTGTGGTGAAGCCGCGCCAGAACAGGGAGTAGAGCAGCACGGGCAGGTTCGCGGAGGCGGCCACGGCGAAGGCGAGGCCCACCAGGAACGCGACGTTGAGGTCGCGGGCCAGCAGACCGAGGGCGATCGCGAGCAGACCGGTGCCGACCGCGGCGAGGCGGGCCACCGCCACCTCGCCGCGCGGCTTCCCGCGCCGCCGGCGCAGGGAGGCGTACAGGTCGTGCGCGACGGACGCCGAGGAGGCGAGCGTGATCCCGGCGACCACGGCGAGGATCGTGGCGAAGGCGACCGCGGCGACGATCGCGAACAGGATCGTTCCACCGGTGGAGCCGGCGCCGCCGCCCAGGTCGAGGGCGAGCAGCGGCACCGCCGTGTTCCCGGACGCGCTCGAGGCGCGCACGGCGTCCGGTCCGACGAGGGCGGCGGCGCCGAAGCCGAGCACGATCGTCATCAGGTAGAAGCCGCCGATGAGCCCGATCGCCCAGACGACCGACCGCCGGGCCGCCCGCGCGGTGGGGACGGTGTGGAAGCGGGACAGGATGTGCGGCAGTCCCGCCGTGCCGAGCACCAGCGCGAGGCCCAGGCTGATGAAGTCGAACCGCGCGGTCCAGTCGCCGCCGTAGGCGAGCCCGGGGGCCAGGAACGCCTCACCGTGACCGCTGCGTTCGGCCGCGGTGAGGAGCAGCCGGTTGACGTCTCCGTGGAACCGCAGCAGGACGAGGACGGTCAGTGTGACGGTGCCGCCGAGCAGCAGGACCGCTTTCACGATCTGGATCCACGTGGTGGCCCGCATCCCTCCCAACGACACGTAGATCACCATGAGCACGCCGACGCCGACGACGGTCCAGGCCCGGGCCGCCTCGCCCGTACCGCCGAGCAGCAGCGCGACCAGGCTGCCCGCGCCCACCATCTGCGCCACCAGGTACAGAACGGACACGGTGACCGACGAGGTTCCCGCCGCGATCCGCACGGGCCGCTCCCGCATGCGGGCGGCAACCACGTCGGCGAGTGTGAACCGGCCGCAGTTGCGGACCAGTTCCGCGACCAGGAACAGGACCACCAGCCAGGCCACCAGGAAGCCCACCGAGTAGAGCATCCCGTCGTAGCCGACGAGGGCGATGAGTCCGGAGATGCCGAGGAAGGAAGCGGCCGACATGTAGTCGCCCGCGATGGCAAAACCATTCTCCATCGGGGAGAAGAGCCGGCCGCCGGCGTAGAACTCCTCCGCCGATCCCTGCCGGTGACGGCTCACCCAGGTCGTGATGGCCAGGGTCACCGCGACGAACGCGCCGAACAGCAGCAGTGCCGGCACCCGGTGATCACCCGTCATGCCGCGCCGCCTCTCCCGCGCGCCAACTCCTGGGCTTTCCAGCGCAGTTCCAGCGCCGCCCGGTCCCGGCGCAGCCGCGCATGACGGACGTAGGCCCAGGTGAGCAGGAAGGTGGTCAGGAACTGGCCGAGCCCGGCGAGCATGCCCAGGTTGACGGCGCCCGCGACGGGCCGTGCCATCAGCCCCGGCGCGGTCGTGGCGGCCACGACGTACGCCACGTACCAGACGAGGAAGGCGGCGACCGCCGGCACGACGAACCGCCGGTACCGGCTGCGCACCTCCTGGAAGGCCGCGCTGCGCTGTACTTCGAGGTAGACGTCGGCCCCGTCCGCACGGCGGGCCGGAGCCACCGCCTCCGCCGGGCCGGCCGCCTCGCCCCAGCCCGAGGCGAGGGCGTCGTACCAGGGATCGTCGTACCTCACGTCCCCCGAGTTGCTTCGCTGCATGCCCAAGGATGGACAGAACGGGAAGATCCCCGGCTCTTCTTCCCGTTCTGCTTCACCCCATCAGGTGATTGGGCCGAGCGCGCCCGGCGTGCCGCTAGGCGTCGATGCGCGAGCGGTCCAGGGTCGCCGCGGAGCTGGAGATGAACTCCTTGCGCGGGGCGACGTCGTTGCCCATGAGGAGGTCGAAGACCTGCTCGGCGGCCTCCAGGTCGGTGAGGTTGATCCGGCGCAGGGTGCGGTGACGCGGGTCCATGGTGGTCTCGGCCAGCTGGTCGGCGTCCATCTCGCCGAGGCCCTTGTAGCGCTGGATCGAGTCCTTGTAGCGGATGTTCTTGCTCTGGAACTCCATGAGCTTGTCGCGCAGCTCCCGGTCCGAGTACGTGTAGACGTACTTGTCCTGGCCCTTCTTGGGCTGGACCAGCTCGATGCGGTGCAGCGGCGGCACCGCGGCGAACACCCGGCCGGCCTCGACCATGGGCCGCATGTAGCGGTGGAACAGGGTCAGCAGCAGGGTGCGGATGTGGGAGCCGTCGACATCGGCGTCGGTCATCATGATGATCTTGCCGTAGCGGGCCGTGTCGATGTCGAAGGTACGGCCCGACCCCGCTCCTATGACCTGGATGATCGCGCCGCACTCGGCGTTCTTGAGCATGTCCGTCACGGACGACTTCTGGACGTTGAGGATCTTGCCGCGGATCGGCAGGAGCGCCTGGAACTCGGAGTTCCGGGCGAGCTTGGCGGTGCCGAGCGCGGAGTCGCCCTCGACGATGAACAGCTCGCTGCGGTCGACGTCGTCGCTGCGGCAGTCGGCGAGCTTGGCGGGCAGCGAGGAGGACTCCAGGGCCGTCTTGCGACGCTGCGCGTCCTTGTGCTGACGGGCCGCGATGCGGGTCCGGGCCGCGGCGACGGCCTTCTCCATGACGACGCGGGCCTGCTGGGCGTCGTCGCGCTTGGTGGAGGTCAGGAACGCCTTGAGTTCCTTGGAGATCACGTTGTTCACGATGCGGCGGGCCGCCGAGGTGCCGAGGACCTCCTTGGTCTGGCCCTCGAACTGCGGCTCGGCCAGGCGGACCGTGACCACCGCGGTGAGGCCCTCGAGGGCGTCGTCCTTGACGATGTCGTCCTCGGCCACGCGCAGCATCTTCTTGGTGCGCAGCACCTCGTTCAGCGTCTTGGCGACGGCCTGCTCGAAGCCGGCGACATGGGTGCCGCCCTTGGGGGTGGCGATGATGTTGACGAACGACCTGAGCGTGGTGTCGTAGCCGGTGCCCCAGCGCATCGCGACGTCGACGCCGAGCTCGCGGGTGACCTCGGTGGGCGTCATCTGGCCGTGCTCGTCGAGGACCGGGACGGTCTCCTTGAAGGTGCCCTGTCCGGTGAAGCGGAGGGTGTCGCAGATGGGCCGGTCGGAGGCCAGGAACTCGCAGAACTCGCTGATTCCGCCGTCGAAGCGGAACGACTCCTCACCCTTGCTGCCGCCCTCGCCGAGCCCGTACTCGTCACGGACGACGATGGTCAGGCCGGGCACCAGGAACGCGGTCTGGCGGGCGCGCTGGTGCAGCGTCTCCAGGGCGAGCTTGGCGTCCTTGAGGAAGATCTGGCGGTCGGCCCAGTAGCGCACGCGCGTGCCGCTGCGGGTCTTCGGGATCTTCTTGGCCTTGCGCAGCCCGCTCCCGGCCTCGAACTTCGCGTCCGGGCCCAGGGCGGCGAAGGCGCCGGGGACACCGCGCCGGAAGCTGATCGCGTGGGTGTGCCCGCCCCGGTCCACCTCGACGTCCAGCCGCGCGGAGAGCGCGTTGACGACGGAGGCGCCGACGCCGTGCAGACCGCCGGAGGCGGCGTACGAGCCGCCGCCGAACTTGCCGCCGGCGTGCAGCTTGGTCATGACGACCTCGACGCCGGAGAGGCCGGTCTTGGGCTCGACGTCGACCGGGATGCCCCGGCCGTTGTCCCGCACCTCGACCGAGCCGTCGTCGTGGAGGATCACGTCGATGTGGTCGCAGTAACCTCCGAGGGCCTCGTCGACGGAGTTGTCGATGATCTCCCAGAGGCAGTGCATCAGACCACGGCTGTCGGTGGATCCGATGTACATACCGGGGCGCTTCCGCACGGCCTCGAGCCCCTCGAGGACGAGCAGGTGCCGCGCGGTGTAGTTGGAACCGTCCCGGTCTGCTCCTGCCAGCAGCGCTGTGGACGGCACGGACGTGTCGGCGGTCACGCGGTTCGCTCCTCGCTGAATTTCAGATGCGGCCCTCATGGGTAAGGGCACGGCTTCAGTCACCGCTGAGAGGGTACCGAGGCCTGGTAGAGCCGTTGTAACGCCACCCTCGCTTCAGCCCACCCTAGTCCAGGGTCGCATGGGTGTTCGATCCCTCGATGGAGTGAAGCACACATCACGTTCCCTTCCAGGCATGAACCATTTAGGCTCCGGGCACGTCCTCATGAACAACCGGCAAGCCAGCCGGGAGGGCCGACCACCGATACGAACGCGAATCCGTACGACACATCAGACACGCACTACGGCACATTCGCCGCCAACCGGCAACAGCCACCCACCTCGGAAAATTTTTCCGAGGAGAAGCCACGAGCGGGAACGTTTTGGGGCTGGTTGGATGTTGACCCTGGTACGACAGCTCGTCGAGCTAGAGAAGAGGCGACGTGACTACTGTTCTGACCCCCGCGAGCCCGCTGACGGCCGCCGATCGCTGCGACCGCTGCGGCGCCCAGGCATACCTGCGCGTCGTCCTGCTGAGCGGCGGAGAACTGCTCTTCTGCGCCCACCACGGCCGCAAGTTCGAGCCGGAACTCAAGAAGATCGCCGCTGAGATACAGGACGAGACGGAGCGGCTGACCGCCCCTCCGGCGACCGCTCCCGACGAAGAGCGCTGACACCTCGCATCCGACGACGAGCAACCCGGCACAGGCCGGTGGGCGGGGGGGGGGCGCCCCCCCCCCCGGGGCCCCCCCCCCCCCCCCCCGCCCACCCCCCCCCCCCCCCCCCCCCCCCCCCCCCCCCCCCCCCCCCCCCCCCCGCGGGGGGGGGGGGGGGGGGGCCCCCCCCCCCCCCCCCCCCCCCCCCCCCCCCGACTCATGCCCGTACCCGCCGGGGACCGCCCGGCGGTCCTCCGGCGCTCTTTCGCGCGCTCTCAGCCCTGCGGCCACCCGAGGGTCCGCAGAATGTCGGAGACGCGCGTGTACACCCCGGGACTGCCCGCCTGGCCGCACCCCGTGCCCCAGGACACGAGGCCTATCAGCCGTCCCTGGGCCACCAGCGGCCCTCCGCTGTCCCCCTGACAGGCGTCCCGGCCCCCGCGCGCCTCTCCCGCGCACAGCATCGTCTCGGCTCGGTAGGTGCCCTCGGAACCACCCGGATACGCCTTCTCGCACAGCGCGTCGGGCTGCACCCGCACGCGCGCCGCGCGCAGACTGCCGGCATAGGTCCCGACTCCCGTGGTGTCCCCCCACCCGTAGACGGTGGCCGTGGTGCCCACCCGGTACGCGGGATCACCGGCCCCGGCCATGGCTATCACCGAACTCGCGGGCAGCGGCTCGGCCAGTCTGAGGACGGCGTAGTCGCCGGAGTTGGTGACGCTCTCATAGCCCGGGTTCACCCAGGTGTCGCGTACGGCGATCTCCTGACCGCGGTCCGAGAGCAGTTCCGTACGTCCCGTGATCACCTTGAGGTCGCCCACGCGCTCCGGGGACGTCCCCAGCGCCTCCTCGTCCATGCAGTGGGCCGCGGTGAGCACGGTGGTCCGGCCGACCGCCACACCCCCGCAGAACTGTCCCGCTCGCGCACCTCCGAACCGGTCACGGCTGGACAGCGCCACTGTCCACGGCCCCTCCGAGACGTCGACGGGGAAGCCACCGACGACGACGCTGTCGGCGGCCGCCGGAACGGCCGAGGCCAGCGGTATGACGGACACGGCGGCCGTGAGGGCCAGTGGCCGGGCCAGGGCCCGGGCAAGACGACGTCGCATGCACGCTCCTCACACTGGGGTGATCCCGGAACACCCACAGTGACGGACCCCGCCCGAGCCCGCACCCGCGCGGGGATGCGAAGACCCGGCTCCCGAGGACGGGAACCGGGCCTGGCACGAGCCGGCGCACGACGGCGCGTGGCGGTGGCGGACCTAGTCGAGGTAGTCGCGCAGCACCTGGGAGCGCGACGGGTGGCGCAGCTTCGACATGGTCTTGGACTCGATCTGACGGATGCGCTCGCGCGTGACGCCGTACACCTTGCCGATCTCGTCGAGGGTCTTCGGCTGACCGTCGGTGAGACCGAAGCGCATGGAGACCACACCGGCCTCGCGCTCGGAGAGGGTGTCGAGCACGGAGTGCAGCTGCTCCTGCAGCAGTGTGAAGCTGACCGCGTCGGCCGGGACGACCGCCTCGGAGTCCTCGATGAGGTCACCGAACTCGCTGTCGCCGTCCTCGCCCAGCGGGGTGTGCAGGGAGATGGGCTCGCGGCCGTACTTCTGGACCTCGATGACCTTCTCCGGGGTCATGTCGAGCTCCTTGGCCAGCTCCTCCGGAGTGGGCTCGCGGCCCAGGTCCTGGAGCATCTGGCGCTGCACGCGTGCGAGCTTGTTGATGACCTCGACCATGTGCACCGGGATGCGGATGGTGCGCGCCTGGTCGGCCATCGCGCGGGTGATCGCCTGACGGATCCACCAGGTGGCGTACGTGGAGAACTTGTAGCCCTTGGTGTAGTCGAACTTCTCCACCGCGCGGATCAGACCGAGGTTGCCCTCCTGGATGAGGTCCAGGAAGAGCATGCCGCGGCCGGTGTAGCGCTTGGCCAGGGAGACCACCAGGCGGAGGTTGGCCTCCAGCAGGTGGTTCTTGGCGCGGCGGCCGTCCTCGGCGATGATCTCCAGCTCGCGCTTGAGCTTGGGCGCCAGCTTGTCGGAGTTGGCCAGCTTGTCCTCGGCGAACAGGCCCGCCTCGATGCGCTTGGCGAGCTCGACCTCCTGCTCGGCGTTGAGCAGGGGGACCTTGCCGATCTGCTTGAGGTAGTCCTTGACCGGGTCGGCGGTGGCGCCGGCGGCGGCGACCTGCTGGGCGGGCGCGTCGTCCTCGTCCTCGTCGGAGAGGACGAAACCGGCGTTCTCCGCGCCCTCGGGCTCCTCCGCGACCTTGGTGTCCTCGAGGACCTCCTCGTCGCCCAGCTCGGCGTCGTCCTTCTTGGCCGTGGTCTTCTTGGCGGCCGTCTTCTTCACGGTCGCCTTCTTGGCGGCCGTCTTCTTCGCGGTCGTCTTCTTGGCAGCCGCCTTCCTGGCGGGTGCCTCCTCCTCGGCGGCGGGGTCGGCGGCGGGTGCCGCCGGAGTCGCGGTGGCGGTGGCCTTCCGTGTGGTCACCGTCTTGGCGGCGACCGTCTTGGCGGCGGTGCGCTTGGCGGGACTCTTCGCTGCGACGCTCTTGCGGGTGCGCTTGGGCTCTGCGGCACTGACCATCAGCGTCACACCCTCTTCCTCGAGGATCTGATTGAGGCTGCGCAGTACGTTCTTCCACTGAGTGGCCGGAATCTGGTCAGCTTCGAAGGCCCGACGCACGTCATCGCCGGCGATCTGCCCCTCAGCCTTTCCCCGCTCAATGAGCGCCATGACAGAGACGGACTCGGCGATCTCCGGCGGGAGCGTACGGGATGTGCTGGCCGACACGAACAACCTCTCGGAACGTTGGAAAACGGCTTCCGGCCCCGTCCACGGCGGACAGGAGCCGACCGCCGGCTTGGGGATGGGCCGACGGTGCGGGCGAGGGCCGGGGAGGATGCACAGCGCCATGAACGGCGTCCGTATTCCCTCCGCGGCTGTCACCTCTTAGGTCATCGCGTTCTTCTCAGGAGCGTTACGTCCAATCCGCGTGGCCCGAGTCACACCCCATAAGCACACGGAATCGGTCATACGATCACGAAAGCGTCCACTCGGGGGCGAGGAGGTCACCTCTCCGAGTGTGCCACGCCGTTCTGGGCATCGGACCCCGCGGGATCATCGACGATCCCGCGGGGTCCGACGGGGGACGGCTCATCGGTGGGGCACTGCCACAGGAGGGGGATGGCATGCCGGACCGCGCCGTCCGCGGAACGCGGTCAGTGCTCGCGGGGGGCGGGCACCACGCGTTCCACCTCTGGGTGGACCGTGAGCAGTTGGCGCATGGCCGCCTCGGCCGCCGCGCCGTCGCCGTCGGCGAGGGCGTCGACGATCCGGCCGTGCTGCGCCAGGGACGTCTCGTTCGGCCGCTCACAGCCCGTGACCGGGCCGCCCGAGACCTGCAGCGCGGCGGACACGATCCCGGACAGGTGCTCCAGCATCCGGTTGCCGGCGATCTGGATGAGCAAGGAGTGGAACTCCGCGTCGGCGCGGGCGAACGTCAGGGCGTCGCCCTGTCCCATGGCGTGGCCCATGATCTCGACCATGTCGGTCAGCCGCTGCTGGACGTCCTCCCGTCCGTGGCCGGCCGCCAGGCAGGCGGCGAGCGGCTCGATCGTCCAGCGGAGCTCACTGAGCTCACGGCGCTGGTCGTCGCGCTGCGGCCCGAAGGCCCGCCACTCGATGATGTCCGGGTCGAGGAGGTTCCAGTCGCTGACGGGACGCACGCGTGTGCCGACGTTCGGCCGGGCACTGACCAGGCCCTTGGCCTCCAGGACGCGGAGCGACTCGCGGACGACGGTGCGGGAGACCTCGAAGCGCTGGCCGATCTCCTCCGGCACCAGCGGGCGGTCGGCGCCCAGGTCTCCGGAAACGATCATCTGACCCAACTGTTGGACGAGTTGGCCGTGCAGCCCGCGGCCGCGGCTGCCCGCGGCCCGCCGGCCCACACGACCCAACTCCGGATCCGCGCCGTCCCAGGCGGGGCCCCCCACGCGGTCGACGGCGGGCGCCTCGGCGTAGGGGTAGCGGTCGAGTTCGCCCGGGCTCCCGAGGCCGGAGTCTGCGGAGCGGGCGGCGGTCATCATGGTGTGCGCAAGGGTACTCACGCATCCTTTGTCGGCTCCGCTTCCAACTCCCTTGAGGTCTTTGGTGAAAAGCACACGAAAGGGTGATCGCTCACCCCATCGCAATTGACGCCTTATCGGAAAGGAACGGGCTCTTTACGGTGAGTTGCGGGCAGGAGCGGGCCGTTGTGCCCATGGACGGTCGTTATCGGACCCTGCTCCGCAGGCCGGTGAACACGTACGCGCACAGCAGCGCCGCCAGCGACAACGTCAGCGCGCCACCGACGGGTTGGGCGATCAGGCGCAGGACCGCGTCCAGATGACGTTCGCCCCCGAAGGGCCACCGGAGCGGCAGACCGTCCCGCAGCCGCGACGCGAGCGGGACCGGGGTGCGCGCCGCCGGCCCTTCCGTCACCTTGTGCACGAGCGGCACGACGAGAAGGGGGACCGCGACGACGACGGCGAGACCGGCGGTGGTGGACCGGAACACACCGGCGGCCAGCACGCCGGCGCAGGCACACCCGGTCACGAGGCCGAGCCACCCCGCGCCCAGCGGCAGCCAGTCGGCGGGAACCTCGACGACCTCCCGTCCGTAGACGAGGTGGAGCAGTTCGGCATCGCACCCGACGGTCAGGACGGCCAGCACCGCCGCGGAGGCCGAGGCCACGAGGAGTTTGGCGGTCAGCAGCCCCAGCCGCCGGGGCACGGTGCCGCGGTCCGCCGCCAGCGCGGGGTGGCGGAACTCGTCACCGAAGGCCAGCGCGCCGAGCAGGCCCGCGCCGAGCGCCGCGGGCGGCAGCGGCAGTTCCCTCGGCCACGCGGCCAGCAGGCGCGGCTGCGGGGTGTGCCCGGCCCGCGCCAGCAGTACGGCGGTGAGCGCGGACACGACGAGCACGGCCGCCCCGACGAGGAACCCCGTACCGACGCCCGTGGCGCGGCGGATCTCGTAGCGCAGGGGGCGAAGGGGCCGGGCGGCGGGACGGACGGAGACGGAAGGGGGCAGCCCGGCGCCGGTGTCGCGCGCGCGGGCCGCCCGGCGCGAGCGGGCTCGAGGAGCCGGGTGTGCTCCCTGGGCCACGGATGTGTCCGGAGCCTCCTGCGACGGGGACACGGACGCGGAGGAGTCTTCGCCGGCCGGGGCGCCGGGACGGTACTCCGGATCGCGTGCCGTGTCGTCCGCGGGCGGGGGTGCGCCGGGTCCCGGCCGCGCGGGTTCCCCGTCGGCACCGGCCGGGGACGCCTTCTCGTCCACCGCCGGTTCGCCCGCCCCGGCGCCGGGACCCATGTCTCCGACCTCGTCCGCCAGTTGATGGACGACGATGCCGTGCCGGAACGCGATCTCACCGACGTCCGCGCAGGTACTGCCGTAGACGCAGAGGCGGTTGCCGCCCTCGTGCACGGCCTCCACGGACCGCCGGGTGGCGCGGGCCTCCTGTGCGAGCAGGGCGGAGAGGCGGGCGGCGTGCGGGCTGCGGACGGCGACGCGGGGGCGCAGCCGGGTCCGCGAGAAGTCCGCCGCCGCCTGGTCGGCGACGAGTCTTCCCCGTTCCAGGGTGACCACGTGGTCCGCGATCCGTGCGGCCTCCTTCGGGTCGGCCGTCGTGCACAGCACCGTGCCGCCCCGGGCCGCGTGCGCCCGGAGCGTGCCGTACAGCCAGCGGTTCTCGGCGGCGGACAGCCCTCGCGCGGGCTCGTCGAGCACGAGTGTGTGCGGGTCCGGCAGCAGCGCGCAGGCCAGTCCCAGGCGGCGGTCCATGCCGCGCGACAGGGTGCCCAGGCGTTCGTCGCGCAGGCTCACGAGCCCTGCCGCCTCGAGGACTTCGTCGGCCCGGCGGGCCGGGACGCCCGTGGCGGCGCACAGCATGCGGAGGTGTCCGCGGACGGTGCGGGCGGGGTGGCCCGGCACATCGCCGAGCAGTACGCCGACTTCGCGGAAGGGGTGGGGGATGCGGTGCAGCGGGCGGCCCCTGAAGTAGGTGATGCCACGGCCGCGTTGGAGTTCGAGCATGAGCCGGAGCGTCGTCGTCTTGCCGGCGCCCGGCGCTCCGAGCAACGCGGTGACGCGGCCCGCGTGCGCCTCGAAGGAGACGTCGTCGACGGCGGGCGGAAGCTCTTTGCGAGGGCTGCTGGTCAGTCCGGTGGCCTGGATCACCCGATGCAAGATAGCGCGCCATATCGGGTTTTTCGGGCATCTCGCGCCCCGCCGACGGGAGGGAGGGGCGCCACTCCACCGGGCCCGCCGGCCGGGTCCGGCCGTCCCGCGTCAGACCTCGGGGCGCAGCATCGGGGGGTTGAGCAGGGTGGCGCCACCGGCCCGGAAGAGCTGGGCGGGACGACCGCCCTGCCGGGTGGTCGTCCCGCCGGTGGGGACCAGGAAGCCCGGTGTGCCCGTCACCTTGCGGTGGAAGTTGCGCGGGTCGAGCGCCACGCCCCAGACCGCCTCGTAGACCCGGCGCAGCTCACCGACGGTGAACTCGGGCGGGCAGAAGGCCGTCGCCAGCGACGAGTACTCGATCTTGGAACGGGCGCGTTCCACCCCGTCCGACAGGATCTGGGCGTGGTCGAAGGCGAGCGGTGCCACCGGCTCGCCGTCCCGGCCGTAGCCACCCTGCTGCAGCAGCTCCTCGACGGGCGCCCAACGCGCGTTGCTGGCGTCGCCGCCGGCCCGGGGCGCGGGCAGGTCGGGGGCGAGGGCGAGGTGGGCGACGCTGACGACCCGCATCCGGGGGTCGCGCTTGGGGTCGCCGTACGTGGCGAGCTGTTCCAGGTGAGCGCCGTTGTCCTGGGCGGGGATGGCGGGGTCGTGCACCCGCAGCCCCGTCTCCTCGGCCAGTTCCCGGGCCGCCGCCTGCGCCAGGTCCTCGTCGGCCCGCACGAAGCCGCCGGGGAGCGCCCATCGCCCCTGGAACGGCGCCTCGCCCCGGCGTACCGCCAGCGCGCACAGGGCATGTCGGCGTACGGTCAGCACGACCAGGTCCACGGTGACGGCGAAGGGCGGGAAGGCTGACGGGTCGTAGGGCATGCGGCGATCATAGTCGTCTGCCTGACGATAAACACTCCCTTCGCCGTCCCGACGCCAACTGATCCGTTCCGGTCCGGCGGGTCCGTTCCCCCGTCCTCCCCGCCGTCCGGCGAAGGCGTCTTCCACCGGGTCAGACTCCCAGCCGGAGGCCGTCGGCCGCTTCCTCGACCATCGCGAGACCGAGCCGGCTGACCCGTACGGCGAAGGGGGCGCCCGCCACGCGCAGTCCCGTCAGGACCGTCTCGCCCAGCGGGGCGCCGCGCACCGGTCGCAGCGTGACCGTCCGGGCCGGGACGTCGGGGCGGATCCCCGCGAGCGTGGTCAGCAGCAGGACCCCGGCGGCCGCCGCCGTGGCCGCCGGGCGGCAGGCCGCCGGGTGCGGGAGCGGAACGCTCCCCTCGGTCCGCTGCTCCCCCGCGTACATCTCGGGCAGCCGGTGGCCGAACGCCTCCGCCGCCCCGAGCACGCCCCGCAGCAGGGACGTCGCCTCCTTCTCGTAACCGGCGGCCGCGAGTCCCGCGACGGCGAGCGCCGTCTCGCGGACCCGCACGGCGCCGGAACGGTGTCCGAACGGGTTGTGACCCGCTTCCTTCACGCCCATTCCGCGCAGGCCCCAGCCCGAGTCCAGGTCGGGGCCGCCCAGCAGCCGCGCCAGCCGCTCGGTCCGCACCTTGTCGAGGAGGCCGGGGGCGAGTTCGCCCCCGGCCAGCAGCCCGGTGTCGAGGAGGTGCGCGGCCGGTGCGCCCAGGTGCGGGACGGGGCGGCCGTCCGGGGCAAGGGCCGCCGCAGGCCGGTCGCCGCGCGGGCCGTCGATCCAGAAGTCGTCGTGGAAGGCCCCGCGCAGGGTCCGCGCCCACTGCCGCAGTCCGGTGCCGCCCGGTCTGCCGTACGCGTCGAGCAGGTCGGCGCCGAGCAGGGCCGCCCGGTGGGCCTGGGCCTGTGTCTCGCAGCGGACGGGTCCGCCGGGTTGCGGGTCGGGCAGGTAGGCGCCGTCGCCCACCGTGTTCCGCAGCCAGGTCAGACAGCGTTCGGCGGCCGGAAGCAGTTCCTCGGTCTCGTGTTCGGGGAGCCCCCAGCGGCGGGCTTCGGCCAGGAGCACCGGGAAGAGCAGCGTGGCCTCCGTTCCCGTGCAGCCGGGAGGCAGATGGGGCCCGGCGTCGCGGCACGGGCCGGGGATCATGCCGGCCTTCGGCCCCGGTCCTGGGAGTTGGGTGCGGGCGAGGGTGCGCAGGGTGCCCGCGGCGAGCCCGGTGCCCAGCGGCAGGGCCATCCGGGCGGCGGCGAGGGCCTCTGCCGGGGCGAGCCCGCAGCGCCAGGGGACGCCGGCCGCGAGGTGGAGGTCGGCGGGGTGTACCGGGTCGCGCAGCAGGAGGGCCCTGAGGTCGTCGACGCTCGTCCGCAGCAGGGCGGGGGCCCGCGGGTCGTCTCCCGTGGCGCGCGCCGGGGCGAGAGGGCTCGTGGCCGTGCGGCCCGCGGAACGAAGAGGTGCCGCTCCGTCCTGCCGTATGCGCAACTCGATGCTCGTGCTGCCGCCCGGAGGAAGGTCGAACTCCCAGCGCAGCAGTCCGGCGGAGGCCAGCGCCTCGGCGGGCGGCGGTTCGGCCGTGACCGACGCGCGGGCACCGGCCCGGGACCAGCGCAGGCCACTGGCGTGGACATCGGCCGGCAGCTCGGGCCCCGCGCGGCCTGCGGCGATCGTCCCGAGGTCGGCGAGATCCGTGCCGAGGGCCACCTCGACGGGCAGGCGCAACGGACGCGGGGCCGCGCTGCGCAGCGTGATCCGTTCCGTGCCGTCCGCGCAGCGTGTCCGCTCCACGACCACATCCGGGTCCGGGCCGCCGTCCCGCGGGGACACGCGCAGCGTCCCCACGAAACGGGCCCGGTCGGCGGCCACCATCCGCGCTTGTACCGGGAGCGGCTCCCGCCCGGCCACGCGGACCTGGCACCGGGAGAGGAGACGGCGTCCCGCACGGTAGAACCCCTCCAGCCCGCTGCCGGTCTGCTGCCCCTGTTCCGTCGAGACGGCAAGGCCGGGCAGGGCGACGCAGATCATGGCGGTGTGCGCGGGCGGCAGCTCGGCGGGCCACCGACGTGCGGGGTGGTGGTCCCGCTGTCGTGGGAGTGGCGTCCGCGTGCCGGTCGGGGGTCCGGCACGGTCGGCGAAGGGTGCGGGCGGAGCCGGCTGGTGCATGGGAAGGCTTTCTCTGTGCTCGGTGTGGCTCGGGCGGGCCCGTCGCCGACAGGCTTCGGTCAGGCCGGTGGAGGTGGAACACGACGTCACGCCCCGTCCAGGCGTTCCGCCACTCAGGTGAACGGAACCAGCCGTCCCCGGGTCACGCCCACACGGGCAGAGCCGTGCCTCCCCCCGTGCCTGAACGGCCGGGGAGGCATCCTCGGGACGACGGGAGTGCCCGCGCGAGCGGAACCGAGAGTGGATGAAGGCGGGCAGGGGGAAGGCCTCCCGCTCATGGGCCTCCGCTTGAGCGAAGCCGAGAGTGGGGCGGCACCTCGCCGACGCCGGGCCGCGCGGCCTCCCCGCCCGCTCCGGACGGCCGTGGCCCGTCCGGAGCGGGCCTCCGGGAAGGCTCCCCGCCGATGGCACAGCGCGGACAGCACCCCCGCCACCGCCCACCACGCCTCTTCAAGACCGGGTCCCGCTCAACGGGCCCACCGTCACAGCTCGCTCACTCCTGCCTGTCGCCGCCCCCGTGACCGGTCCGCGCGCCCGGCTGCGAGGCACCACGGCGACGCCCCGCACCGGGGCGCGCGCCACCGGGACGTGTTCCGCTCTCGTCCGCGCCGCCCTCCGCGGGGTGGGCGCTCGCTGCCGACGTACGCGCATGCGGGACCCGTCGTCCCGGTCGGCCGCCCTCCGTGCGGACCCGGCGGGGGAGGGCGATGCCGGTGCAGGGCACACGGGCGCGGCGCCGGCGGGGCAGGGGGGCCGCTTCGGGGTCCGGAACCGCGGGTTCGGCAACCGGTGGCTCCGTGGCCACGGCCGCCGTCCCGTCCGGCGCCGCCCGCCCGCGGTCCCCGCGCTCGGACCGCAGGCAGCGGCGGATCGACTCCGGGTCGAGCCCTTCGTTGCACGCCTGGTGCAGAAGCCGGGCGAAGAGGTAGTCGGGGTCGGCGCCCAGGGCCATGGCGAGTGCTTCCCGGGCCTCCAGTTCGTCACCGGTGGACCAGGCGACCCACCCGGCGAGGGTGAGGGGGGCCGCGGCGTGTTCGCCGTACGCCCCGACGCAGCGGCGGGCCAGGGCGCGCCACAGGCGAAGGGCCGGGCCCGCCTCGTCGCCCTCCATCCACTCGGCCGCGCGGTCGCGGGTCGTGCGGTCCTGCAGGCCGAGGATCAGCGCCGCGGCCTCGTCGTGCCCGAGCAGTTCGTCGTCCCGCAGGTCCGCCGGGAGCGTGCCGGGTAGGGGCGGGGCGTCGGCGAGACGGCCCAGGATCCGCTCGGCCAGCTCCAGTGTCTCCCCGGCGACCTCGTGCCGGCCCTCCGCGTCGAGGATCCTGGGGATCAGCGCCAGGCCGGCGGCGTCCAGGGCGGCCTCCTGCTCCCGGGCGGCGGAGTGCTCCCACGGCTGGAGCCTGGCGCGCAGTTCGCGCAGGGTGCCGCGGACCTGGAGCCCGGCGTAGGTGGCGGCGGCGGCCAGCACCGAGGTACCGGGCAGGCCCATCGGTGTCCCCTCGGACGGGCAGCAGCCCTCGTCGTCGCAGCAGTACGACCAGTACTAATCCGTGTCCTGGCACTACCAGCGGTGATACCGCCATCTGCGCGATGACCTGGGGAAGAACCCTCTCGGCGTCACCGGCTGTTTTCGGGTGTTTTCCAGTGTCCCGTGTCCCGTCAGTGTCCCGGATCTCCCGCAACAAGCCTGCGCCCGCCGCAACCACCGGGAAAAGTCGACGGTCGCACGCAACGTTGACGGCGGTAGCGTCGGTGGTGGAAGCGGAGGTGACCGCCATGACTCCCGACCTCTCCGACACCATCGCCCGACTGGACGCCGACGATCTCTCCGTCCTGGCCGACGTGCTGCCGGGCCTGAAGTGGGGCGGCAGCGACACCGCCGCCGCCCTCTTGACCTTGGTGGTCGAGGCGCAGGAGGCCCGTGAAACAGGGTCACCGACCTAGTTCACTCGCCCCTGACGGAACGAATCCCCCGAGCCGAAGTGATGTCGATCGACTCAGGGGATCGGTCTGTTTCACGCGCCGTGACGCGCTTCATGCGTCAGGCAGCAGGCGGGACGACCAGGGCAGTGCCGGGGAAGATCAGGTCGCCGTTGTTGCTCGACGCGTGACCGTGGTCCCGCGCGGCAGCCTCGATGAGCGACCGGTTGGCGTCGTAGATCGTCCGCCACTTGGTGCCGTCGCCGTAGGCGCTCACCGCGAGATCCCAGAGCGTGTCACCGGGAACCACCGGGTGCGGCAAGCCTTGAGTCGCCGCCACGGCAGTCGAACACGCTTGGCCGGTCGCGACGATGCATGCCGTTTCTCGTGAGGCCTCCTCTACAAGCCCCTCCCTCACATATGTCGGCGCGAGGTGGGCCGGGGTCACGCAGCTGCCGAGGTCCGCAGCCTGGCATGCCTCGCCCACCTCTATTGAGGAAGTGGGATCACAGAGCAGATCGTTTTCGTTGCAGGTGTCTACAGTCCGCCCCCTGTACTCGGGCGGTGTACTGCGCGGCGAATCGAACCTGCGGTACGGGTTACCAAACAGTTCGATGGCCCGAATCCTGAGCCCTACACCGGCAGAGACAACGTTCGGGCCCGCACCAAGCGAGTCCTGAATGACGTTGGCTCCCAGGGAGTACCCGACGAGGACGAAACACTCGTCGGGGTGCTGCCGATGCTCGCTCTCCAGGTAGTCGACGAGAGCTTCGTTGCCTCTGTCGAGGTTGCCTCTATCCGGGAGGGCAGGCCAGTCGATCGTGAGGGTTTTGACGTTGGTGGAAGGACTCAGTTTCTCGACCAGAGGGTCAACCGCCCACTTCCCGAGATTCTCGTCCGGCTCATTGAAGCCCCGGACGTAGACGATCACGATGTCGTGACACACCAGGGCCTCGTCGCCCGGCACGGACGAGGGCTCCACTGGCGGTACGGAAGGCAGCGGCGACGAAGGAGCCACCGGGGCAACCGTGGTGGTTGTGGGCGTCGGCGTCTCTTGCGTCGGCGTCGGCGTCGGCGTCGGCGTCGGCGTCGGCGTACCTTCCGTCGGCGTCGGCGTCTCGTGTGTCGGCGTCTCCTCCGGCGTCGGTTCTTCGTGTGTCGGCGTGGGTTCCTCGGTCTGCGCGAAAGCTGCATACCCAGGCGTCATCAGAGCGATGGAACCGGCCAGCAAGCCACTGACGGTCATCACAGCGGCTCGCTGGAAGGTGCGTATTCGCGGAGTCTTCGCAGAGCACGGACGTTGTCGCTGCACAGGCCATCACCTACTTTCGGTTGCACGTAATACACGTTGAGCGATCACTCGCTACCGTAAGTAGCAGCCTTCCTCTTGGGTGTGCTGAACGGAGCCGAACGGGTGACCGCCCAAAGCGGCGGCCTGACTCACGCGCCGTGCGGGGGCTCAGCCCGCCAGATGTTTCAAGAAGTCGGTGACGAACTTCTCGACTTCTTCCTTCGTCGTGCTGTCCTCGACGCTCAGCCGGTCCACGTCCTCGACACCGGCGTGCTTGAACAACCGGTCCCGGCTGCGGTCGGCGGAGGCACGGCCCTTGTGGTGCGGGCCGTCGATCTCGATGACACCGACCCGCCCTCGGTACGTGATCAGGAAGTCCGGTTCGAAGGTGTGCCCCGGTACACGCAGCGCGCCCAGGGGCATGATCCCGATGGTGTCGTTGTCCGGCAGGGAAGCCTGCTGCTCCTTGAGCACCTGGTACACGCGGTGCTCCCACTCGTTGGTGAAGTGGAGACCGTCCTCGGCCGGATGCCGGGGCTCCAGCCGGACCTTGCGGGCGTGATTCGTCTGGTGCCCGCCCTTGAGCTCACGGGCCAACTGCTCCCGCCAGTTCGGTCCGACCTTCGGGATGACCTCTCGGACCGAGACATCCTCGATGTTCCGCCCACAGCCGGCCCCAACGGCCTCGAACGCCGACTTGATGTGGTTGACGAGATAACCGGAGTTGGGCAAGAGGCGTGGCTCCAGCTCCAGGATGACCTCTTGGTACTCCCTCTCATATGAGAAGGACATGGAGTCCTCGTGGGCGGTGTGCCTCTCGATCCAGACGCTCGTCACGTCCAGCATGAGAGCAGCCGCCTCCCTGTATCCGCGCTGAACCAGCAGCATGGATGCGGCACCGATCACCTCGTCGTCCGTCATCTCGATACGGGGGCGCACCTCTTCACTCATGGTCGGATTTTCGCATGCACCACTGACAACGAAGAGGGGCCGCGTGCCAGTTGAGATCAGACGCGCGGCAAGGGCCTCGTGATCAGGAAAGAGGTCCCGGCGTGAGTACCGGGACCTCTTCCTCACACTCCATCAAGCGGCCGGGCTGGTCGGGGTCTCCGTACAGGCGGCCATGGCGTCGGCGCACCCCCAAGGGTCGAGAGGGCTACCGGAGGCTGTGTGTTGCTTCCTACGCGATCAGGACCAGATGTAGGTCAGGATCACGAAGATGACGATCAGGAGTCCGATCGTCGTCCCTCCTCCGGTCTTGAGCGCCTCGTAGTACGAGACGCCTTCCATGACCCGATGGAGGATGCCCGCGACGAAGCCGACGATGGTCGATGCCAGGATGGCGATCAGAGCGTCGATCTTCTTGTTCCTCTGCACGTGAGGAACAGGGGACTGCGGGCTGTTCTGCGGCGCCGACATGGCTCGCCTTCACCTTCGTAGCCGCCTGCGAGGTGAGCTGTCGGGTTCGGGCTCTACGAAGACAAGCCCGGCCGTGCCATGCGCACGGCTTCACCCCTAGCCGACTCCCTGATGCCCCCGCACCTCAGGGCTGCTCACGAGACCCGGCAACTTGCGTTGGGTCCCCCGCTCCTGCCGATCTCCGAGTGCGAGACAGACGTCCGGGCAGCGGCAGGACTCGGGGTCTACCGGACCGCCTCACCTCCGTCGGTGAGGACTTGTGCGGAGGATCATCGCGGGCTACCGATCAGTAGCGCCAATTGAAATGCCCTGATGTGCTGTTAATCACCTCGCTCACCCATTCGAGTGATAATCCCAGGGTAACCCCGAACTCTGGCCATAGAATTGACGATCAGTTACCGAACAGATCGCGCCATGATCGGCTAACTCCGATAAAGGCGTCGTGCTCCTGCCAAACTCTCCCTATGGACGCAGGGTTGGCGGCAGTACTGGGCGCGCTTGCAGGGGCCGTCGCGACGACAGCGGCGGCACTCGCCACGGGATGGTCCGCACGGGAACAAGCGAAGATCACAGCACGCGGTGAGCACCGGCGACAACGGCGCGATGCCCGGCAGGCGGTCTACGAAGAGTTCATAGCAGCGGTCAGGGAGCAACTGAACCATGCTGCGCCCTTGTTCGAGGAAAGCCCGCCAGAGGATCAAGAGGAATTTGATCGCCACTTCCGATCCTCAGGAGTCGCTTACGAGACACTAGTGGAAGACGCCTACCGTCTCCACATCAACGTCATGACAGTCCTGACACGCGTCCAACTGGCCGGCCCGGAAGATATAACAAAAATCGCCAAAACAGTAAGCAATCGCTCTTTAGCCCTCACCTCCTCAGTGGCGTCACTTATCAGTACCCCTCGCAGGAGGGACTCACTGAGACAAGCATTCAAAAGTGCCGGCGATCGCGGTCAAAAACTGGATTTGGCTGTAGACGCCTTTATTGATGCTGCACAGGAGGCCTTGGATGACGACGGCACGAAGCGGTAGCCGCCAGCCCCCCTTCCTCACCAGTCGCGAGACCCCCCACAACCCGGTACCCACCGACCGCCGACATTCGCCCACCAGCGACCGCGCCCCCAGTGCTGCGGCGGGTCCGGTTTCGCGCACTGCGGGCACTTGCAGTAGACGGCCCCAGCGGCGTTCTGGAAGCCGCCCGGGACGTGGTCGGGAGTGATGGTCAGGGACGGTGCCTCCGGACGCTCGGAGACCGCCCTACGGGCTGCGTTGCCCTTGTGGGCCCCGGCTCTGCGGTTGCACGACGCGTGCGCCGGCCCGTTGTAGTCGCCGGGGCCGCCACCATCGGCGTGGTCCAGGTCCCAGGGCTGACCGTCCAGGATCGGGCTGCCGCAGCGGCTGCACGGCATGCCGGTGACGTCGCCCAGCGCGGCACGGGCGTCCTGGTGGCGTCGGTGGCCGTGGCGGGGCCGATGGGCGTCGCAGTAGCGGCGGGGGCGTCCAGGGCCCACCTGCTCGAAACGCTGACCGCATGCTTCACACGTACGACTGGTCATCGTGGTCGCCTCCGCCGGTACTCGCACGGGGCGCAGAGGTCAGGATTGCCCCGGCTCCGGCCCTCCCGCGTACCGCACGCGTGGCAGTTCCACGGGATCGGAACCCTCGGCGTCCCTACCCTAGGGGCCCTCGTCCTCGGAGTACCGACCATGATCAATTCACCTTTTCCGCAGCGGGGGGATGCATGAAAAATCGGGCGCGCGAAAAAATGTTGGACCGAGCGCGGGGTCGCCAAGGGGATCTCTTTAAGCATGATCCCCTCCCCCCTGGGTGGTTAGGGTCTCCCACTCGCCCGCCGTCTTGACTCTTGAATGCTGGACAGTTCGCAGCAACCGGGAGGGTGCGGCCTCACCGATCACTACGGGTGCGGGTAACTCGTCGCCCTCGATGACGAGTTCGCTTTCATTGAAGTCAACGTTTCACTCGTCATTAACAATTGGTCGTTGACCACGATCTTCGAGTCGTGCATATGTGCGGTCGTACTCAGCGCGATGCTCGATGTCACTGAGCATCTTGCGCTGGAGCTGCCAACCTGACTCGACTGTGTTCAGTTCCTCGCGGGCGTCACGCTCGGCAACGGCCAGGCGCTCGATATCGGCCCGCGTTAGGCCGACGCTCACGGGCTCACCACCACCACGACGCCAGACGGTCTGAGGCTGGGGCTGAGTCTGCTGGGCGTGGACTGCGGCCAGCCACTTGGCCTTGGCCTTGGCCAGCTCCTGATCCCAGTCCTGCATCTTCTTGGTGGCGTCGGCGATGGCGTCCGCCCACTTGTCGATGGCCCCCCGTTCGTGACGGAGCACCGGGTCCGGGGTTGGCTTGATGTATCCCCGGACAGGGTCGGGCTCCAGCCCCCACTGGACGCAGTACTCCCCAGCGACAGGGCCCTCGACGGTCCGGCAGGACTGAGGTCCGCGCTGCCGCCCGCACCGCTCGCACTTGCCGCCGCCGCCCTTGGTGCTGACGCTGGTGATGGCCTTGTTCTGGGCACCGGTCCTCACGACGCCTCCCCCTTGCTGCGCGCGACGGCGATGGCCTTGGCGCGGTCGACGATGTGGATCAGATGCCGGTACGCCTCTTCGTCCAGGCGTGCGATGACCTTGATCGCCAGGGTTTCGGCGACGTTGGGGTCGTCCAGGTCGCGGACCGTCGACAGTTCCAGGGAGGCCAGAAGGTCGGCGCGGGCCTGTTCGGTCGGTGACAGCGTCATGAGTGCTCCTTCAACTTCGCGACCAGGTCGTTGATCGCCTGCTTGCAGTGGTCGTAGACGCCCAGCTCGTCCAGCGAGACGTCGAGGGCGATGACGCACCGACCGTCGAACAACCCGGTGAACGCCCTCGGACTGCTGCCAACGTCGGTGCGATAGAAGCGGATCTGCACGGGAGTCCTGGGAGGCCAGCCGGCCCGTTTGGCGTGAACGGCCAGAGCCGCTTTGGCCGCGGCGTACTGGCTGGTCGTGCCGTCGACGCGGATCATCATCAGGCCACCTCCCGGTTGGCTTCGGCGATTTGGCGCAGGACGAACGATGCGTAAGTCCTGTGAGCTTCCTCGGCGAGCACTCGGGCGCGGATGGCGGCGATGGAACTGGTCTCGACAGTGTGTGCGGCACTGTTACTGCCACGGAGCACCGGACTGACCTCGAAGACGTCCAGGGACTTGAGGAACCGCACCGCTGTGCCGTTCTGGTCGCCGTGCGAGTAGTCCAGGATGTTGAAGCCGAACGACCACTGCTGGAGTGGCCCCAGTTCCCGGATGACTTCCAGGGTGTCCTGCGCGGCCTGCGACTTGAAGAATGTCGCTTCCACCAGAGCGCCACCGGAACTACCGGTCCGGATGACACCTTTACCGACGGGGAGGTTCGGGCCCCAGGAGGAGTGGTTGTACGCGCTGATGACGACTTCCTGGCCGTCGGTGAACGCGCCAGGCGTCACGACGTCGCCGTCGTGGTCAATATTGCCGTAGACGCTGAACATAGCGGTGACGGTGCCGTCGGCGGCCTTGACGTCATGCGACGTGAAGGTTTTGCGCTCGGGGAACACTGCGCCTCCTTTCGACGGCCCTTTGTTCGGCCAGTGCCAGTAGTTCACCCCTGGGGAGTCTCCATATGCCGTTCGGCAGCCGGTAAGCACCCGTCATGGTGAGCGCTGTGTTCCGTACTTGGCGTTGCGAGATCCCCAGGAGCTGTGCCGCATCGGCCACTGATAGGAATTCTTCCCCGGCAAGGGCACCCGACGGTTCCGCAGTGCCGAGGTTTCTGTAGATGTCGCGATTGCGGCGGGAGTGCGGAGACGGCGGGGAGTTCCGGACGTAGAAGGCGACGGCTTCGGCGATGGCATCGCGATCACGACCGGTGGCGAGCAGCCGGTCGGCGTCGGAATAGATCATGGCTGTGCGCCTTTCTGCGGACCTTTCACGGAGGCGGTAATGGAGTTGGTCCGGCCAGGGGGGAGAAAGCCATCCGAGGGACGTCCAAGGGCATTCATCGACCCATCCCCTCGCAGTGCTCGGCGTACCAACGGCATCCGTCGTTGTGCTGCACGTTGAGCATGAAGATCCCCGGTGCCGACACGTCCGACTTCAGTACTTGATCGGCGTTGCAGTGATCGCAGCCGCCGGGGATGCGTTCTCCGACCAGTGCTCGCAGCTCCTGCTCTACCGGTGTCGTCGTCCGTCGAGGCCGACGGGGTTTGTTGACCTTGATCCTGCCCATGACAGTGATCCTTTCGATGTCGGTGTCATCTCTCGCGACGCCGGAATTTCTCATTCCCGGCCCCTCCTAGGGGAGGGGGCCGGTGAGAATTTGAGCGACAGTGAGAATTTCAGTGAAAGGGATGAGAATTTGGCAGCGGATCTTACCCCTGGACGAGCCTGTAGCGCGGCCGCCCCTCTGAGCCTTCATTTACCAGGACACCCCTAGTGGCCAGGTTCTTTATCGCCCGGTACGTCGTCGACTCCGGAGTCTCGGCAAGCCGGACGATCTTCGTCGGGCTGGAGGGCTCAGTGAGAAGTTCCGTGAGAACCCTGAGAACTTCTGCTTCACCGTCGGTCGAAATTCTCACGGTCTCGTGAGAGAGAATCACGCTCTCCGCTACCATCTGGACGCGAAGAGTGATCGACGGGAAGTTGGCGGAGTCCTTCTGCTTCTCCGACTTCATCGTGATGAGCCCGGCAGTCTTGTCGCTTTCTACCTTGATCATCGCGTCGCCTGCGCCGTCCATCGCCGACGCGCCTCGGGCGTTCTTCCCGTCGCGGCCGGTGTGGTGGACGAACAGGACGCAGGCCCCCGTCGCTTCGCGTATCCGGTCGGCGGCGGCGACGACTTGCCCCATCTGGCCGTTGCTGTTCTCGTCCACACCGACGGTGCAGCGCGCCTGGGTGTCGATGACCACCAGCACAGGGCCGGCCTCCCGGCAGACGCGCACCAAGGCGTCGAGCTGTTCGGCGTCGAGCAACTGGACGGCCACCGGCAGAAACCTGACGCCGGACATGGGTCGGCCGTAATGCCGCTCCCATGCCTTAACCCGCTTCTTGAGCCCTCGCTTGCCCTCGGCGCAGAGGTACAGCACGGTTCCCGGCCGTTTCACGGAGTGGCCGCAGAACCGTTCGCCGGTCGCGACGCACGCACTCATATGGAGCGCCAGGAACGATTTGAACGATCCGGGCGCCCCGTAGATCCAGGCGACCGTGTCCGCGTCGAGAAGGCCGTCAATGAGCGGCACCGGGTCGGGGAGGGTGTCGACGGCGTCGGCGTCGACGACATTGCGCACGAGCTTGCCGTAGACCCCCTCTTCCGCCCGGTCCTGGGCGACGGCCACCTCGGCGTCGAACGCGGCGAGAAGGTGCGGCATGAGCCTTGCGACTTCGTCCCGTATCTTCTCGGCTTCGCCGTGGTACGTCACAGCTCGTTCCGCCAGCACGGCGATAGCGGTATGCGCGGATGCATTACCGTCGGTTACACTCATGGGTGATCTCGCTTTCACTGTTCGGGGCTGGTCACCTCCGGTGCGGCGGGGTTCGCAGAAGTTGCATTGATTCCGCCCCCGGTCGACCTCTCCTGGCCGGGGGCGGAGTCGCGTTCAGGCGTCCTTTTCCTTCGCCGCTCTGCGCCGTTCGGCGAGGTGCTGCCGGTAGCGGCGGTTGTACTCGGGCTGCCGTTGCTGGCGGCATTTACGGTATTGCCGGTAGGGCTTCGGGTGCGACGGCGACGCGGGTGCCCAGTACTCGTTTCCGAGCCACGGATGACCCCTGTGGCATGTGCCGCCCGTCATGCGGCCTTCTCTACGGTGTGCTCTTCGAGCCACTTCTCGACGTCGGTGCGGCGGTAGCGCACGTGCTTGCCGAACTTGATGCGACGGGGGCCGCTGCCGTCGTAGTTGTAGCAGTAGATCGTCTGGATGGGGACGCCGAGGAATTCAGCGAGTTCCCGGATCGACAGGAGTTCGGTTGCCATGGCGCGGCCTCTCTCACGTTTCGGTGGCCTGTGATGAAATCACCATGCGCCGCCCCTCCCAGGAAAAGCGAAAGCGCCGAAAACCCCAACAACACCAATCGCGACACGCGAATTCACGGAAATTCGAGATCAACAATGCCGCTGACCTGGACATTCGGAGCCGGAAAGCCTTATCCGCTTATGTGAAGCTACAAAATCTTCGGGCAGCAGTAGGCTGGACGTGGACACCAGCACGGAATGAGCACCGCCATGGCCACCGTCGAAGATCGCTGGCATTCCCGGAATCCCCGCCGGAATGTCGACCCCTGCACCGAACACACAACCAGCAATGGCGAGTTGTTCCCCTCAGACATCCACGGCACCGGCAAGCGCTACGCCGTCCGCTGGCGGGATGAGGGGCGTCGGGAGCGGCGGAAGTCCTTCACGAAGAAGGGCGACGCCGACAAGTTCGCCCGGAAGGTCACGACCGACCTGGAACGCGGCCACTACATCGACCCCGATGCCCCGAGGATGCCGCTGCGGAAGGTCTGCGAGGGGTGGCTGGCTAGCGCCGACCACCGGCCTCAGACCGCCCAGGGAGCCGAGCGGCAGTTCCGGATCTGGGTATACCCGTACCTCGGCGACCGCGCCGTCGGCGGCCTCAAGCGCGGCGACATCGAACAGTGGCTGAAGATCCTGCGTCAGACGCTGGCCGAGTCGACGACGGCGATCATCTACGGCCGGCTCAAGGCGGTCCTCACCTGGGCGGTGCACAACGACGTGATCGTCAAGAACCCGTGCGCGGGCATCAAGGCTCCCAGCGCACGCCGCCCGGAGATCGTCCCGCTGCCGCATGAGGCGGTGGCGGCACTCGTCGCGGCGGCCCCGCCCAGGTACCGGGCGATGGTGCTGCTGGCGGCCGGGTCGGGCTTGCGGATGGGCGAACTCGTCGGCCTCGAACTCCGGGACCTCGACCTCGACAAGGGCGAGGTGCACGTGCGGCAGCAGGCGGTGCGGCTCGACCAGGGGGAGCCCTACATCGGCCCGCCCAAGACGGACAGCAGCTACCGGACGGTGCCGCTCGCCAAGGGCGTCGTGGAGGCCCTGAACGAGCACGTGAGGCGCTTTCCACCGGTACCCGTGGAACTGGTCGACCGGACCGATTCCCGCCGCCCTCACGCGCGTACGGCGCTCCTCGTCTTCGCCAACGGCAGCGGCAGGGCGGCGATCAACGGCGGCAACTGGTCCGGTGTGTGGGCGAACATGCGCACGCGGGCGAACGAGGCACTGGCAGAGGCGGACTCGCCGATACGGATACCGCAGTCGGCGTCCATGCACGATCTTCGGCACTACTACGCGTCCCTGCTAATCGCCCACCGGGAATCGATCAAGACAGTGCAGAAGCGGCTGGGGCACGCCAAGCCCTCCGTGACGCTCGACGTGTATGTGCACCTCTTCGACGAGGTCGAGGACACCACGCGCGACGCCGTCCAGAGCGCCCTCGGTGGCCTCACGATTGAGTGACGGAGGCACTACGCGCTGTGTGGTAACTTCTCCCCCGGCGGCGCTCACTTCGCGAGAAGCAGCGCCACCTCAGGAAAGGTGACGGGTTCCCTTCCTGAGGCATGCCTGGAAGCAAGGGGCCCTCACCCGGTCTATCGGGAAGAAGGGCTCCTAGTTCATGTTCACCAGCGTTTCAGCGGTGGTCATCGCGATCCTGCTCGCCGTCGTCGTCGCTCTGCTGCGCGCGCTCCTTGTCCGCGAGTCGGGCGGCTCGGGTCGTGAGGCCATCGATTCGTCCGCCCGCGCCTTCCGCTGGACCCTGGGCGTCATCGTCACGGTGATCGTGATCTACGTCGTCCCCGACGGCATCACCATGATTCAGTGAGCCGCCGTGCCGGTGTGTCCTGGTGGTGTCCGGATCATGCGGGATCAGAGACAAGTGCCTGCTCAGCGCGGCGACTGGGCCAGTACGACCAGAAGCGGCCGTCCGAGACGCACAGGGCCTCCACCACCGGGATGTCCAGGGCACCGCACTCCAGGCGCAGGGTGTGGGCGAGCGGCCCCAGCCGCTCCTTGACCTGCCGGCCCGATTCGCCCGGGCCCGGTTCGTGGCAGAGGAAGACGACCATCTGCTCGGGCCGGGCGCCCCGGCGCTCGCTGCCCGTCACCAGACCGTGGACCAGCTGCCGGGCGGCGGAGGGCCAGTCGTCGGGGTTGGCGGGGACGCCGAGCCGGGCGCGGCCGCCGAACCGGCCCCGTCCGTCCTTGTCGTGCAGGGCGACCAGCACGATGCTGTCCTCGGGACGGTAGCCGAGCAGGTAGGGCAGGGCGTCGGCGAGCTCGGCCGGGGAGCGCAGGGTGACCTGCTGTCCGTCGCCATGGCTGTCGTACGCGGTGCAGGTGATGTCCTGCGGACGCGGTGCGCGGTCTTCGTCGCCGGGTGTCCGGGGACCGGTGTCGCGTCCGCGGATGTCACCGTTTTCGGGGGATCCAGTGGTTTCGCCGTGGTTCGTCATGCGAAGACGATCTCGCGGATTGCAGCCTTCCGGTTTTCCCTGTGGATAAATCCGACCAGGGACATGTCACCGGCTTCGGGGTCCGAGGACCGCTCCCGCGCGCCCGCCCGCATGTCAGTGGTGTCCTGTTGGATGGACCCATGGAGCACACGAGCAACGCGGATCTCCGCACGGCCGCCGACGCGGTTCTCGCCCGCCTCGTCGGGGACGCCTCGGGCGGGGCCCGGCTGCGCGAGGACCAGTGGCGGGCGATCGAGGCACTGGTCGCCGACAAGCGCCGGGCCCTGGTCGTGCAGCGCACGGGCTGGGGCAAGTCCGCCGTCTACTTCGTGGCCACCTCACTGCTGCGGGCCCGGGGCAGCGGCCCCACCGTGATCGTCTCCCCGCTGTTGGCGCTCATGCGCAACCAGGTGGAGGCCGCGGCCAGAGCCGGAATCCGCGCCCGGACCATCAACTCCTCCAACAGCGAGGAATGGGAGTCCGTCCAGGCGGAGATCGCCGCGGGCGACGTCGATGTGCTGCTGGTGAGCCCGGAGCGGCTGAACAACCCCGACTTCCGCGACCAGGTGCTGCCCAGGCTCTCCGCCGCGACCGGGCTCCTGGTCGTCGACGAGGCGCACTGCATCTCCGACTGGGGGCACGACTTCCGCCCGGACTACCGCCGGCTGCGCACCATGCTCGCCGACCTCCCGGACGGCGTGCCCGTCCTCGCCACCACCGCCACCGCCAACGCCCGTGTCACCGCCGACGTAGCGGAACAGCTGGGCACGGGAGGCTCGTCGGACGCGCTGGTGCTGCGGGGCCCGCTGGACCGGGAGAGCCTGAGCCTGAGCGTGCTGCGCCTGCCGGACGCCGCGCACCGGATGGCCTGGCTCGCCGACCACCTGGACGAGCTCCCGGGCTCGGGGATCGTCTACACGCTCACCGTGGCCGCCGCCGAGGAGGTCACCGCCTTCCTGCGGCAGCGCGGGCACACCGTCGCCCCGTACACCGGCAGGACGGAGAACGCCGACCGGCAGCAGGCCGAGGAGGACCTGCTCGCCAACAAGGTGAAGGCCCTGGTCGCCACCTCCGCGCTCGGCATGGGCTTCGACAAGCCCGACCTGGGCTTCGTGGTGCATCTCGGCTCACCGTCCTCCCCCATCTCCTACTACCAGCAGGTCGGCCGCGCCGGACGCGGTGTCCGGCACGCCGAGGTGCTACTGCTGCCGGGGAAGGAGGACGAGGCGATCTGGGAGTACTTCGCGTCGCTCGCCTTCCCCCCGGAGGACCTGGTGCGCCGTACGCTCGACGTCCTCGCGCGCTCCGACCGGCCCGTGTCGCTGCCGGCCCTCGAGCCGCTGGTGGAGCTGCGCCGCTCCCGCCTGGAGACCATGCTCAAGGTGCTCGACGTGGACGGGGCGGTGAAGCGGGTCAAGGGCGGCTGGATCGCGACCGGGCAACCGTGGACGTACGACGCCGAGCGGTACGCGTGGGTGGCGCGCCAGCGCAAGGCCGAACAGCAGGCGATGCGCGCGTACGCGGCGAGCACGGACTGCCGGATGGAGTTCCTGCGGCGCCAGTTGGACGACGAGGGCGCCAAGCCCTGCGGCCGCTGCGACAACTGCGCGGGCGCGCGGTACACCCCCGAGGCCTCCTCGACCGCCCTCGAGGCGGCCCGCGTGGATCTCGGCCGGGCGGGCGTCGAGGTGGAGCCCCGGCGGATGTGGCCCACCGGGCTCCCGGCGATCGGCATGGACCTCAAGGGGCGCATTCCGGCGGGGGAACAGGCCGATCGGGGCATGGCGCTGGGGCGCCTGTCGGACATCGGCTGGGGCAACCGGCTGCGTCCGATGTTCGCGCCGCAGGCACCGGACGAGCCGGTGCCGGACGACGTCGCCCGGGCCGTGGTGGGCGTACTGGCGGACTGGGCCAAGGGGCCCGGCGGCTGGGCCCCGGGGGCGACGGAGCCCCGGCCCCGGCCGGTGGGAGTGGTCACCCTCGCCTCCCGCAGCCGACCCCGGCTGATCCACTCGCTGGGGGCGCGCATCGCGGAGATCGGACGGCTGCCGCTGCTGGGATCGGTGGCCTACACGGGCGAGGCCCGCTCCGTCTCCCGGAGCAACAGCGCGCAGCGCCTCAAGGCCCTGGACGGGGCGCTGACCGTGTCCGCCGACCTCGCCGCCGCGCTGGCCGAGACGCCGGGCCCGGTCCTCCTCGTGGACGACTACACGGAGACGGGCTGGACCCTCGCGGTCGCGGCGCGTCTGCTCCGGCGGGCCGGTGCACAAGGCGTGCTGCCTCTGGTGCTGGCCGTACAGGGCTGATGGTTCGGCCCGTCCAACAGGTGGGGATATAAGACGTGTAACACCCGATACCGGGCCGCTTCCTCAATTTGCTCGTTGCCGCATCCAAGTTCGACAGGAAGAATTGAAGGACGCACCCGCACGGCTCGCCCGCCGATCTGGTAGGGCTCCGCTGCGTGCGCGCTCCCCCGAATCCGACCCTGCCCGCAGTCCGGGCGTAGCCGAAGGGAGGACCGTGACCTTCGGATTCGCTCCGTCCTCGGCGGCATCGCTGTCGACGTCCGCCGCTTCCGCCAACCGTGTGCTCGAACCCGCGGAGTGGGCCGCCGCGGGAATCCCGCTGCTGGGCAGCCCGCGGGAGGTCGTCAGCGGACTGCACGCCCGGCACCGTCCCGGTCCGGCGACCGCGGTCGTCGCCGTGCTCGATCCGGACGAACGTGTGCGGGCGAGCGCGTCGTTCACCCGGCGCACCACCTCCGCGGACGGCTGGCTGCTCCGTAATGTACTGCTGGACCAGTTGCGCCGGGTGATCCCGCACGACCTGCGCCGCCGCACCCCGGTGCGCACCGCCGTGCTGCTCTACTGCCGCGACGGCGACGCGCGCTGGACGGAGGAGGACGGCGCGTGGATGTGGGGACTGCGCGACGCCTGCACCCTGCACGGGCTGCGCTGCGGGGCGTACATCACGCTGACCCGTGACGGGTGGCAGGTTCTCGGTGAGGGGCGCGGCGGCCGCCACCCCAGCGCCGGCTCGGCGCCGGAACCGTTTGCCACGACCACGGTGCCTCCCCGGATACCGCGCACGGGTGGCGCCGCGTCGGAGGTTCTGCGCCGCGCGGCGGCACGCTGACGTCACGGAGACGCCGTCGGGCATCCGGGCGACGCAGGGTGATGCGGGACGGACCGCACAACGGCGCGGTGCGCCGCCTCGGCACGACGCCCGCCCCGGCCCCGTGCCGGGGCGGCGGAGACGCAGGAGCATCGCTCCTCCGGTCCCGGGCACGCCGAACCGCCGATCGTGCGGACGCCGCGACCGCGGCGTCCGCGTCCGGCCGGATGCCGAGGCGTCGGCTCAGACGCCCGCGCCCAGCACCGAGTTGATGCGCTGCGGGTCGCCGCAGACGATCAGCAGGGCGCCGGCCCGGGCATGCGCCGCCGACAGGGCGGAGGCGGCCACGGATTCCGGGCCTCCGTTGACGGCGACCACGACGACAGGCCGCGCACCGGCACGCTCGGCGACCTTGGCGTCCGTGTAGAAGACGTCGTCACCGGCGTCGTGCTGGGCCCAGTAGGAGGCTTCGCCGAAGGACAGTTCGTGGGTGGCCCACGGGTGCGGGTCGCCGGTGGTGATCACCAGCACGTCGCCGGGGGCGCGGCCCGAGTCCAGCAGCAGGTCCACGGCCTCTTCGGCGGCGTCGAGCGCCCCCTGGGCCGAGGCCGGGATCAACTGGAGCTGCGGGGTGGCCGCCTTGGACGCGGGCGGGCCCGGAGGAACGGGCTTGGCCGCGTCACGCGACGCGCGCTGCACCGGTGGCGCGGGCCGCGGCGGGCCGGGGCGACCGGGACGCGACGAAGCCGCGGGGCGGGGACCGGGTACGGGGCGGGGGGTCGGCGCGGTGCGGGGACCCTGGGCACTCTCGTGAATCTGAGGCTCCTCGGGAATGAGAGGCATGAGCTGATTTTTATCAAACGTTGGTACGGCTCGCGCCGCCGGGTGGCACATGAGTACGAGCGGCCCGTCAGAAATCGAAGCCGAGTTGCCCCTCGATCTCCCGAACGCGCCCTTCTGTCCAGCTGCGGGCCTTCTTGAGGTGCCGCCACTGGGGCAGCGCATCAAGATACGCCCACGACAACCGGTGGTACGGAGTGGGGCCCCGGACCTCCAGTGCGGCCTTGTGCACGGGCGACGGATACCCGGCGTTGTCCGCAAAACCGAAGTCTGCATGGTCGGCACCCAGTTCGGCCATCATTTTGTCGCGCTGAACCTTGGCGATCACCGAGGCCGCCGCGACGGCCACGCACGACCGGTCGCCCTTGATGACCGTACGGACCTTCCAGGGCGTGCCGAGATAGTCGTGCTTGCCGTCGAGGATCACCGCGTCCGGCCGGACCGGCAGCTCCCCCAGCGCACGCACCGCCGCCAGCCGCAGCGCGGCCGTCATCCCCAGGGCGTCGATCTCCTCGGGGGAAGCGTGCCCCAGGGCGTACGAGGTCACCCAGCTCCGCAGTGTCTCGGCGAGCTCGGTGCGTCGCCTGACGGTGAGGAGCTTGGAATCGGTGAGGCCCTCCGGGGGCCTGCGCAGTCCGGTGACCGCCGCGCAGACGGTGACAGGGCCGGCCCACGCGCCGCGCCCCACCTCGTCGACACCTGCAACGATCTTCGCCCCGGTCGTGGCGCGCAGAGAGCGCTCGACGGTGTGAGTAGGTGGTTCGTACGGCATGGCGCCCTTAGCGTACGCCGCCCGTGCGGGCCCGCGACACCCCGGCCCCCGAGCGGCGCCGGCCGCTCACGGAAACCGCGGTCAGAAGCTCTCCGGCCGCAGCAGCGGAACCATCAACTGGTCGATCATCTCCTCCAGATCGACGTCCGACCATTCACTGCCGCACACCTTCGAGCGATACATCATCATCGCCGGAATGGCGTCGAAGACATATCCGTTCGCCGCGTCGGCACGCACCTCCCCCCGCTCGATTCCGCGCTCGATCACGGCGCGCAGCATCTTGATGGTGGGTTCCACGACCCCGTCGAAGATGACGGCATGGAAGCGCTCGGCCTGAAGCGTGTCACATTCGTGAATGACCGAACGCAGAGCACATCCCGGCTGGGAGAACATCGCGTCACGCGCCCGCAGGCACAGGTCCAGCAGATCCTCGCGCACGCCGCCCAGGTCCGGCGCCTCGTCGAACCGCGGCAGCCCGGCCCGCAGCGCGTCGGCGACCAGGTCCTCCTTGGACGGCCAGCGCCGGTAGACGGCGGCCTTTCCGGTCTGGGCGCCCGCGGCGACGCCCTCCATCGTCAGGCCGTTCCAGCCGACCGTACTGAGCTGCTCCAGGGCGGCATCGAGGATCGCGCGTTCCAGTACGGCACCGCGGCGGCGGGATGCGGCCGTCCGATCCTGGGCGGCCACCCAGCTCGAAGAAACCATCTGACTCTCCAACGAGCAGAGGAAGCGGGCATTCGGGGATGAAGCGCGCACCGCGCGGCGACCGAGGGGGACACGCCGAGCGGTAACGCATTAAGTGAACGCTTGCGTTCACTGTCGGGGACTCATACCGTTGACGCAACAGTGAACGCGAGCGTTCACTGACGCACTCGTGGGGGACCCATAGTGACAACCTCTCCTTTGATCCAGGACCAGAAGCCAGGCGCGGCCCGCCGGGCCGGCCGTCCCGGCATCGCACTCACCGTCATCGCGGCCTGCCAACTCATGGTGGTCCTCGACTCGACGATTGTGAACATCGCGCTGCCGCACATCCAGAACGCTCTCGAGTTCAGCACCACCGACCTCACCTGGGTGATCAGCGCCTACACCCTGACCTTCGGCGGCCTGCTGCTGCTCGGCGGCCGGGCCGGCGACATCCTCGGCCGCCGCCGCGTCTTCATGACCGGCATCCTGCTGTTCACCCTCGCCTCCCTGCTCGGCGGATTCGCCCAGGAACCGTGGCAGTTGCTGGCCGCGCGCGTCCTGCAGGGCGTGGGCGGCGCCATCGCCTCGCCCACCTCGCTGGCGCTCATCACCACCACGTTCCCGGAAGGCCCCGAACGCAACCGCGCCTTCGGCATCTTCGCCGCGGTCTCCGCGGGCGGCGGCGCCATCGGCCTCCTCGCGGGCGGCATGCTCACCGAGTGGCTCGACTGGCGGTGGGTGCTCTTCGTCAACGTGCCGATCGGCCTGCTGATCGTCGTCCTCACACCGATGTACATCAACGAGTCCGAGCGGCACACCGGCCGTTTCGACATCGCGGGCGCGGTGGCCTCGACGGCCGGTATGGCCTCCCTCGTCTACGGCTTCATCCGCGCGGCGGAGGAGGGCTGGCGGGACGGGCTGACCATCGGCTCCTTCGCGGCCGCCGTGGTCCTGCTGGTGGCCTTCGCGCTGATCGAGTCCCGGGCCAAGGAGCCGATCACCCCGCTGCGGATGTTCACCGACCGCAACCGCGCGGGCACGTACGTGATCATGCTCAGCCTGGCCGCGGCGATGTTCGGCATGTTCTTCTACATCGTCCTCTTCGTGCAGAACGTGCTCGGATACAGCCCGATCGAAGCCGGACTCGCCTTCCTGCCGGTGACAGTCGTCATCGCGCTCGGGGCCGGTCTGTCGCAGCGCTTCCTTCCCGTGTTCGGCCCCAAGCCGTTCATGCTCGTCGGGTCGGCGCTCGCCGCGATCGGACTGACCTGGCAGACGCTGATCAGCTCCGACAGTTCGTACGCCGGCGGCATCCTCGGCCCCATGCTGGTCTTCGGCTTCGGCATGGGACTGAACTTCGTGACGCTGACGCTCACCGCGGTCTCCGGCGTGGCCCAGCACGAGGCCGGCGCCGCGTCCGGACTGCTCAACGCGACCCAGCAGGTGGGCGGGTCGGTGGGACTGGCCCTCCTGACGACGGTGTTCGGCACGGCCAGCAAGGACGAGGCGGAGAAGCAGATCCCGGGCTTCCTCGCGGAAGGAACGGCGCAGCAGAAGGCGGAGTTCGCCCAGACGCAGCAACTGCCCGCCCCCTGGGGTCACGAGGTGCTCACCGAGGGCATCTCCACGGCCTTCGTCCCGGCTGCCGCGATGGCCGTACTCGCCCTGGCCACCGCCTGGTTCGTCATCCGGGTCCGCAAGAGCGACCTGGAGGCGCTGTCCGGCTCCGCCGGACCGGGCATGGGCTGAGAAGGGAACACCACGGAGCCGGCCCGGCAGCGCACCCGCCGACGTCTTCGGACTCGGCCGGCGAACGCCCGGCCGGCTCGTGCCCATCAGGGCGAACAGGACCCTGGGCAACGCCTTCACGATCACCACCACGGCCCCTCCCCCGCACCGCTCCCGTACGACAGACGTGTCTACACGTGTCAGGCCCCATGCCTCACACAGCGGACACTTCGACAACGGCCGCCGGTCACGGAGAGTTCCCGGCGTGCACAGAGAGTTCCGGACTTCGTCCTCGAGCCGGGGCGGTGTCCGGTCCCCGCCCTCAGACCGCGGTCCGCATCCAGTCCGGCAGGGGCTCGACCCGGTCGGCCCACTCCGCGGGCGGTGCCCCCGCCCTCCCGGCGGCGACCACGCCGCCCACGATCGCACAGGTCGTGTCGACGTCCCCGCCCACCTGCGCGGTCGTCCAGAACGCCCGCTCGTAGTCACCGAGGGACCGGGCCGCCGACCAGAGCGCGAAGGGCACCGTGTCGTGCGCCGTCGTACGCCGTCCGCAACCGAGCACGGCCGCGACGGTGGCCGCGTCGCCGTAGTCGAGCATGTCCCGGGCCCTGCGCAGCCCCGCACCGACCGCGCTCCTCGCGGGCACCAGCGCGATGACCCCGTCGAGGAGGGCCTCCGAGCCGGGCGGCCCGCCGGGCGCGGCGGCCAGCGCGGCCGCCGCCGCGACGGCCATGGCACCGACCACGGCCTCACGATGCTGATGCGTGGGATAGGCGGAGATCTCGGCCTGGTGGGTGGCCTGCTCCGGGTCGTCCGCGTACCAGGCGCCCAACGGCGCGATCCGCATCGCGGCGCCGTTGCCCCACGACCCCTGCCCGTCGAAGAGCGCGGCGGCGAGTTCCCGCCAGTCGCCGCCCTCGCGGACCAGTCGCAGCAGCCGGTTGACCGCGGGCCCGTACCCCCGGTCGAAGTCGTGGTGCGTGGCGAAGGACCACGCGAGGGCGTCCTGGTCGATCCGGTGGTGCGTGGCCAGGACGGAGACGACGGAGCACGCCATCTCCGTGTCGTCCGTCCACTGCCAGGGTGCCGGAGGCAGTTCGCGACGCTTGAGCAGCGGGTAGTTCACCGGCACGAAGAACTGGGAGCCGAGCGCGTCTCCCACGGACACGCCGCGCAGACTGGCCAGGGCGCGGTCCAGGCGCCCGGCGGAAGAGGAATCAGCGGTCATCGCCCTGCCACTCTATCCGGTGACCCTCTGTTCATCCGGTGATCCCGTAGGGTTCCGGATCCCGCCAGCGCCCGAAAGGCCGGTCGAGGGTGTACTTGCCGTTCTCCCCCAGAACGAGCATCCGCATCTCGGCGTTCCCCGGGTTCGAGAGCGACTCGAACTCCGCCACGGTCCAGTGGAACCACCGCATGCAGAACAGCCGCATGGCCAGACCGTGGGTGACGATCAGGACGTTCGGGGGGTGGTCGGGGGCCTCGAAGCTGCGGAACAGGCTCTCCAGGAAGCCGCCGACCCGGTCGTAGACGTCGGCTCCGGACTCCCCCTGGGCGAACCGGTAGAAGAAGTGCCCGTAGGCGTCCCGGTAGGCCTTCTGCAGACGCACGTCCTCCCGGTCCTGCCAGTTGCCCCAGTCCTGCTCGCGCAGCCTCGGTTCCTCGCGCACGCGTATCCGCTCCGGGTCGAGCCGGAAGGCGCTCAGCGTCTGGTGCGTGCGGCGGTAGGGGGAGACGTAGACGCTGACGTGTTCGCGGCCGAAGAGTTCCCGCAGCCGCTCACCCGTCTCCGCCGCCTGCCGCGTGCCCCGCTCGGTCAGGGCCAGGGCGTGATCGGGTTCGCGTTCATAGACGGAGTCATCAACATTGCCCGTTGATTCGCCGTGTCGGACAAGGACGATGCGCCGTGGTCGTGCCATGCCGAAACCCTAGATCGAGTGACGGCCGGACGAGCACCCGTGCGGGCCGTGTACGGCGTAGGTCACACACGTCCCACACCCCGCGCCACGCCGGCGCGCACCTTCGCGAGCCCGGACGTCACACCGTCCAGGCCGACTCCATCTCCACGATGTCCCCCGCCAGGGCCGCGACGTCGGCCTCCGTCTGCGCCCTCAGCGCGAGGCGCTCCACCCGCTCGGTGCGGTACTTGCCGTGCTCGGCGGCCGACCGCCACATCGACAGCACCAGGAACTCGTGCCCGGGCGCCTCCGCGAACAGTCCCCGGACCATACCGGGCGATCCGGCCATGGCCGGGTTCCAGACCTTCTCCTGCATCAGCACGAAGTGTTCCGACCGCTCCTCGTGCACGCGGCACAGCGCCACCCTGAGCAGATCGGCGTCCGTGAAACGCGGTTCGAAGCCGGTCTTCACGTCGAAACGGTGGTCGAAGAGCCTGACCTGGGCGTCCTTGAACGTGCCCGACTGGGCCGAGGCGAGCCGGTCGTGGGAGCGGGCCATGAACGAGTCGTAGAAGGCGCGGCTCTCCCAGAAGGAGAAGACGTGCGCCACGTCCGGCCGCCCCCGGCTCCAGCCTCCGCCCTGTCCGCGAAACCCCGGCTCCCCCAGAAGCCCCGCCCACTTCCGCTGCCCCCGCTCGAACCCGCGGCGGTCCACCACGGTGCAGCGAATCCACTTGACCAGCACCGCGCCATCGTAAGGCCAGGGAGCATGGCGCCGGTCACCCCCGGAGTGACTGCTTACCGTCGTCCGCCGCCACGCGCGTGGCAGGATGGACAACCCGTCGGGATTTCCCGGCAATTGGGGTGAGCGGGCAGGACGGTCACGGGGAAGGGGAAGACTGGTGAACGGCCTCAACAAGGGCATCCGTAAGGTCGAGATCGCGCTGAGGTGGGACCCGAGTCCGTCGGGGCAGCCCTCCACCGACCTGGATCTCGTCGCCGCGCCCTATCCGGCGGGCGAGACGCACGGCACTCCCGCCTACGTGGTGCACTTCGACAGTCGTTCCCCCGACGGCACCATCACGCTCAACCGGGACAGCAAGGACGGCCAGGGCTTCGGCTACGACGAGGTCATGACGCTGGAACTGGACCGGCTCGACCAGCGGTACGCGCGCGTGGTGGTGGGCGTCGTCATACAGCAGCACCAGGGCCGACGGACGTTCTCCGGGGTGGGCAACCCCGGTCTGCGCATCCGTGAGGGCTACACCGTGCTGGCCGAGGACGACTTCGGCGGCGTCCTCGGGGCCACGGCGGCGACGGTCGCGGAGTTCGTCCGGGGCGGGTCGGGGGCCTGGGAGTTCCGCCCCGGTGTCCAGGGCTTCGAGGGCGACCCGGCGGACTTCACCCGTGCGATGGGGTCCTCGCGCCGGGCCTGACCGGAAAACACCGAGGGCGGTGGCGCCGGAACACCGGCACCACCGCCCTCAGCCGTCCCTCACGTCCGGGCAGCGCCCGGACGTGCCGGCCGCGTCAGCTGCAGCCGCTGGTCGAGCCGCAGCCCTCGCAGATGTAGCAGGAACCGGCGCGCTGCATCTTCGTACCGCAGGAGAAGCACAGCGGGGCGTCGGCCTGGATGCCCAGCTGCATCTCGACCAGCTCGGCGCTGGTGTGGGCCTGCTTCGGGGCCGGCTTGACCGCCTCGGCCTCGGCCTTCGGCGTGGACACCGCCTTCAGCTCCTGGGCCCGCGGTGCCGACTGGGCCAGGCCCTCGACGTCGACCTCGTCGTCGGACGGCTCGTACGAACCGGTCTCCAGGTGGCGCTGGCGCTCCTCGGCGGAGTGGATGCCGAGCGCGGAGCGCGTCTCGAAGGGCAGGAAGTCCAGCGCCAGGCGGCGGAAGATGTAGTCGACGATCGACTGCGCCATCCGCACGTCCGGGTCGTCCGTCATGCCGGCCGGCTCGAAGCGCATGTTGGTGAACTTCGAGACGTACGTCTCCAGCGGCACGCCGTACTGGAGGCCCACCGAGACGGCGATGGAGAAGGCGTCCATCATGCCCGCGAGCGTCGAACCCTGCTTCGACATCTTCAGGAAGACCTCGCCGAGACCGTCGTCCGGGTAGGAGTTGGCGGTCATGTAGCCCTCGGCGCCGCCGACCGTGAAGGAGGTGGTGATGCCGGGGCGGCCCTTGGGGAGGCGCTTGCGGACCGGGCGGTACTCGACCACCTTCTCGACCGCGGCGCGGATCGTCTCCTCGGCCTTCTCGGTGACCTCGGCCTTCTCCTTCTCCTTGGTCTTCGCGGAGAGCGGCTGGCCGACCTTGCAGTTGTCGCGGTAGATCGCGAGCGCCTTGACGCCCAGCTTCCAGGCCTCGAAGTAGATCTCCTCGACCTCCTCGACGGTCGCCGTCTCCGGCATGTTGACCGTCTTGGAGATGGCGCCGGAGATCCAGGGCTGGATCGCGGCCATCATGCGGACGTGGCCCATCGGGGAGATGGCGCGCTCGCCCATGGCGCAGTCGAACACCTCGTAGTGCTCGTGCTTGAGGCCGGGGGCGTCGATCACATTGCCGTGGTCGGCGATGTGGGCGACGATCGCCTCGATCTGCTCCTCCTGGTAGCCCAGGCGGCGCAGGGCCTGCGGGACGGTGCCGTTGACGATCTGCATCGAGCCGCCGCCGACCAGCTTCTTGAACTTCACCAGCGCCAGGTCGGGCTCGACGCCGGTGGTGTCGCAGGACATCGCCAGACCGATGGTGCCGGTCGGGGCGAGCACGGACGCCTGGGCGTTGCGGAAGCCGTTCTTCTCACCGAGGCGGACCACGTCCTGCCATGCCTCGGTGGCGGCGGCCCACACCGGGGTGTCCAGGTCGTCCATGCGCACGGCGGTGCCGTTGGCGTCGGCGTGCTGCTTCATGACGCGCTTGTGGGCGTCGGCGTTGCGGGCGTAGCCGTCGTACGGGCCGACGATCGCGGCGAGTTCGGCGGAGCGCCGGTACGCCGTGCCGGTCATCAGGGAGGTGATGGCGCCGGCGAGGGCGCGGCCGCCGTCGGAGTCGTAGGCGTGGCCGGTCGCCATCAGCAGGGCGCCGAGGTTGGCGTAGCCGATGCCGAGCTGGCGGAAGGCGCGGGTGTTCTCGCCGATCTTCTGGGTCGGGAAGTCCGCGAAGCAGATCGAGATGTCCATCGCGGTGATGACCAGCTCGACGACCTTCTGGAAGCGGTCGACCTCGAAGGACTGGTTGCCCTGGCTGTCGTCCTTGAGGAACTTCATCAGGTTCAGCGAGGCCAGGTTGCAGGACGTGTTGTCCAGGTGCATGTACTCGCTGCACGGATTCGACGCGGTGATCCGGCCGGACTCGGGGCAGGTGTGCCAGTTGTTGATGACGCCGTCGTACTGGATGCCCGGGTCGGCGCAGGCCCAGGCGGCCTCGGCGAGCTTGCGGAAGAGCGCCTTGGCGTCGACCTCCTCGATGACCTCGCCGGTCATCCGGGCGCGCAGGCCGAACTTGCCGCCCTGCTCGACCGCCCGCATGAACTCGTCGTTGACGCGGACCGAGTTGTTGGCGTTCTGGTACTGGACGGAGGCGATGTCGTCGCCGCCCAGGTCCATGTCGAAGCCCGCGTCACGCAGGACGCGGATCTTCTCCTCCTCCTTGACCTTGGTCTCGATGAAGTCCTCGATGTCCGGGTGGTCCACGTCGAGGACGACCATCTTGGCCGCGCGGCGGGTGGCGCCGCCGGACTTGATCGTTCCGGCGGAGGCGTCGGCTCCGCGCATGAAGGAGACCGGGCCGGAGGCGTTGCCGCCGGAGGACAGCAGCTCCTTGGAGGAGCGGATCCGGGAGAGGTTCAGGCCGGCGCCGGAGCCGCCCTTGAAGATCATGCCCTCTTCCTTGTACCAGTCGAGGATCGACTCCATGGAGTCGTCGACGGACAGGATGAAGCAGGCGGAGACCTGCTGCGGCTGGGGCGTGCCCACGTTGAACCACACGGGGCTGTTGAAGCTGAAGATCTGGTGCAGGAGGGCGTACGCCAGCTCGTGCTCGAAGATCTCGGCGTCGGAGGGCGAGGCGAAGTAGCCGTGGTCCTCGCCGGCCTTCCGGTACGTCTTCACGATGCGGTCGATCAGCTGCTTGAGGCCGGTCTCGCGCTGCGGGGTGCCCACGGCTCCCCGGAAGTACTTGCTGGTGACGATGTTGACCGCGTTCACCGACCAGAAGTCGGGGAACTCGACGCCACGCTGCTCGAAGTTGACCGAGCCGTCGCGCCAGTTGGTCATGACGACGTCACGGCGCTCCCAGGCCACCTCGTCGTACGGGTGGACTCCGGGAGTGGTGTGGATGCGCTCGATACGCAGTCCCTTGCCGGCCTTGTTGCCCTTGGCTCGGGAACTCCGTGCCGGACCGCTCGCCGTCTCTGTCATGCCGCCTCCCTGTACGGGCGAAAACGCCCTGAAGTGCCCCGATTGTTCCCGTGGCACGGTGTTCTGTCTGGTGCTGCGGGCACCCACTCGTCTGCCCGCAACAGGTCTTCTGGTCGCCGCCGCCCGGCCGGTCCCCGCGTCTGGCGTGCCGGGCCGGCCCGCCGGTCAGTCGGCGGCGGGAGCGGGCGCGGGGACCTGGACGGCCCCGCCGGGCCCGCTGTCGTCTTTCCGGCCCCCCGGGGCGGCTCCCTCGCCGCCCCCGTCGTGCCTGCCGTCCGCGGCGGGCCGCTCCGCCCGCCTGAGTTCCGCGATCGCGGCCTCGAAGTCCTCCAGCGAGTCGAACGCCCGGTAGACGGACGCGAACCGCAGGTAGGCGACGAGGTCGAGTTCCTGCAGCGGGCCGAGGATGGCCAGCCCTACGTCGTGGGTGGTCAGCTCGGCGCTCCCGGTGGCCCGCACCGCCTCCTCGACGCGCTGCCCGAGCTGGGCGAGGGCGTCCTCGGTGACGGGCCGCCCCTGGCACGCCTTGCGCACACCGTTGATGACCTTGGTGCGGCTGAACGGCTCGGTGACTCCGGACCGCTTGACCACCATGAGCGAACACGTCTCCACGGTCGTGAAACGACGGGAGCAGTCCGGACACTGGCGGCGCCTGCGGATCGACGTGCCGTCGTCGGTCGTACGGCTGTCGACGACACGGCTGTCGGGGTGCCTGCAGAAGGGGCAGTGCATGAACTCCCAACCCTCCTCACAGCAGACTCGATGGCCTCGCAGGGCCTCTCGGGCCTCACGAAGCAGCACCAGCATAGGCGATCTCCAAAGGCCCGAAGACCCGGGGGACCACAACTTCTGGGCTGCTGCCGCAATCCAACCACTAGATGTGGTGATTGACTCATACATCCACGACTGCACGCGTGTCGCGCGTGTCGGGGCGGGCAGGACACGCCGGAGGACAGGGGGATGCCGTGCGGGAGGCGGGGACGGGGTGTGCGGACCCCGAAGAAAGCGGGGCCGCTCCACGCGCCACGGAGCCCCCGGTGACAGACTGAGGGCCCGCGACCGCGAGGCCGTCGCCTCAGCGGTGAAGAGTACAACCCCCGGCCCGTCCGCCCGACGGGAAGCGCGGCGACCGATACACCTTGACGAGAGATGGCGCACGACGATTCGCGATTTTTCACTCGAACGTGTGTTTGGCGCAACCTTTCGAAAGCAACTACCGTTGTGCTGCAGGGAGACCATCGAGAGGGGCCGACGTGACCACCACCGCAGACAGTGCCGCCATCACTGCCCAGGACCGCCCCCAGGGCCGGATCGAGCCGGTGCACGCGATGAACGAAGCCATGAATCCCGAGGGGCACAAGCGCTCCTTGCCGGGCCGACCTCCCGGCATCCGGGCGGACAGCTCCGGACTCACCGACCGCCAGCGCCGGGTGATCGAGGTCATCAGGGACTCGGTGCAGCGTCGCGGCTACCCGCCGTCGATGCGCGAGATCGGCCAGGCGGTCGGTCTCTCCAGCACGTCCTCCGTGGCCCACCAGCTGATGGCCCTGGAGCGCAAGGGCTTCCTGCGCCGCGACCCGCACCGCCCGCGCGCCTACGAGGTGCGCGGCTCCGACCAGGCCGCCTCCGTGCAGCCCACGGACACCGCCGGCAAGCCGGCCGCGTCCTACGTGCCCCTGGTCGGCCGTATCGCCGCCGGTGGCCCGATCCTCGCCGAGGAGTCCGTCGAGGACGTCTTCCCCCTCCCCCGGCAGCTCGTCGGTGACGGTGAGCTGTTCGTGCTGAAGGTCGTGGGCGACTCCATGATCGAGGCCGCGATCTGTGACGGCGACTGGGTGACGGTCCGCCGCCAGCCGGTGGCCGAGAACGGGGACATCGTCGCGGCCATGCTCGACGGCGAGGCGACCGTCAAGCGCTTCAAGCGGGAGGACGGCCACGTCTGGCTGCTCCCTCACAACGCGGCCTACGAGCCGATCCCGGGCGACGACGCGACCATCCTGGGCAAGGTGGTGGCCGTTCTACGGCGCGTCTGAGCACGGCGCGGGGACGGCCCGGACGGCCCGCCCCGCCCCTGACCGGGCCCCGGGACCCCTGCGCCGGTTCCGGGGTCCTGTGCTGTCCGGACGGACCGGTTGCGGCCGCCGCTTCCGACGGGTGGCGTGTGCTTCCGGTGAGGTGGCGTGCCGCGGCACGCCACCTCACTCACTGCGACGTCGTCCCCGCCTCCGCCCGTTGCGCCGTCGCGTCGATCGCGGCCAGCGACTTCCTGACCTGGTTGCGGTCCGTGGTGTACCAGAAGTCGGGCAGCGAGGCCTTCAGATAGCTGCCGTACCGGGCAGTGGCCAGCCGCTGGTCCAGTACGGCCACCACGCCCCGGTCGCCCGAGGCGCGCACCAGACGGCCGGCGCCCTGCGCCATCAGCAGCGCCGCATGGGTGGCGGCGACCGCCATGAAACCGTTGCCGCCGGCTTCCTCCACGGCCTTCTGGCGGGCGCTCATCAAGGGGTCGTCCGGGCGCGGGAAGGGGATCTTGTCCATGACCACCAGCTGACAGCTCGGACCCGGTACGTCGACACCCTGCCAGAGCGACAGCGTGCCGAAGAGACAGGTCTTCGGATCGGCCGCGAAGTTCTTGATCAGTTCGCCGAGGGTCTCCTCCCCCTGGAGGAGGATCGGGAACTCCGGGATGCGGGAGCGCAGCTCCTCGGCGGCGAGCTGGGCGGCCCGCATCGAGGAGAACAGCCCCAGGGTGCGGCCGCCCGCCGCCTGGATCAGCTCGGTCAGCTCGTCCAGCATGTCCCCGCGGTCGCCGTCACGGGCCGGGCGCGCCAGGTGCTTCGCGACGTAGAGGATGCCCTGCCGGGGGTAGTCGAACGGTGACCCCACGTCGACGCCCTTCCACCGGGGAAGGTCATCGCCTTCGGCGCCCTCGGGACCGAGCCCCAGGGAGGCTCCCACACCGTTGAAGTCGCCGCCCAGCTTCAGCGTCGCGGAGGTCAGGATCACGGAGCGTTCGGTGAAGAGCTTCTCCCGCAGCAGGCCCGAGACGGACATGGGGGCGACGCGCAGGGACGCCCCGAAGCGGTCGTGCCGCTCGTACCAGACGACGTCCCACTCGGAGCCGTGCGTGATCCGCTCCGCCACGTCGTGCACGCTCTCCACGGAGGCCAGCGCCTGTTTGCGGACCGCGTCCTCGTCCTGGACGGACTTGTCGCGGGTGTTGCCGAGGGCGGAGATGACGGTGCGGCAGGAGTCGCGCAGCGCCATGAGCGCGTATCCGAGGTCCTCCGGGATCTCCTCCAGCCGGCCCGGAAGGGCCAGCTCCATCAGCCGTTCGAACCCTTCGGCGGCGGTCTGGAGCTGGTCGGCGGCCTTCTCGTCGACGAGCTTCGCGGCGCGCCGCACCGCGCGGTTGACCTGCCCGGGGGTGAGCTCCCCGGTGGCGACCCCGGTGACCCGGGAGACCAGCTCATGGGCCTCGTCGACGATCAGCACCTCGTGCGGCGGAAGCACCGGGGCGCCCTCGATGGCGTCGATCGCGAGCAGGGCGTGGTTGGTGACGACCACCTCGGCCAGCTTGGCGCGCTCACGGGCCGCCTCGGCGAAGCACTCGGCCCCGTAGGCGCACTTCGTGGCGCCCAGGCACTCCCGTGACGACACCGACACCTGGGACCAGGCCCGGTCGGACACGCCCGGCGTGAGGTCGTCCCGGTCACCGGTCTCCGTCTCGTCGGACCAGTCGCGCAGGCGCAGCAGGTCCTGGCCCAGTCTGCTGGTGGGCGCGGCCGCCTCGAACTGGTCGAAGAGCCCTTCCTCCTCGTCCTGCGGCACGCCCTCGTGCAGCCGGTGCAGGCACAGGTAGTTGGAGCGGCCCTTGAGCATCGCGAACTCCGGGCGACGGCGCAGCAGCGGATGCAGCGACTCCACCGTGCGCGGCAGGTCACGCTCCACCAGCTGGCGCTGCAGGGCCAGGGTGGCCGTCGCCACCACCACCCGCTCCCCCTGCGCGAGCGCGGGCACCAGATAGCCCAGCGACTTTCCGGTGCCGGTGCCGGCCTGGACCAGCAGATGGGCTCCGTCGTCGATCGCCTCGGCGACGGCTTCGGCCATGGCCACCTGGCCGGGGCGCTCCGTGCCGCCGACGGCGGTGACGGCGGCGTGCAGGAGTTCGGGGAGTGAGGGCTTCGTCATAGCGCGACCACCCTACGGCCCGGCACCGACATTCGTGCGATCACCGCGAGGGCTGGGGATGTGATCAAGACGGGGGCTCCTCCGTCGGGTGGGGTGGGGGCTGGAGAGTCGCTGGGGCGGGGCACGGGCAGGTGGCCGGGGGACCGCCGCGGCGTGAGGGGGAACCGCGGCAGCGTGGGCGGCGCACCGGTCGCGAGGGCACGGGGACGGAGCTACATCAGATGGCGCAGGGAGCGGTCCCGGACCATGAGGGCGGCCCGCTTGGTGGGCAGATCGACCTCGGCCGAGAAGCGGAAGCCCGCGTTGAGGAAGGCGGTGACGGAGGGAACGTTGCGCAGGTCGGGTTCCGCGACGACACGCGGTGAAGCGGGCCTCCTGGCGAGGGCGAGGTCGGCGACCGCCCTGAGCAGGACGCTGCCGAGGCCCCGCCCCCGGTCGCCCGCGGCGCCGATGAGGACGTGGAGTCCGGTGTCGTGGGGCCGGGCCGGGTAGTGGAGGGCCAAGGGGTCGAGGTCCGCGCGGTAGACCTCCCAGTAGCTCATCGGCGTGCCGTCCAGGACGCCGAGGCACGGAACGCTGTGTCCGTCACCGGTGAGCTGGGCCCGCAGGTGGCGGGCCGTCACGGCCGGCGGTCCGGAGAGTTCCCAGTACACGGCGACGGCCGGGTCGTTCATCCACCGTGACAGAAGAGGCAGATCCCGCTCGACGCGAACGGGGACGAGCCGGAACAGGCCCGCGGGAGTGCGGGCCGGGCCCCAGGCGCCGATGTGGTCGGACATCACAGGTGCAGGGGGTTGGCGATGGTGACGTAGACGGACTGGGTGTCGACCGGGCCGACGAGTTCGTCGAGGCCGTGCAGCCGGGTCAGCAGGTTCGCCTTGCAGCGCAGGACGGGTGAGTCCAGCAGGCGGGCGGGCAGCGTGCTGCGCGTCCGGGCCGGTCCGGTGGACACCGTGGTGAGGAACCGGCGGAAGGCGGCGAGCAGCAGCCGTTCGTCGGCCAGGCGCTGGGAGCCGAAGGCGCCGATGAGCCCGAGGACGTTGTTGACGCCCAGGTAGTAGGCGAAGCGTTCGTCGGTGACCTCGTCGGAGACGAAGGTGTCGCTGTGCTCGCCGATGCCGGGCAGCCGGGCGTCGAGTTCCGCGCGTCGCGACGCGCGGAAGTAGTAGCCCTGGTTGTCCCGGTGGCGTCCGCCCGCGGGCCAGCCGTCGGCGTCCAGCAGCAGCAGGGTGTTCTGCTGGTGCGCCTCGAGGGCGATGCCGGCTTCTCCGTCCAGCCACAGCACGGGCCGCACCACGTGTTCCAGGTACCGCAGGAACCACTCGGCGGCGACGGCCGCGGACGGCCGCCCCGTGCGACCGGTGAGGCGGGTGACGATCTCGGCCAGCCGGGATCCCGTACGGCCACCGGGCCGGGGCCGCGGCGAGAGCAGTCCGGCGACGCAGGCGACGTCGTCACGCGGCTGGAACGGGTTGTGCCGGATCACCGCGTCGAGTCCGGGCACGGGGTCACCGGCCGGCGTGTCCACGGCGATCCAGGCCGGGTCCCGGACGATGTCGAAGCCGGGGTGCGCGGCCCGCCACCGCTGGGACAGTCCGGTGCGCAGCAGGCGGTGGACCTCGACCCCCCGGTGGAGTTCCTTGCGGAGGTTCTCCCGGCGGGAGTTGGTGATGCGCAGGCCCAGGGAGAGCTTGAGCATGGCCGGAGCGCCGGTCCGGTGGACGGTGCGTACGGAGGAGGTGGGGTGCCACGGAGCACCGTGGCCGCCGAGGTCCCGGAGCAGTCCGGCGTCCAGCAGCGCGGCGGCCTCGGGACGGTGGCGGATCTGGTTCAGTTGCCAGGGGTGCACGGGGAGGGCCGCGTAGCCGTCGGGCAGCGACAGTCCGGGACCGGCGAGACGTGCGGTCAGGCGGGCCGCGGGGACGGGGCGTCCGCGCTCGGTCCAGGCGGAGTCGGTGGCGAGCAGGGACGGTGCGACAGCCATCCAGTGCAGCGGGAAGGAGCCGCGCGACTCGGGAGAGTACCGCTGCGCCTCGGCGTCGGAGAGGCCCTCGCGGCTCTTCGGGTCCGGGTGCAGCGGATGCCCGAGGACGAGTGACTGTTCGGCGGCGAGGAAGAGGTCGGGGTGGTCGGCCGTGTCCGCCCGCCGGTCGCTGACGAAGGCGCTGACACGCCGTACGGAGTCGGCGACGCGCGCGACCAGGTCGGTGCCGTCGCCGGCCGGGGGACGTACCGGTTCCGGGATGCCTGCGTTCTCCCTGCCGAGGAGGGCGGCGAGCAGGACGGCGTCGACCGGTGGGGCGAGGGCCGGGGCATCGGCCAGGCGGGGAGGACCGAAGCGGTGCCAGCCGGTCGGGGACCAGTGGAACACGGGGACCAGCAGGGACGTGCCGCTGGCCGGCAGGGGGATGTGCAGGGTGTCGCCGTCCGGGGCGGGGAGGCCGGTTTCGCGCACCCAGCAGCGCAGGAGGTTCTCCAGGGCCGCCGTGTGGGCCGCCCGGCGCGGGTCGGGGTGGTCCAGGAGGTCGCTGCCGGGCCGCTCGGTGCCGGGTGGTGTTGTCCCCTGGTGGGGAGCCACGGGGTTCGTGCGGTCAGCCGGTGCGGAGGTCGTGTGCAAGGCGGGTCCTCGGGAAGTGGTGCGGTGACAGGGTGCGGGGGTTCGTGCCGTCAGCCCGTCCGTGCCCGCCGCCGGGGCGAGTGGGCTGCCGGTGTGGATGCGGGAGGCGGGCAGGGCGAGGCCGTCGCGGTGGACCACGACGGCCAGGGGCAGGCCGCCGCCGGTCACCGCGGACAGCCCCCTCGCGTCCGGCGTGGTGCCGCCGTGCTCCACGGCCCGGAAGGTGCCGGTCCGTCCGATCCCCGTGAGCGTCTCGTCGGCGATCAACGGGACGGACCGGTCGGCCGTGAGCCGCCGAGGCCGGGCGTCCGGCGCCGGGAGCGGCCCGCCGTCGTCCCGCACGGGCTCAACGATCATCCCGGCAGGACGGCGCACGTCCGGCGCGGTGCCGCCGAGCGCGGACTCCGGCCGGTGGTCGGCGAGTTCGGCACCGGCCCGTCCGGTCGCCGCCCGTACGGGCCGGAGGGCGGTGGCCACCGCGTCGTCACGGCCCGGTCCGCGGAAGCGCACGCGGGCGCGTTCGGCGAGTCCGGGGGGCGGGGTGCGCGACAGTCCGGTGACGAAGGCGCCCCTCACCGGGGTCACCGGGCCGGGGGCGTGGAGCGGTGCGCCCGAGTCGATGACGCCGCGGATCGCCTCCGGCACGGCGGGACGGTCGTGCCCGGGCGCGAGGGTCCCCGCGCCGAAGGGGCAGCCCGGACAGCACCGGCCGTCAGCGCCCTCGACGGTCGTCCCGCGCGCCCGTACCGGGACGGCCGACAGGACACCGGTCCCTCGCCCCTCGTCCGTGGATTGCGCCACCGTCCTCGGTCCTCCCCGGTGTTCCCGCCGAACCACGACACGGGGAATCCGGGTTCGGGCAGCGGATCCCCCACCCCTACCAACCGCGGACCACCCACCGGGTTACGGGTCGCTCCGGGATCCCTGCCCCGTGGACCGGCAACTCGGGGGCCACCGGCCTCAAATGGGCGTATCTCCGGAAGATCGACCAGGTCAGACGGCTTGTAGCCGAACCGTTGCCGTTCCGTCTGACGTCCCCCACGGCGAGCGCATAGTGTGTGGTGCCGTTCCCGAAGGCCGTGGGAGCGTCCCCGAACTCCGCGCGGAGCAGGGGCGGGACCACGTCCGAAGCGCCAAGTCCGTTCGTTCCAGGGGGAGTCAGATCATGCGATCCATACGGCCGTCGTCCACCACTCGCCGAGGAGGGCGGGCGCGGCGGACCTCCCCCGTTCTGGCCGCTGTCGCGCTCGCCTCGGCGCTCGCCCTCACCGCCACCGCCTGCGGATCGGGGGACACCGACGCGAGCGCCGGGGCCTCCGCGACCGCCGCCGACGACGGCAAGTTCAAGATCCCGGACGACATCAAGGACCGGCTCAAGGAACACGGGATCGACCTCGACAAGTGGAGGGACGGCGCCTGGAAGGACTGGAGCAAGGACGACTGGCTGCGCGAGGCGCAGGACTACGTCAACCCGATCATCGAGGGCCTGTGGGACCCGGACCGCATGCGGGACGCCGAGGAGCCGGACCAGGGGGTCGACGAGAGCGACATCTCCGGTGACCAGGGCGTGACGGACCCGACTCCGGAGCCGGTGCAGGCGGAGGCCGTCGCGCCGTCGTACCACGCCAACGCCCCGACTGCGGGCAAGGTGTTCTTCGACTCGCCCGAGGGCACGATGGTCTGCTCGGCCACGGTGGTGCAGGACCCGGCCAACCCGGGCAAGTCCAACATGGTGTGGACGGCGGGCCACTGTGTGCACGCGGGCAAGAAGGGCGGCTGGTACCGCAACATCGCCTTCGTGCCGTCGTACAACGACGCGGGCAGGTCGGCGAAGGAGCTGGAGACCGCCACGAAGGAGGAGGTCGCTCCGTACGGCGTCTGGTGGGGCGACTGGGCGCAGACCTCGGACCAGTGGATCGAGCAGGGCGGTTCCACGGGCGGTGACGGCGCCTCGTACGACTACGCGGTCATCCACGTGACGCCGGAGGAGGGCGGCGACGGCAAGTCGCTGGAGGAGACGGTCGGTTCGGCGCTGCCGGTGGACTTCGACGCTCCCGCGGTGCCGGACGTGGAGGAGATCACGGCGATCGGCTACCCGGCCGCCTCGCCGTACGACGGTGGGACGCTGTACCGCTGCCAGGACAAGCCCGGACGGCTGTCGCTCGACGCGTCGGACCCGACGATGTACCGCATCGGGTGCAGCATGACCGCCGGTTCGTCCGGTGGCGGCTGGGTCGCGACGGGTTCGGACGGGAAGCCGGCACTGGTGTCCAACACCTCCATCGGCCCGGTGACGTCGGGCTGGCTGGCCGGTCCGCGACTGGATGACGCGGCCAAGGGCCTGTACGACGCGGTCAGCGAGAAGTTCTCCGGTCGGTGACCGGCGCGGCCGGTCCCGCGTGCCGCCGCGCGGGACCGGCCGGGGCGACGGCACCCGGTGCCGAGGCCCCGGAGATCCACGCACGCGGCGGCAGGGCATTCATTCACGTCAACGGGGGTCATCGCACCATGCGTTCCACACGTACGTCCGCGCCGCTCGGACGCGGCCGTCGCACCATCCTCGGCGCCGCCGGGCTCGTCGTCACCCTGGCGCTCACCACGACCGCCTGCGGCGGTTCCGGGGAGGACGAGGCGAACGACAAGCCCGACGCCACCACCTCCCAGGCCGCCGGCGGCGACGGCGGCAAGGTACGGATCCCGGACGACATCAAGGACCGGCTCAAGGAGCACGGGATCGACGTCGACGAGTGGAAGGACGGCGCCTGGAAGGACTGGGACAAGGACAAGTGGCTCAGTGAGGCCGAGGACTTCGTCAATCCGGTGATCGAGGGCCTGTGGAAGCCCGACCGGATGCGGTCCGCGAAGGAGGCCGACAAGACCGTCTCGGTCAAGGACGCGTCGGCGGCCCGGGGCGTCAGTGACCCGGAGCCGGCCCAGGTCCGGGCGGAGGCCGAGAAGACGCCGTACCACGAGAACGCGGCGCCGGTCGGCAAGGTGTTCTTCGACTCCCCCGAGGGCCCCTCCGTCTGTTCCGGCACGGTCGTCAAGGACGTGAACCACCCGGGCAGGTCCAACCTCGTCTGGACGGCCGGACACTGCGTCCACGCAGGCGGCAACGGTGGCTGGTACCGCAACCTCGTCTTCGTGCCGGCCTACAACGACCTCGGCAAGTCGGAGGCGGAGCTGGGCGACGCGAGCGCCTCCGAGACCGCCCCCTACGGCAACTGGTGGGCGGACTGGGCGTCGACCTCCAACGGCTGGATCCAGGGCGGCTCGGAGTCCGGCGGCGACGGGGCCGCGTACGACTACGCCGTGCTGCACGTGAAGCCGGAGCAGGGGTCGAAGTCCCTGGAGGAGACGGTCGGCGCCGCGCTGGACGTCGACTTCTCCGCGCCGTCCGCGGCGGAGGCGGGCGAGATGGGCGCCTGGGGCTACCCGGCCGCCCCGCCCTACAACGGCCTGCAGATGTTCAAGTGCCTCGACGCCCCGGGACGGTTCTCGCTCAGCGCGGACCTGCCGACGATGTACCGCATCGGCTGCTCCATGACCGGCGGCTCGTCCGGCGGCGGCTGGTTCCGGGTACTGGACGGCGAGACGGTGCTGGTCTCCAACACCTCGATCGGCCCGATGGACAACACCTGGCTGGCGGGCCCGCAGCTCGGCGAGGACGCCGAGGCGCTGTACCAGAACATGAGCGAGACCTACGGCGGTCAGTGATCCGCACGGGGCGAAGGCACGCCTCCTGCCGTGGGCTTCCGTTCCCGTGGTCGTCGTGGCCCCCCGGTTCAGCCGCCGAAGAAGCCGCCGTGTGAGCCGGAGACGTGCTTCCGGCTCACACGGCGGGGGGAGCGACGGCCAGGCGTGCCAGATCGTCGGTGTCGGCCCGAAGACGGGTCGCCGAGGGCGTAACGGTCGCAGTGCCGCCCCCTGCCCTGTCCAGGCACCCGCGCGAGAACGGACGGATCCACGTCGCCGACCGGCTCCGGGAGAAGGCCACGGTTCGTGCGACAGCGGTGAGCCGGGCAGAAGCCCGTCGGCCGCCGTCGCCGCGGAACCGGACGGTCGCCCACGCGGAACGCTCGGCCGGGAAACCTCGGCCGAGCGCCTGCGTGAACTGCTCGCGGCCCGGTCGACACGACCACGTGTCGCGGCGCCCCCTGGGAAGCGCCGGGCAGGGGCGGGCCTTCGCCCCCGCCGTGCGTGGTTCAGCCGGCCGGGGTGGGAACGTACGGCGTGAGTTCCGCCGCCAGTTCCTCGTGCACCCGGACCTTGAGCAGGGTGCCCTCCGGGGTGTGCTCCTCGGAGATCACCTCGCCCTCGTCATGGGCGCGGGCGACCAGCTTGCCGTGGGTGTAGGGGACGAGTGCCTCGATCTCCACGGACGGGCGGGGCAGCTCGGCGTCGATCAGTGCCAGCAACTCCGCGATGCCCCGGCCGGTGCGGGCCGAGACCGCGATGGAGCGCTTCTCCACCCGCAGCAGCCGCTGGAGCGTCAGCGGGTCGGCCGCGTCGGCCTTGTTGATCACGACGATCTCGGGTACGTCGGTGGCGCCGACGTCCCTGATCACCTCGCGCACGGCCGCCAGCTGCTCCTCCGGGACCGGGTGCGAACCGTCCACCACGTGCAGGATCAGGTCGGCGTCGCCGACCTCCTCCATCGTGGAGCGGAACGCCTCGACCAGGTGGTGCGGCAGGTGCCGGACGAAGCCGACCGTGTCGGCCAGCGTGTACAGCCGGCCGCTCGGGGTCTCGGCCCGGCGCACGGTCGGGTCGAGGGTCGCGAACAGGGCGTTCTCGACCAGGACGCCCGCACCCGTGAGGCGGTTGAGCAGCGAGGACTTGCCCGCGTTGGTGTAGCCCGCGATGGCCACGGACGGCACCTTGTGGCGCTTGCGCTCCTGGCGCTTGATCTCGCGGCCGGTCTTCATCTCCGCGATCTCCCGGCGCATCTTCGCCATCTTCTCGCGGATCCGGCGCCGGTCCGTCTCGATCTTGGTCTCACCGGGACCACGGGTGGCGAGGCCACCGCCCTTGCCGCCGCCCATCTGCCGGGACAGCGACTGACCCCAGCCGCGCAGCCGCGGCAGCATGTACTGCATCTGCGCGAGCGCGACCTGCGCCTTGCCCTCTCGGGACTTGGCGTGCTGGGCGAAGATGTCCAGGATCAGGGCCGTACGGTCGATGACCTTGACCTTGACGACGTCCTCGAGGTGGATCAGCTGGCCGGGGCTGAGCTCACCGTCGCAGATGACGGTGTCCGCGCCCGTGTCGAGCACGATGTCGCGCAGTTCCTCGGCCTTGCCGGAGCCGATGTAGGTGGCGGCGTCGGGCTTGTCGCGGCGCTGGATCACGCCGTCGAGGACGAGGGCGCCGGCCGTCTCCGCGAGGGCGGCGAGCTCGGCCAGGGAGTTCTCCGCGTCCTGCACGGTTCCCGAGGTCCACACCCCGACGAGCACGACCCGCTCCAGGCGGAGCTGCCGGTACTCGACCTCGGTGACGTCCTCGAGCTCGGTGGAGAGACCCGCGACACGGCGCAGGGCCGCGCGCTCGGAGCGATCGAACTGGTCGCCGTCCCGCTCTCCGTCGATGTCGAGACTCCAGGCGACGTCCTCTTCCATCAGGGCATCGGCCCGAAGACCCTCGGGATAGGTGTGCGCGAGGCGCTTGGTGTCCTGGGAAGGGGAAGAAGAGGAGGTCATTGGGTCCTTACGTCGTCGGTAAACCTTCTGTGGCGACGGAGCCGGTCCGTGGGACCCTCCGTCACTGTCCACAACGTCCGGGGCGCCCGGGAGATTCCCGGTCCCCGAGGGGCGCGGACCTGACGATGGTCGCACGGTACGGCCCGTCTCGTCACCGTGTTATTCCCGGTCCCCGTCCGGTCGATGCGCGGGCGGGAGCGGCTTCCGGTCGGGTGTCGCGGCCCGGGCCGCGGACTTCCACTCGGGGCGGCCGGGCATCGGCGGGGTCGTGGCCCCATACAGCCAGGGGTGCAGGAAGCCGGTCAGGTCGCGTCCGGCGACGCGGGACGCCAGCCGGACGAAGTCGGAGGTGGTGGCGGTGCCGTTCCGGTGGCGGGTGACCCAGTCGCGCTCCAGGCGTTCGAAGGCGGCACGGCCGATCTCCTCGCGCAGGGCGTACAGCACGAGCGCGGCGCCGGAGTAGACGTTCGGCCGGAAGATGCCGGTCTTCCGGCCTGGCTCCGGGGGCTTCGGCGCGGCGGGCGGTCCGCCGGCCGCGCGCCAGCCGTCGGACGCCTCGTAGGCGGCCTTCATGCGTTCGTCCAGGGACCCGCCGCCCCGCTCCTGGGCGTACAGCGCCTCGTACCAGGTGGCGTGGCCCTCGTTGAGCCACAGGTCGGACCAGGTGCGGGGACTGACGCTGTCGCCGAACCACTGGTGGGCCAGCTCGTGCACCATGATCGATTCGACGTACCAGGCGGGGATGGCGGGATCGGTGAACAGGCCGCGTTCGAAGAGGGAGAGGGTCTGGGTCTCCAGCGCGAAGCCGGTGGACGCGTCGGCGAGGAGCAGGCCGTAGGTCTCGAACGGGTAGCGGCCGACCCGTTCCTCCATCCAGGAGATCTGGGCGGGGGTCTTCGCCAGCCACGGTTCGAGCTCCGCGCGGTGCGCGGTGGGCACGACGTCCCGCAGGGGCAGCCCGTGCGGGCCGGTGCGGTGCGGGACGGTGGAACGGCCGATGGAGACCTGCGCGAGTTCGGTCGCCATGGGGTGCAGGGTCTTGTACGTCCAGGTGGTGGACCCGCGGGTGCGGTCGGTGTCGGCCGGCAGGCCGTTCGCGACGGCCGTGTGGCCGTCGGGCGCGGTGATCCGGAAGGTGAACACCGCCTTGTCCGAGGGGTGGTCGTTGCACGGGAACACCAGGTGGGCGGCGTCGGCCTGGTTGGCCATGACGAGACCGTCCGCGGTGCGCACCCAGCCGCCCTCGCGGTCCTCGGCGGCCACGGGGACGCTGGTGTGCCGGACGGTGATCCGGGCCCGCTCGCCCTCGACCAGGTCGTCCGTGGGCGTGATCACCAGGTCCTCCCCGGCACTGGTGAAACCGGCCGGACCGCCGTCGACCTCGACGGAGTGGACCGTACCGTGGGCGAAGTCGAGGTTGATCCGGTCCAGGTCGGCGGTGAGGCGGGCGTCGATCGTGGTGACGGCCGGCAGCGGCCGGTCGTTGCGGCCGGGGTAGTCGAGGGCGATGTCGTACGACAGCACGTCGTACCCGGGGTTGCCCAGGTGCGGGAAGAGCCGGTCACCGATGCCGAGCGGGACGGCGGGGGCGCTCGCGGCGATCAGGCAGACGGAGACGGCGGGGGCGAGCAGCACCGTGGCCGTCCGGCGGTGACGTGCGCGACCGGTTCCGGCGCGGGGGGTTCGTCTGTGGGGGGTGCGCAGCATTCCCCACGGCTATCAGGGCGCGTGTGCGCCGTGGTGACGGCGCGCTTCCGGCCCACCCGATCGGGTAGTCGCACCGCCGCTCGGACGTTCCGTGCTCCGGTCAGGTGCCCGGTGCCTGCGGCTGGGCCCGGCTCACGTCGTACACGCCGGCCACATTGCGCATCGCGCGCATGAGAACGGGCAGGTGGGCGGCGTCCGGGAGCTGCACGGTGTAGGTGTGCCGCACCTGCTGCCGATCCGGGGGTTCGACGGTCGCGGAGACGATCTCGGCGCCTTCGAGGGCCATGGCCTCGGTGAGGTCCGCCAGCAGATGCGGCCGGACGAAGGACTCCGCGACCAGCGTGACCCTGCACTCGGCGCCTTCCCCCCAGCGCACGCCGACCTCCGCGCGCCCCGCACTCTTCATGCGCGCCACCGTGGCGCACCCGGTCCGGTGCACGGTGACCGTTTCCCCGCGCACGGCGAAGCCGGTCACCTCGTCGGGCGGTACGGGCGTGCAGCAGCCGGCGAGCCGTACGGTCGCGCCGGCCCGGTCGGCCAGGACCTGGGCAGGGGCGGGACGGCCGGGGGCCGGGGCATCCGGAGCCGGGGACGGAGCGGGGTCGTCGGCGAGCGGCCGGGCGGCCTCCTCCGGCTCGGCCCCGGGTGCCTCGTCCGGTACGGGATGGGCGGTCAGCCACCGCTGGATGGCGATCCGCGCGGCGGGGGTGTGGGCGTGCTCCAGCCACTCCCTGGAGGGCTCGGAGGCCGCGTCCTGGCCCATCAGCAACTGAACGGTGTCGCCGTCCTTGAGGACGGTGCTCAGTGTCGCCAGCCGGCCGTTGACCCTGGCCCCGATGCACGCGTGGGCGTCCTCGCCGTACTGCGCGTAGGCGGCGTCCACGCAGGTCGCACCCTCGGGCAGGCCCAGTGCGCCCCCGTCGGGGCGGAACACGGTGATCTCGCGGTCCTGGGCGAGGTCCTCGCGCAGGGTGGACCAGAAGGTGTCGGGGTCGGACGCGGCCCGCTGCCATTCCAGCAGCCGGGAGAGCCAGCCGGGCCGGGTGGGGTCGACGCGTTCGCCGTCGCTCGCGGACTGCTCCTCCGGCGGTGCGGCGTAGGGGTTGCCGAGGGCGACGACCCCGGCCTCGGCGACCTTGTGCATCTGGTGGGTGCGGATGAGGACCTCGACGACCTGTCCGTCCGCACCGGCCACCGCGGTGTGCAGCGACTGGTACAGGTTGAACTTCGGTACGGCGATGAAGTCCTTGAACTCCGAGACCACGGGCGTCATGCAGGTGTGCAGCTCGCCCAGGACGCCGTAGCAGTCGGCGTCCTCGTTCACCAGCACCAGCAGACGGCCGAAGTCGGCGCCGCGCAGCGCGCCGCGTCTGCGGGACACGCGGTGCACGGAGACGAAGTGGCGCGGGCGGATGAGGACTTCGGCGGTGATGTCGGCCTCGCGGAGCACCTTGCGCACGTCGTCGGCGACGTCGGCGAGCGGGTCGTCCGCGCGGGCGGCGTTGCGGACGACCAACTCGCGTGTGTGCTCGTACTCCTCGGGGTGGAGGATCGCGAAGACCAGGTCTTCCAGTTCCGTCTTGAGCGCCTGCACGCCGAGCCGTTCGGCGAGGGGGATCAGGACGTCACGTGTCACCTTGGCGATGCGTTCCTGTTTCTCGGGGCGCATCACGCCGAGGGTGCGCATGTTGTGCAGCCGGTCGGCGAGTTTGATCGACATCACGCGGACGTCGTTGCCGGTGGCGACGAGCATCTTGCGGAAGGTCTCGGGCTCGGCGGCGGCGCCGTAGTCGACCTTCTCCAGCTTGGTGACGCCGTCGACGAGGTAGCGGACCTCCTCGCCGAACTGCTCGCCCACCTGATCCAGCGTCACCTCCGTGTCCTCGACGGTGTCGTGGAGCAGGGAGGCGGTCAAGGTCGTCGTCTCGGCGCCGAGTTCGGCGAGGATCAGGGTCACCGCGAGCGGGTGCGTGATGTACGGCTCACCGCTCTTGCGCATCTGGCCGCGGTGGGAGGACTCGGCCAGGAGGTAGGCGCGGCGCAGGGGTTCGAGGTCGGCGTCGGGGTGGTGGGCGCGGTGGGCGTCGACCACGTGCCCGATGGCGTCGGGGAGCCGGTCGCGGGCGGTGGGGCCGAGCAACGCGGCGCGGCCCAGCCTGCGCAGGTCGAGCCGGGAACGGGCCTTCCTGCGCGACCCCGTGGGTGTGGTGACGTGACCAGATGTCACAGGGCCTGGGGTCGCAGGGTTCACGGCCTCCGCGTTCATGGGCACCTCCGGCTGCGTGGACCGGCGGACGGCGTGCCCCAGGACGGACTCGGGCTCGGGGGACGGTGTTCGTCCCCCGTCCGGGCCGGTGCTTGATGCTACCGAGCCGGACCCCCTCAGGCTGACCGCCTCCGGCCGAGCGTGAAACGGATCACCCATTCGAGCGAAGTCCGGACGGGAGTCCCTTTCACGCCATCGAGTCCTGGATCAACCATGATCTGAAGGCGTGACCCCTTCCGTACCTGCGGATACTCACATCGCGCGGACGGGAAGTTGCGATCCCCAGCCGACGCCCCGGTCAGCGCAGGGCACTCTCCAGCCACTCGGGCTCGATCACGCCCTCGGCGACGATCACCGCCGGGCCGGTCATCTCGATCTCTCCGTCGGGCCGTTCGGTGATCACGAGGGTGCCGCCGGGCACGTCCACGGTGTACGTCGCCGGGGTGCCGGTGACCCCCGGGTCGACGCCGTCGCGGCGGGCGGTGGCCACGGCGACCGCGCACGCGCCCGTGCCGCAGGAGCGGGTCTCGCCGGACCCGCGCTCGTGCACCCGCAGCGCCACGTGCCGCGGGCCGCGGTCGACGACGAACTCCACGTTCACCCCGTCCGGGTAGGCGGCGGCCGGACTGAAAGGAGGCGGGGTGTACAGGTCGCCCGCGTGGGCGAGGTCGTCCACGAAGGCCACGGCGTGCGGGTTGCCCATGTTCACGTTCCGCGCCGGCCAGCTGCGCCCGCCGACGCTCACGGTGACGTCGCCCTCGGGGAGCAGCGCCCGGCCCATGCCGACGGTGATGTCCCCCTCCTTGGCGATGTGCACGGTCTTCACACCTCCGCGCGTGGCGACCGCGATGTCCCCCTCGGACACGTGCCCGGCGCGCTGGAGGTAGCGCGCGAACACCCGCACTCCGTTGCCGCACATCTCGGCGATCGAGCCGTCGCCGTTGCGGTAGTCCATGAACCACTCGGCCTCCGCCGCCATGGCCCGCGCCTCGGGGTGTGCCGCGGACCGCACCACGTGCAGCAACCCGTCGCCGCCGATGCCCGCGCGGCGGTCGCACAGGGCGGCGACGGCGGCCGGGGACAGGTCGACGGCGTTCTCGGGGTCCGGGACGATCACGAAGTCGTTCTCCGTGCCGTGTCCCTTGAGGAAGGCGATCCGCGTGCTCATCCCCCGATCGTAAGGGGTGCCGGTGACAGCGTGTCGCCGCCGGTGGACCACCGCACGCGGGGAGACGTCAGCGGAGCCTCGCCACCCGCCAGACCGCCAGGGCCACCACCGCGGCGACCAGCACGGCGTAGGCGGCCACGACCCGCCAGTCGGGTCTGCGTCCGGAGCCCCGGGGCGGCAGGCCCGGCCAGGTGGAGCCCACCCTGCGGGCGGCCATCATGCCCCAGCCGGCCGCGCAGGAGCAGATCAGCAGCCCCAGCATGGCGATCACGGCGCCGCTGTCGCCGAAGTCGAAGGCGAGCGGGAAGGCGAACATCAGGGAGCCGAGCGCGGCCAGCCCGACGATGGGCGCGAGCTGCCAGATGCGCAGCCGGCGCTGCGGGCGCAGCTCGACCTCGACCTCGTCGCCGCCCGTGAACATCTCGTCCGGCTCGGGGCCGTCGTCGGTCACGCCGCCCTGCGTCTCGTCCGGTCCGTCCGGACTGAGGCGGTCGGTCGTCTCCTGCTCCGGTGCACCCCGCCCGGTGGTGAGGTGTTCGGTGCCGTGTGCGGTGTCGCGAGGGCCGGCCTCCATCGCCACGCGCCCTCCCAACTTAGGACTCCACTGGTCGATCGAAGCTCGATGATGGCACGGCGCCACAGGCCCGGATGACGGCCTGGGCGTCCCGATGCCAGGACGTGATCAGGCTGTAACCGGTCGTTCGACCAACGACAACGCGAGCTGCGGAAGTTCCGTCAGGTCCGCCGCGGCCCCACTCAACCAGTGCACCCGGGGATCGCGCCTGAACCATGAATCCTGACGGCGCGCGAAGCGCTTGGTGGCACGCACGGTCTCGGACCGCGCCTCTTCGAGGGTGCACTCCCCGGCGAGCGCCGCGAGCACCTGCTGGTAGCCGAGCGCGCGCGACGCCGTGCGCCCCTGGCGCAACCCCTGCGCCTGGAGTGCGCTCACTTCCTCCACCAGGCCGGCCTCCCACATCCGGTCGACCCGGCGGGCGATCCGCTCGTCCAGCTCGGGGCGGGCCACGTCGACGCCGATCTGGAGGGTGTCGTAGACCGAGTCGTGGCCCGGGAGGTTGGCCGTGAAAGGCCTTCCCGTGATCTCGATGACCTCGAGCGCGCGGACGATGCGGCGGCCGTTGCCCGGCAGGATCGCCCGCGCGGCCTCGGGGTCCGCCACGGCGAGGCGGGCGTGCAGCGCCCCCGGGCCGCGCAGCGCGAGCTCCTCCTCCAAGCGGGCCCTGACCTCGGGGTCGGTGCCCGGGAACTCCAGGTTGTCGACGGCACCGCGGACGTAGAGGCCGGAACCGCCGACGAGGACGGGCCAGCGCCCCTCGGCGAGCAGCGCGTCGATCCGCTCCCGGGCCAGCCGCTGGTACTCGGCGACGGACGCGGTGACGGTGACGTCCCAGATGTCGAGCAGGTGGTGCGGGACGCCGCCGCGCTCCTCGGGTGTCAGCTTGGCGGTTCCGATGTCCATCCCCCGGTAGAGCTGCATGGAGTCGGCGTTGACGACTTCACCGCCGAGCCGCTGGGCCAGGAATACGCCCAGATCGGACTTTCCGGCCGCAGTGGGGCCGACGACGGCGATGACGCGGGGGGCGGGGGGTGCGCTGCTCACCGATCCAGTCTCGCAAACCTTCCGCCCGGCTCTCGAACGGGTTACGTGACGCGACGGCCGCCGGGTCGTTGCCCGTTGCGAGGTTCCTGCCGCCGGATCACAGGGGCGGCTGCCCGGGTCACACGAACGGACGCACCGGGCAACGCGGAATTTCGTCCGCACGAGTAACGTATGGAGTGAATATGGGCGTTTTTGCACGGCTTTTTCGGAGGTCGAAGGCCGCGGAGGAGACGCGGACCGACGAGGTCCGGGCCGGCGAAGCCGGGGCCGGCGCGGAGAGCGCGGCCGGGGCCGCGGAGCCGAAGGGGTCGGCCGAGGCGCCGGAGACCACCGGGCCGGCGGAGAAGGAGGCCGACGAGGTCACCGGCACCGACACCGTCGAGATCCCGAAGCAGCAGTCCGCCGAGGCGGCCGACAGCGAGACCGGTGAGGGCGCCCGCACGTAGGCGGCCGCGAGGGAAGGTATGTCATGGGTCTCCTGGACAATCTGAAGGCCAGGCTCGGCCCGGCCAAGGACAAGGTCTCCGACCTCGCGCACCAGCACGAGGACAGGATCCAGCACGGCCTGGACAGGGCCGCGCGGACCGTCGACGAGCGGACCAAGGGCAAGTACAGCGACCGGATCCAGACGGGTACGGGCAAGGCCAAGGATGCCGTGGACCGGCTCGCTCACAAGAAGGACCCCGGCTCGGGCGCGGGCGGCACCACCATGCCGCCGGCCGGGCCACCGCCCGCTTCCTGAGCGGCACACCGACGGACGACCGCGGAGCACACCGAGCGCTCCCGGCCGTCCGCCGCGTTCTCCCTACGGGCCGCCTACGCCCAGGCGGCCACGAGGTAACCGACCCCGTAGAGGGCGTCCTCGTAGAGCAGCGCGCCTCCCAGGTCCGGGTTCCCGGCCGCCGCACCGGCGAGCACCTGCCAGGGGGCCCGGCCGGACACCTTCAGCTCGCGCGCCAGCCCGGTGTCCAGCGCACGCAGGGCCCCGGCGTCGGCCGCGCCCAGCGCGCGTGCGAGTTCCGCGTCGAAGGGGGCCGCGCGCTCGTCGAGGTAACCGGGCGCCTTGAGCGTGCGGCACGCGCTGGCGTCGCCCATCACCAGCAGCGCGACCCGCTCCGCCCGGCCGGCGACGGCCTCCCCCTCCTGGGCGCACCGCTCGGCCGTGAGGGATTCCCCCACGGCCAGTCCCTCCACGGGGGCGTCCGCCCATCCGGTGCGATCCAGCAGCCAGGCGCCCACGGCCAGCCCGTACGGGAGTTCCCGCCGGGCCGGCACGCCCCTGTCCGGTCCCAGCCGCACGTCCAGACCGACGCCGAAGCCCCGGAAGGATCCCGGGGTGCCCTCCGGGTAGGACTCGGGCCCCGCGCCGTCCCCCGGCCCGACGACCACGAGCAGATCGGGCCGGGCGGCGGCGAGCACGCCCAGCGCGTCCGTGCACGCGGTCCGCGCGGTGTCCAGCTCGGGGGCGGCCCCGGTGGCGATCTCCGGCACGAGCAGCGGCGGGCACGGGCAGACGGCGGCGGCGACAAGCATGATCAGCAGCCTACTGCGGCGGCCCGGAACGGTGCCGCCGCCTCACGGGTCAGTCGACGGCGCAGCCCCCGGTGGCCACCGGCAGCGGTTCGGGCACGCCCACCTTGGGCAGGCCGAGCAGCACACCCGCGGGCCGCGCCGCCTTCTCGGTGTTCCGCTTCTCCCAGGCGTCCCCCGCGCGGGTGCGGCGCACGTCGAGCACCGTGCCCTCGGCGAGGAGGTGGTGCGGGGCGGCGTACGTGATCTCGACGGTGACCACGTCGCCGGGGCGCACCTCCTGTTCCGGCTTGGTGAAGTGCACCAGGCGGCTGTCGGGGGCACGGCCGGAGAGGCGGTGGGTGGCGCCGTCCTTGCGGCCTTCGCCCTCGGCGACCATCAGCTCCAGGGTGCGGCCGACCTGCTTCTTGTTCTCCTCCCAGGAGATCTCCTCCTGGAGGGCGACCAGTCGCTCGTAGCGCTCCTGGACGACCTTCTTGGGGATCTGGCCGTCCATCTCGGCGGCCGGGGTGCCGGGACGCTTGGAGTACTGGAAGGTGAACGCCTGCGCGAAGCGGGCCTCGCGGACGACGTGCAGGGTCTGCTGGAAGTCCTCCTCGGTCTCGCCGGGGAAGCCCACGATGATGTCGGTGCTGATCGCCGCGTGCGGGATGGCGGCGCGGACCTTCTTGATGATCCCGAGGTAGCGCTCCTGCCGGTAGGAGCGGCGCATCGCCTTCAGGACCGGGTCGGACCCGGACTGCAGGGGCATGTGCAGCTGCGGCATGACGTTCGGCGTCTCGGCCATGGCGGCGATGACGTCGTCGGTGAAGTCGCGCGGGTGCGGCGAGGTGAAGCGGACGCGCTCCAGGCCGTCGATGGTGCCGCAGGCGCGCAGCAGCTTGCTGAACGCCTCGCGGTCGCCGATGTCGGAGCCGTACGCGTTGACGTTCTGGCCGAGCAGGGTGATCTCGGAGACGCCCTCGGCGACCAGGGCCTCGATCTCGGCGAGGATGTCGCCGGGGCGGCGGTCCTTCTCCTTGCCCCGCAGCGCGGGGACGATGCAGAAGGTGCAGGTGTTGTTGCAGCCGACGGAGATGGACACCCAGGCCGCGTAGGCGCTCTCGCGCCGGGTCGGCAGCGTGGAGGGGAACGCCTCCAGCGACTCGGCGATCTCGACCTGCGCCTCCTCCTGCACGCGGGCGCGCTCCAGGAGGACGGGCAGCTTGCCGATGTTGTGCGTGCCGAAGACGACGTCGACCCAGGGCGCCCGCTTGACGATGGTGTCGCGGTCCTTCTGCGCGAGGCAGCCGCCGACCGCGATCTGCATGCCGGGGCGGCTCGCCTTCTTCGGGGCGAGGTGGCCGAGATTGCCGTACAGCTTGTTGTCGGCGTTCTCACGGACGGCGCAGGTGTTGAAGACGACGACGTCCGCGTCGCCGTCGGAGCCCTCGGGGGCGCGGACGTAGCCCGCGTCCTCCAGCAGTCCGGACAATCGCTCGGAGTCGTGGACGTTCATCTGGCACCCGTAGGTGCGTACTTCGTAGGTGCGCGTGCCGCCCGCTGACTGGCTCCGGTCGATGCTGCTCATGTGCACAAGGGTAGGCGGTGCCGCGGACAGCCTCCGCCGTGCGGGCGGCTTCCTGGCCTTGGCCGGACGCGGGCGGCGGGGGTGGTGTGATGGTTCCCTCCCGGCGGCCGGAAGGCGCGTGGGAGCACGGACCGGCCCGGACACGGGGACCGGCGTGATCCGTGCCGGCCGTCGGCCCAGGGCGTCGTCCCCGGCGAAGGTCTCCTGCGGGAACGGGGACGCGTGCTCTCCGCGCGCCTCGGAGGGCGCCCGCGCGGCGAGCGTTACGGGCAGGCCCTGAACGGCGGCGCCGACGGGTCCGCTGTTCCGGTGCCCCTCACGAGAGGCCGGGCACGAAAGGACCGGGGAACCGGGCGGAGAAGGAGAACGCCCGGAAGGCTGTCGGGAACGGTCCCGGAGGCGACTTCTCGGGAATCCGTCCAAGGAATTCCCGAGCCGGCCGAAGGTACGCGATGACCGTCCTGGTCCCCCGTCCAGCACCCGCCCGGCCCGCTGAACGCGTGTGAGCGCGCGAGGTGGTGCCGGCCGGCACGAAGCAGGCCGGCACATCCCCGCGCTCGTTCCCGGGGCGGTCCGTCAGCCCCGTACGGCCAGGTGGTACGCGGAGGCCCAGAGGACCGCCGCACAGGCCAGGCCCACCACGATCCGTACGCTCTCGTCCGACGCGCCGGCCACCACCAGCACCAGGCCGACGACCGAGACGGCGGCCAGCAGCCCAGCCGTCCACCGGTACTGCCACTGGTCGTACAGGTGTGCGAGCGGGAAGAAGTGCAACCCCACGACGAGGGCGATGCCGACGGGGATGAGCTCGGGGCGGCCGGAGGCGTTGGAGCCGGCGATGACGGCGAGGACGGCCAGCACCTCGACGCCGTTGACGACACCCACCCCGCGCGCCCAGTTCTCCGGCAGGCTCACCGTCGAACAAGGGCATCCGGTATTACGAGAGGCGTAGGGACACTTGTTTCTCCGGACACCGCCTCAGCTCCCGCATCGGCGTCGCTCAGGACGCGCGGGTCCACACGGCCCTCCCCCGGAACGGCGGCACCGGCGACGGCGTCCACACCGGCCGGCCGGCGGCCGGCAGGGCGGCCGTGATCGCGTCCCTGACACCACCCTGCGGACGTATCACCGCTATTGGCGGCACCACCCGTTGGAACAGCCTCCACAACTCGTCAGGTACCAGCCGTTCGACCAAGTCGGTCATGCACGGCTCGACGAACGGTCACGCCATAAAAACGGTGCCCATGGCCGGCGAGGCCCTACGAGGTCAAACGACTGGTCGACCTTGGCAAGTCAGAGGAGCCGCGGATCGAAATCGTCCCGGCACAGCCGGAAGTGCGCCGTCTCCGCCACCTCCCGCGCGTTCGACTCATCGACGCCCCCAGGGGTGGGCGAGATGTCGAATGCCTGCTGGTTGGCATCAGCGCACGAGACCCCGCCCCGGGGCACCGCGGGGCCCGGCAGGCACACGGGAGGCCACGGGAGACACCGCCCGTGGCCTCGTGCTCTGTGACCGGGTGGCGCTACGCCGCGATGGCCACCCGGAACCGGATCGGAGCCAGAACGGCACCCCGGAAAGAGGTGCGGGGCCCGTCACCACGCTGCCGGGACAGCCGGACGGCGTCCGCTCACGCCTCCCCGCGCGGCACCCACCCCTGGCGCCGCAGCACCGCCGACACGTCCGGGGCCACGTAGTGGTCGCCCTTGAGGACCTTGCCGTCGGGGCGGCGGCTGACCTGGCCGTCGGGGCCCAGCTTGCTCATGTTGGAACGGTGGATCTCGGCGATCACCGCGTCGAGGTCGATGCCATGGACCAGCGCGGTGCCGTACGCGACGTAGACGACGTCGGCCAGTTCGTGCGCGAGCCGGTCGAGCGGGCCCGTCACCGACACCTCGGCGACCTCCTGGGCCTCCTCGGCGAGCAGCTCGCCGCGGTGCGCGGCGAGTTCCGGCGAGACCTCGGACGGTACGTCGCGGGCGTCCAGCCCGAAGGCACGGTGGAAGTCACGGACCAGGTCGGCGGGCGAAGAAGTCATGCCGCGACTGTAACGGCCGCCCACGACAGCCCTCCGCTGTGAGCTCCGCCCTGGTCAGCGGGCACCCGGGCTGGCAGGATCGCGCGCATGCCCCACACGCTGTCCCGGATCGGCAGGCGACGGGCCCTGCGGGGCGCGACCGCCGGTGTCGTGGCGCTCGGACTGCTGCTGTGGTGGCTGGCGCCCTGGAGCGAGGAGCCGCCCGGCGGGACGATCACGCTGAGCACGGGCACCCGCGCGGGGGTCTATCAGAAGTACGGCGTGCTCCTGCGCAGCTCACTCGGCAAGCACATGCCCGACCTCGACGTACGTCTGAAGACGAGTGCCGGGTCGCAGGAGAACGTGCGCCGCGTGGCGACCGGGGAGGCCGACTTCGCGATCGCCGCGGCCGACGCGGTGGAGACGTACCGGCTCAGCGACCGGCCGGGCGCCGACCGGCTGCGCGGGGTGGCCCGCCTGTACGACGACTACGTGCAGCTCGCCGTCGCGCCCGGCTCGGGCATCAAGACCGTCGACGACCTGCGGGGCAAGCGGGTCGCCATAGGGCCGCCCAAGTCGGGCGTCCGGCTCATCGCCAACCGGGTGCTCCAGGCGGCCGGCATCGACCCGGAGACGGACATCGAGCCCTCCTCCGACGGCATCGACACCGGCCCGGAGCGGCTCGGGCACGACCTGGACGCCTTCTTCTGGTCCGGCGGACTGCCCACGGACGGCCTGAAGACGCTCGCCGAGCAGTCCGCGCTCCAGTTCGTGCCGATCGACGCCGGCCTCGTCTCCAAGCTGCACGAACAGGGCGACGTCACGCGCCACTACCGCGTCACCAACATGCCGGAGTCGGCCTACCCGGGCAGTCCGCCCGGCTCGGCCGTCCCGACGATGGCGGTGTCCAACCTCCTGATCACCCGGGCGGACGCCGACCCCCGCCTCACCGAGTGGCTCACCCGCATCGTGCTCAAGAGCCGGGACAACATCGGGGCACACGTCCACTCCGCCCAGCTGGTCGACGTACGCACCGCGATCTACACCGACCCGCTCCGGCTGCACGAGGGCGCGCGCCGGTACTACCGGTCCGTCAAGCCCTGATCCGTCGCCTCACCCGTGGGGGCGTTCCTCGGCACCGTCACGGTCACCCGCAGTCCGTGCGGCTCGTGCCGCTCGTACGCGATCGAGCCGCCGCCCGCCGCGAGCAGCGCCCGCGTGATGGACAGGCCGAGGCCCGAGCCCTTGATGTTCTGGTGCCGTCCGCTGCGCCAGAAGCGGTCGCCGACGCGGGTCAGCTCCTCCTCGGTCAGTCCCGGACCGTTGTCGGTGACGACGACGGTGGACGTGTCACCGTTGGAGGCGACGGTGACCTCGACGGTCTCGCCCTCGGGCGTGAACTTCACCGCGTTGTCGATGACCGCGTCCAGGGCGCTGGACAGCGCCACCGGGTCGGCCCACGCGGTCGTCGCCGGGCAGGCTCCGGTCAGCCGGACGCCCTTGGCCTCGGCGGTGGGCGACCAGGCCGCGACGCGCTCGGCGGCCAGGGCACCGATGTCGGCGATCTGGAGGCTGGCCTCGCTGTGCTCGGCGAGCGCCAGGTCGAGCAGGTCGTCCAGGACCTGTGCCAGGCGCTTGCCCTCGGCCTGCACGGAGGCGATCTCCTCGTTGCCCTCGGGCAGCTCCAGGGCGAGCAGTTCGATGCGCAGCAGCAGCGCCGAGAGCGGGTTGCGGAGCTGGTGGGAGGCGTCGGCGACGAAGGCGCGCTGCTGCTCCAGCACGCTCTCGACGTTGTCCGCCATCTCGTTGAACGACCGGGCGAGCCGTCTGAGTTCCGGTGGTCCGCCGGCCGCCGCGACCCGGGACTTCAGCCGTCCGGTGGCGATGTCGTGGGTGGTGGCGTCCAGGATGCGTACGGGCTTGAGCACCCAGCCGGTCAGCCGCAGCGCCGCGCCGACCGCGAGCAGCATCGCGGCCGCCTCCCCCGCGGCGGTGACCAGCCAGCCCCGGAGGATGCGGGAGCGCATCTGTCCGGTGGGCGAGTCGGTGACCACGACCGCGACGACGTCGCCGTCCCGGATGACCGGTGAGGCCACCACGAGGCTGCGCCGCTGCCAGGGCCACACCTGCTCGGGGTCGTGGCTGCGGCGGCTGAGCAGCGCCTCCTCGAAGGCGTCGCGCACCTCGCCCGTGCGGGGCAGGTGCCAGTCGCGCGGCGCGTGCGCCATGGACGAGTCGCCGCGGTAGAAGACGCCCGCGCGGATGCCGTAGACCGAGTGGTAGCTGCGGAGCTCGCTGCTGAGGGTCTTGCGACGCTCGTCGATGTCGCCGCCGACCGGGTCGACGGGCTCGGTGACGAACTGGGCGAGGGCCGCGAAGCGCGCGGTGTCGTCGATCCGGTCGACGACGACCCGCTGCTGCTCCGCGCCGGCCAGGCTGACGGCCAGCGGGACGCCGAGGGCGAGCAGGACGGCCGCCATCAGGACGATGAGCAGCGGAAGCAGCCGTGTGCGCACCCGGCCCCGCTACGCCGAGGGCGCGACGAGCCGGTAGCCGACGCCGCGCACGGTCTCGATGAGGGCGGGCATGCGGAGCTTGGCCCGCAGGGAGGCGACGTGGACCTCCAGGGTGCGCCCGGTCCCCTCCCAGCTGGTGCGCCACACCTCGCTGATGATCTGCTCCCGGCGGAAGACGACCCCCGGCCGCTGGGCGAGCAGGGCGAGCAGGTCGAACTCCTTGCGGGTCAGCTGGACGGCCGAACCGTTCACGCTGACCTGGCGGGTCGGCAGCTCGATGCGGACCGGGCCGAGCCGCAGCTCGGTCTCCGTACCGCCCGTGGCCTCCTCGTGGACGGTGCGCCGGCTGACGGCGTGGATCCGCGCGAGGAGCTCCCCCGTGTCATACGGCTTGACCACGTAGTCGTCGGCGCCGAGATTGAGGCCGTGGATGCGCGAGCGCACGTCGGACCGCGCGGTGACCATGATCACCGGCGTGCTGGTGCGCTTGCGGATCTTGCCGCAGACCTCGTAGCCGTCCTGGTCGGGCAGCCCCAGGTCGAGCAGGACGACACCGAAGCCGTTGCCCTCGGGGACGAGCGCCTGGAGCGCCTCCTCGCCGCTGCGCGCGTGGGTGACGTCGAATCCGTGCCGCGCCAGTACCGCCGACAGGGCGGCGGCGACGTGGTTGTCGTCCTCGACGAGAAGCAGTCTCACCAGGGCCCCCTTCAGTTCATCGGCCGTACGCTCTCCATGTGTACAAAAACGCGTGCACGCGCGCGTGCACCTTGCAGTGACGCTGATGAACGAGGGCGGCGTCAAGAGGGTTCCGGTTGCTCTTACGTACCGTTACCCGGCCGAAATCACCCCTGCTCACAAGTGCTACGACAGGTGTCCGATTGCTATCGGATCGTGATGCTCAGATTCCCCTCAGATGTAATGACGCAGGTCTGACGGGTTACTACTGTCCTCCGAAACCGAGGAGGACGGAGCCTGAGAGCGATGACCGAAGTATCGGTGGCCAAGGAAGATGTGGCCGCGACCGGCGATCTGGTCGTCCTGAAGAGCGTCAACAAGCACTTCGGCGCGTTGCACGTACTCCAGGACATCGACCTGACGATCGCCCGTGGCGAAGTCGTCGTGGTCATCGGACCCTCCGGGTCCGGGAAGTCCACCCTGTGCCGCACCATCAACCGTCTGGAGACGATCGACTCCGGGTCGATCTCGATCGACGGCAAGCCCCTGCCCCACGAGGGCAAGGAGCTCGCCCGGCTGCGGGCCGACGTGGGCATGGTCTTCCAGTCCTTCAACCTCTTCGCGCACAAGACCGTGCTCGAGAACGTGATGCTGGGCCAGGTCAAAGTCCGCAAGAAGGACAAGAAGGCGGCCGAGGAGCGGGCCCGTGCCCTGCTCGACCGGGTCGGCGTGGGCGCACAGGCCGAGAAGTACCCCGCGCAGCTCTCCGGTGGTCAGCAGCAGCGTGTCGCCATCGCGCGGGCCCTGGCGATGGAACCCAAGGTCATGCTCTTCGACGAGCCGACGTCGGCTCTCGACCCGGAGATGATCAACGAGGTGCTGGAGGTCATGCAGCAGCTCGCCCGCGAGGGCATGACCATGATCGTCGTCACACACGAGATGGGATTCGCCCGCTCGGCGGCCAATCGCGTGGTGTTCATGGCGGACGGCCGCATCGTCGAACAGGCCTCGCCGGACCAGTTCTTCAGCAATCCGCGCAGCGACCGCGCCAAGGACTTCCTGTCGAAGATCCTTCACCACTGAGGCGCACCCCTCGCCCCGCCGACCCGCGTCACCGGACACCGCCCGGACCGCATCACTTCATCAGAGTCAAAGGATGTGCACCATGAAGCTCCGCAAGGTCACCGCCGCCTCGGCCGCCGTGTTCGCCCTCGCCCTGACCGCCACCGCCTGTGGCGGCGACGACAGCGGCGACAACGGTTCCTCCGGGGGCGGCGGCGACAAGATCAAGATCGGTATCAAGTACGACCAGCCCGGTCTCGGTCTGAAGACGCCGGACGGTTCCTTCACCGGCTTCGACGTGGACGTGGCCACCTACGTCGCCAAGGAGCTCGGCTACGAGCCCGACCAGATCGAGTGGGTCGAGACCAAGAGCGCCGACCGCGAGAACGCCCTCGCGCGCGGGGACGTGAAGTTCATCGCGGCGACCTACTCGATCACCGACGAGCGCAAGGAGAAGGTCGACTTCGCCGGCCCGTACCTGCTGGCCCACCAGGACCTGCTGGTGAAGAAGGGCTCGGACATCTCCGAGGCCACCGACCTCAACGACAAGAAGCTGTGCTCGGTGACCGGCTCGACGTCGGCGCAGAACGTCAAGAAGGACTTCGCTCCGGACGCCCAGCTCAAGCAGGTCGGCACCTACTCGGAGTGCGTCGCCGCACTGCAGAGCGGTGCCGTCGACGCGCTGACCACCGACGACTCGATCCTCGCCGGCTTCGCCGCGCAGGACCAGTACAAGGGCAAGTTCCAGCTCGCCGGCCTCAAGCTGAGCAACGAGAACTACGGCATCGGCGTCAAGAAGGGCGACACCGAGACCGTCAACAAGATCAACGACGCCCTGGAGAAGATGGTCAGCGACAAGTCCTGGGACAAGGCGGTCGAGGCGAACTTCGGCCCGGCCGAGTACAAGAACGAGCCGGCCCCGCAGATCGGCAACATCGTCAAGTAAGCCCAGGACCGCAACGCGGGTCCAGAAGGCGTGCCGCCGTCCGTCGCGATCAGGACGGCGGCGCGCCGCGTCCGCCCCGTAGGCCACACACCCGGAAGCGCGGGAGATCGTGTTCGACTTTATTTCTGACTATGACGACCCGACGTTGTTGGGTGCGTTCTGGATGACGGTGAAGCTCACCGTGTTCTCGGGCGTCGGCTCCCTGATCTGGGGCACCCTGCTGGCGGCGATGCGGGTCAGCCCCGTCCCGCTGATGCGGTGGTTCGGGACCGCCTACGTGAACATCGTCCGGAACATCCCGCTGACCGTCATCATCGTCTTCACCTCGCTCGGTCTCGCCGACATCTTCGGCATGACCATGGGAGCGCCCGACGACTTCGCGCTCCAGGGCTTCCGCCTCGCGGTGCTCGGTCTGATCGCCTACACCGCGGCCTTCGTCTGCGAGGCGCTGCGCTCCGGCATCAACACCGTGCCGGTCGGACAGGCCGAGGCGGCCCGCGCCATCGGACTGAGCTTCACCCAGGTCCTCAGCCTGATCGTGCTGCCCCAGGCGTTCCGCTCGGTCATCGGGCCGCTCGCGAACGTACTGATCGCGCTGACCAAGAACACGACGGTGGCGGCCACCATCGGTGTGGCGGAGGCCGCCCTGCTGATGAAGGAAATGATCGAGAACGAGGCACAGACGCTGCTCATCGGCGCGGTCTTCGCCTTCGGATTCGTGGTATTGACCCTGCCCACCGGCCTGATCCTCGGCTGGCTGAGCAAGCGACTGGCGGTGAAGCGGTGACCTCCGTTCTGTACGACGCCCCCGGCCCCCGGGCCAAGCGGCGCAACGTCATCCTCTCGGTCGTCTTCGTGGCCGTCCTGGCCCTCGTCCTGTGGTGGGTCTACAGGACGATGGACGACAAGGGCCAGCTGGAGTGGTCCCTGTGGAAGCCGTTCACACAGTCCGAGGCGTGGACGACCTATCTGCTGCCCGGCCTCGCGGACACGCTGAAGGCGGCGGCGCTGGCCATGGTCATCGCGCTTCCGCTGGGCGCGGTGCTCGGCATCGCCCGGATGTCGGACCACCGGTGGGTCCGCGTCCCGGCCGCCGTGGTGGTGGAGTTCTTCCGCGCCATCCCGGTGCTGCTGCTGATGCTGTTCGCCAACGAGTTCTTCGCCCGCTCCACGGACGTCACCAGTGAAGACCGGCCCCTGTACGCGGTCGTCACCGGCCTGGTGCTCTACAACGCCTCGGTCCTCGCCGAGGTGGTCCGGGCCGGCATTCTCTCCCTGCCCAAGGGGCAGTCGGAGGCGGCCCAGGCGATCGGTCTGCGCAAGAGCCAGACGATGGCCAGCATCCTGCTGCCGCAGGCGGTCACGGCGATGCTCCCGGCGATCGTCAGCCAACTGGTCGTCATCGTGAAGGACACCGCGCTCGGCGGCGTGATGCTGGGCTTCACCGAACTGCTGAACTCGCGCGGCACACTGGCGGCCAACTACGCCAACGTCATCCCGAGCTTCATCGTGGTGGCGGTCCTCTACATCATCCTGAACTTCATCCTCACCTCCTTCGCCTCCTGGCTCGAGAAGCGCCTGCGCCGCAGCAAGCGCAGCACGGGCGCGGTGCTCGGCGTGGAGGACGTCGACGACATCAACGCGGCCGAGGTGGGTGGCACGTTCGGGACCGGTGCGGAGAAGTGACGCACGCCTGACGTACGGCATGACTGTGGCCCGCCGCTCCCCGGCGGGCCACAGTCATGTCGAGTTGCCGGATGTCGTCGGCGGTACGGAGGAGCCGTACAACCCGGACTCGTGTGATGAACAGTCAAGTGGTGTGACCGGCCCCTCCCCACTTCATGATCGCCACTGTCCTTCGGTCACTTGACGCAAGCACCGGCAATAGGTTGCATACGTTCTGTGATCGTGCACCCTGCTCCATCTTCCTGTTCCTCCACGTCTCTTCGGGCGTCACTTCGAGCAGGGGGCGCCGCGCCGTGGACCCGGTGATCATCGTCGGAGCGGGGCCCGTCGGGCTCACCCTCGCGCTGGCGCTGGCACGCCAGGACGTGCCGTGCGTGGTCCTCGACGAAGGACCGGGCAAGGACGAACCCCGTCCGGCGCGCACGGTCGTCCTGCGCGAGGAGACCGCCGCGTTCATGGAGCGGCTGACCGGCGTGCCGCTCGCGCACGCCGGTGTCCGGTGGGCCGGATGGCGGTCGATGCGGCGCAAGCAGGTGACGGCCGAGGTCGCCTTCGGCGACACCGAGCCCGCGCCCCTGCACATCGCCCAGCACGTCCTGACCGGTGCGCTGCGCGCGGCCCTCGCCGGCGAACGGCTCGTCAGGATCGCCGTGAACAGCAGGCTGGACGCCATGGAGCAGGAGCCCTCGGGCGTCACCGCCCACACCCGCGGCGACACCGGCACCTGGTGGCGCGGCAGTTACCTGGTCGGCTGCGACGGCCCGCGCTCGACCGTGCGCAAGCTCCAGGACATCCGCTTCCCCGGCCGCACCGCGGTGGAACGTCACGCCGTGGCCGCCCTGCGCACCGAACTCCCCTGGTACGACGAAGTTCTGCTGCACCGCACGCCGCCGTGGCGCACCACCGGCCCCTCGGCCGGGGAGATCACCGCGCGCCCGTTGCCGGACGGGGTGTGGCGCCTGGACTGGCTGCTGCCGCCGGGCAAGGACCTGGTCACGCCCGAACTGCTGCTGGGCCGGATCCGGGAGACCCTGGCCGGCTGGTCGGGCGGCCAGACCCCGCCGTACGAACTGCTGGACACCGGGGTGCACACCGTCCACCACCGGCTGGCCCGGCGCTGGCGGGCCGACCGGGTGTTCCTCGCCGGGGACGCGGCCCATCTGCTCGGCTCGCTGGGCACGCACGGGCTGGAGGAAGGGCTCCGCGACGCCGACAACCTCGCCTGGAAGCTGGCGCTGGCCTGGCACCACGGCCCGCACGAGGCACTGCTCGACAGCTACCAGACCGAGCGCCGGGCGATCGTCGCCGCCCGGCTGCGCACCGCCGACCAGGCGCTGCCGCTGGTGCGCGGCGGCGGACTGCGCTCCTACGTTCCCGGGTCCGCGCGGGGGCACGACACACTGCTGATGGACGGTCATCTGGGGCGGGGTGCGTTGGGCGCGCCGGGGACGTACGCCGGCTCGCCGCTCGCTCCCGGCCGCCTCGAGGGCGAGGTTCCCATCGGAACGGCTCCCGGTTCGGTGGTGACGGACGTACGGGTCACGGCGGAGGACGGCACCTTCGTCCGGCTGCGGGACCGGTTCGGCCGGGGCGCGCTGCTGGTGGTGCTGATCGCGCCCGGTACCGGCGTGTGGGAGCGGCGGCACTGGGTGTCCGCCGGGGTCATGCCCCGGCTGGCGGCGGCCGTCTCGACGCTGCCGCACCGGGCCGAACTGCTGGTCGCCGAGAGCTACCCGGGAGCGGCGGCCCACACCGTGCTCCTCGTACGCCCCGACGGTCATCTGGTGACGGCGCTGAGCGGGGTCCGGCCGGCGGACCTGTACGCGGCGGCGGAAGCGGCGGTCGGCGGGCCCGCCACCACGGAGGCGGAGGCCAAGGCCGACGCGGGGTCCGGGTCGCGCTGAGCGGCCGTCCGGTCGAATCGTCGTCACCCCGCGGTCCACAGGGTGACGACGAGTTGAACCGGCGCGCGGCCCCGTGGTGTACTCCGCTCGTGACCGACACCTGCGTGCACCTGTGGCGGAGGGTCCACATGGACCTCGTCCGCTATGCGGGCTGCGTGTGTCGCCCGTCCTGCTGATTCGCGTCTCTCCACCCCTACCCGCGCGCCGTTCGTCGTCCCGTACGCCGCTGCCGCGCGCCTCCGCGAACCTTCTCCAGGACGGTGCACATGTCTGTCTCCTCACCTGTTCCGGCTCCCGTCTCCGCACCCATGCAGGCGGACCTCCTCGACTTCGTACGGCGTACCGTCGCCGACGCCGGATTGATCGCCTCCCTTCCGCTCGATCCCGAGGGGCGCACCTGGGTGCGGCTCGACGGGCCCGGTGGCAGCGAGGCCTGGCTGATCGGCTGGCCGCCCGGCACCGGTACCGGCTGGCACGACCACGCCGACTCCGTCGGTGCCTTCATGACCGCGTCGGGCGAGCTGAAGGAGAACGCGCTCGCCGTACGGCTGCCCACCGACGGCTGGACGACCCTGGAACTCACGGACGGCGTGGACCGGGAGCGCCGGCTGGGGACCGGACAGGGGCGCGCCTTCGGCCGGCATCACGTGCACGAGGTCCTCAACGAGTCCCCGGACCGGCACGCGGTCTCCGTGCACGCCTACTACCCGCCGCTGCCGCGGATCCGCCGCTACAGCCGCAGCGGCCGGATCCTCCGTCTGGAGCAGGTCGAACGCCCCGAGGACTGGCAGTGAGCGGGACCGACGAACCGGCCGACGGTGTCGTGGGCATCGACGAGCTGCTGGAACGGGTACGCGCCGGTTACGAGCGCGTCGGCCCCCGGGACGCGTACGAGGCCGCACGGGCCGGTGAGGCGCTGCTGGTGGACATCCGCTACGCCGCGCTGCGGGAACGGGACGGGCTCATTCCCCAAGCCCTCGTGGTCGAACGCAACGAACTGGAGTGGCGTCTGGACCCGCGGGGCAGCCATCGACTCCCGGAGGCCACGAGCCACGACCTGCGGATCGTGGTGGTCTGCAACGAGGGCTACGCCTCCAGCCTCGCGGCGGAGTCCCTCCACCGCCTGGGCCTGCACCGGGCCACGGACCTGGTGGGCGGCTTCCAGGCCTGGCGGGGGGCAGGCCTGCCGGTGGTGCCTGCGCCTGCGCCCGCGTAGGCGTCGCGTCGGAGGCGGCCGGTACGGTGCCGCCGCCGAGACGGGCGGGAGTCACCGCCCTGATCGGAGGCTTCCGGGCTTGGCCGCCCATAGGGCCCGCTTCGCGCAAGGTGCCGCGTCGGCGCGGCGACCGGGTGCGGTGTCGCCACTGCGACGCCAACGGGCCACACGTCCGCTCGGCAGTTCCCGGGCCTGCGGTACACGGGGCTGCCGGTGGTGCCTGCGCCCGCGCAGGCGTCGCGTGAAGGGCGACCGGGTGCCGGACTCTCCGCCGGTCCACGGATCCGGGCCGGCGGAAGACCGGGGCCGCCGGTGGCACCGAGGCCCGCGTGGGGCGTGGTAGCGGGATCAGCCGGGGCGGGCCGCGTTCCCCCGCGCCGGCTCAGAACCCTTCGTCGCCGAGGAACTCCGCGTCCTCGCCCTCCTCCTCCAGCGCCTGCCGGACGACGCGCAGGGCGAGGCCCTCGGGGTAGCCCTTGCGGGCCAGCATGCCGGCGAGGCGACGGAGCCGCTTGTCGCGGTCGAGTCCGCGGGTGGCGCGCAGTTTGCGGGCGACCAGTTCCCGGGCGGTCGCCTCCTCCTGTTCGGAGTCGAGCTGGGAGACGGCCGCGTCGATCAACGTGGGGTCGACCCCTTTGGTACGCAGCTCCTGGGCGAGCGCGCGCCGGGCGAGCCCTCGGCCGTGGTGCCGGGACTCCACCCAGGCGTCCGCGAAGGCGCTGTCGTTGATCAGTCCGACCTCCTCGAACCGGGACAGCACCTCCTCGGCGGCCTCGTCCGGTATCTCCCGCTTGCGCAGGGCGTCGGCGAGCTGTTTCCGGGTGCGCGGGGTGCCGGTGAGCAGGCGCAGGCAGATCGCCCGCGCCCGCTCGACCGGGTCCGCCGGAGGTTCCTCCCGTTCGGCCCTCGACGAGGAGGAGGCGCCCCCGTCCTCCGCGGCCGCCTCGCCGAAGGTCCGGCGTCTGCGCCCGCGTCCACCGCGCGGCCCGCCGTCACGCGGGCCGCCCGCCCGTCCGCCACCCCCGCCGCGGGGGCCGCCCCCGCCGGTGATGTCGTCGTACGCCGCGTCACCGTCCACGGCCGGGCCGTCGCCGCCCTCGGTGCCCCTCCCCCGTGGGGCACCGGAGGCGGCGAGCTCGTACTCGGCCCAGTCGGTTCGTCGCGTCACGGGTCAGCTCTTGGCCGCCGCGGCCTTGGACTTGGAGGCCTTGGCCGCCGGTGCCGGTACCGCGGCCGGCTCGGCCGGAGCGGTGCTCGTGGCGTCCGCACCCGGTTCGGCGGCGGCCTCCTCCGGCCGTACGCCGACGCCCAGCTTCGTCAGGATCTTCTTCTCGATCTCGTTGGCGAGGTCGGGGTTGTCCTTCAGGAAGTTGCGGGCGTTCTCCTTGCCCTGGCCGAGCTGGTCCCCCTCGTACGTGTACCAGGCGCCGGCCTTGCGGACGAAGCCGTGCTCCACGCCCATGTCGATCAGGCCGCCCTCGCGGCTGATGCCCTGGCCGTAGAGGATGTCGAACTCGGCCTGCTTGAAGGGCGGCGCCACCTTGTTCTTGACGACCTTGCAGCGGGTGCGGTTGCCGACCGCCTCGGTGCCGTCCTTCAGGGTCTCGATGCGGCGGATGTCGATACGCACCGAGGCGTAGAACTTCAGCGCGCGGCCACCGGTCGTGGTCTCCGGGGAGCCGAACATCACGCCGATCTTCTCGCGGAGCTGGTTGATGAAGATCGCGGTGGTCTTGGACTGGTTGAGGGCACTGGTGATCTTCCGCAGGGCCTGGCTCATCAGGCGGGCTTGCAGACCCACGTGGCTGTCGCCCATCTCGCCCTCGATCTCCGCGCGCGGGACGAGCGCGGCGACGGAGTCGATGACGATGAGGTCGAGGGCACCGGAGCGGACCAGCATGTCCACGATCTCCAGGGCCTGCTCACCGTTGTCCGGCTGGGACAGGATCAGGTTGTCGATGTCGACGCCGAGCTTCTTCGCGTACTCGGGGTCGAGGGCGTGCTCCGCGTCCACGAAGGCGACCTGGCCGCCGGCCTTCTGCGCGTTCGCCACCGCGTGCAGAGTCAGGGTCGTCTTGCCGGAGGACTCCGGTCCGTAGATCTCCACCACACGGCCGCGCGGCAGGCCACCGACGCCGAGGGCCACGTCGAGCGCGGTCGATCCCGTCGGGATGACCTCGATGGGCTCGTTCGTCCGGTCGCCCATGCGCATGACCGCGCCCTTGCCGAACTGCCGTTCAATCTGTGCGAGCGCGGCGTCGAGCGCCTTCTCGCGGTCGGTTCCTGCCATGGGTTCCACCCGATTTGCTTGATTCGATCGCTTCACGTCAAAGACGCTAACGCCTGCCACTGACAACGCGCCCCGACGCACGTCCGGCCTGTGAATAACGGGGGTGCACTCCAGCTCGAACCAAGACATAACACCCGCCGCTGAGCCTCACCGGCGCTTCCATGAGAATGGATGTTCGATTTTCGTGTCAAGCGCATCACACGGCACCGCAGTCCTGCCCGCGACGCGGACGGCCACCCTCAGGAGGCCGCCCCGGTGTCTCCGCCGCGGGCCCGCACCGCGTCCGTCCGGTGGCCCCGCAGACGACGGAGGCGGGCGAGTACGCCCGGCCCGCCGGGGCCGCGGTGGCCGAGCACACGGGGGTCGTCCGTGACGTCGTACCGCCGCACGTACGCACCCAGGAACGCCTGGAGGGTGGCGACGGCGGGGATGGCGATCAGCGCGCCGACGGCACCGAGCAGGGCGGTGCCCGCGACGACCGAGCCGAAGGCGACCGCCGGGTGGATGTCGACGGTCTTGGAGGTCAGCTTGGGCTGCAGCACGTAGTTCTCGAACTGCTGGTAGACCACCACGAAGATCAGCACCCACAGCGCGTACCAGGGGTCCACCGTGAACGCGATCAGCATGGGCAGGGCGCCCGCGAGATAGGTGCCGATGGTGGGGATGAACTGCGACACCAGGCCCACCCACACAGCGAGGACGGGCGCGTAGGGCACCTCGAGGAACTCCAGCAGAACGTAGTGCGCCAGGCCGGAGGCCAGTGCCATCAGTCCGCGCGAGTAGAGGTAGCCGCCCGTCTTGTTCACGGCGATCTCCCACGCGCGCAGCACCTCGGCCTGCCGGGCGGGCGGCAGCAGGGAGCAGACGGTGCGCCGCAGCCGCGGGCCGTCGGCGGCGAAGTAGAACGAGAACAGGCCGACGGTCAGCAGTTGGAAGAGACCGCCGAGGACCTGCGCGGAGACGTCCAGGACACCGGTGGCGCTGTTCTGGACGTAGTTACGCAGCCAGTCGGAGCGCAGCAGGCCCTCCTGGATGTCCACGCGCCGCAACTCGGTGTGGAAGTGCGTGTTGATCCAGTTGATCACAGAGTCGAGGTAGTCCGGGAAGTCCTCGACGATCTTGATGATCTGTCCCGCCAGCATGGACCCGAGCAGCGTGACGAAGCCCGCCGCCGCGACCAGCACGCCCAGGAAGACGAGGAAGGTGCCCAGGCCCCGGCGCACCCCGCGCGCGGCCATCCAGCTCACCGCGGGCTCGACGGCGAGCGCCAGGAAGAACGCGATGAGGATGTTGATCAGCAGGCCGATGAGCTGGTGGAAGGCCCAACTGCCCAGCTGGAACACGGCATACAGCGCGAGGGCGAGCACCATGGCGCGCGGCAGCCAGCGCGGCATGCGGGCGCCCGGCCCGGATATGGGGGCCGCCGGAGGCCCGGCGGGCGGCTGCGCGCCGGACGTGATGGGGTGCCGGGCCGCCTGCCCGGTCTCGTCAGTGGATGCCACGGACCAAGTCTCGCCCACGCCGACGGCAGCCATGCGCCACCGGCGGTCCCTGTGACGATCAGCGCTTCTCCGCGGGGACGTTCATGACCGTGCAGACCACCTGCCAGACGTCCTTGGCGTTCCAGCCGGCCGCCAGCGCCTCGTGCACGGTGCGCCCGCCGAGCTCGGACATGACATGGTCGCGCGCGAAGGTGTCGGCGTACCCCGCACCGAAGTGCTCCGCCATCCGCTCCCAGAAAACCGTCAACCGCATGCGTCCAGTATCCCGCCTGCGGGAACGGCCCCGAGCCGGGGCGCCTGCCGGCGCCGTCTTCCGCCCACGGCCGGGCCCGGAGCTGCCCCACTGTCCCCGACGCCCCTGCCGCAGGGCTCGCTCGCGCGGGCGGAGCGGCTCATCCGGCTCACCGCGCGGGTGCTCGAGCAGCACCTCTTCGCCCGCCCCTTCCGGGGCGGCGGCACCGGTCCGGTGGAGACGGCGCCGGACGCCTACCGCAACGAGGTGTGGCACGCCCGGCTGTTCCGTGCGGCCGGCCCGCCGGCAGGCCGCGGGGATGCTGCCGGCACCCCTCCAGGGCGAGCAAGCGGAACCCGCTCCCGGTCAGCGGTCACGCCGTCCGGGTGCCCCGGTGCCGGCGGATCCCCGCACGGCACCGCCGGGCACCGTGTCCACCGCCTCACCCGCCCAGTGCCCGCACCCCCGCCGTCACCACGACGGCCGCTGTGACGACGAGCAGGAACGGGGCGCGCAGGGCCAGCGCCACGGCGGCGGCCGCCACCCCGGCCGCACGGGCGTCCAGGACCAGGACCCGGCCGTCGGAGAAGGTCTGCTGGGCCGTCAGGGCGGCCAGCAGGGCGACCGGAAGGAGCGCGGCGAGACGCCTGACGAGGGGCCGTTCCAGGACCCCGGCGGGTACCAGCAGCCCCGCGAGCTTGACGGCGTAGCAGCCGACGGCGGTCACACCGATCGCGATCCAGATGTTCAACGGTCCCCCTCCGTCGTGTCACCGCGCGGGGCGCTCTTCCGGCCCCGCGCCCACAGGACGGCCGGTGCCGCGAGCGCGGCCACCAGGACCGGCACACCGGCCGGCAGCACGGGCAGCAGCCCCAGCCCCAGGAGGACGGCGAGCCCGGCGACGGCCCGTTCGGTGCCGGTGCGCAGCATCGGCGCGAGGAGCGCCAGGAAGACCGCGGGGCCGGCCGCGTCCAGCCCCCACGCGTCGGTGTCCCCGATGGCCTCGGCACCCAGTGCGCCGAGCAGTGTGGTGAGGTTCCACAGCAGGTACAGGCTGAGCCCGGTCACCAGGAACCCGATGCGCGCGGCGCGCCGGCCGGGCTGGGCGAGCGAGACGGCGGTCGTCTCGTCGATCACCCACTGGGCGGCGAACGGCCGCACCGCGCGGGGCAGCGCGAGCAGCTGCGACAGCCGCAGCCCGTAGAACGCGTTGCGCACTCCCAGGAAGAACGCCCCCGCGGCGGCCGTGAACGGTCCCCCGCCCGCCGCCAACGCCCCCACCAGAGCGAACTGGGAGGCGCCGGTGAACACCAGGAGGCTGAGCGCGCAGGTCTGGAGCAGGGTGAGCCCGCTGCCCGCCGAGGTCACGCCGAAGGCGAACCCGGAGAGCCCGACGGCGATCCCGACGCCGAGGGCGTCCCGTACGACGGCACCGTCCGGCTTTCCTCCTCCGTCGTCCCGTACGTCCGCGAGCGCTTGTGTCCGTTCCACTGCCACGACCCGGACGGTACGGGCGTGCCGTCCCGCGCGTCTTGTACGTTCTTGCGCTCGCGCTGGTACGCCCCCGGGGGCACGCCGACGATCCGGCTGAAGTGCCGGTTCAGATGCGGCTGGTCGGTGAAGCCGACCGCGACGGCCGCCTCCGACGGTGCCGTCCCCGCGTCCAGCAGCCGCCGTGCCCGCCGCACGCGCGCGTCGGTGAGCCAGGCGTGCGGCGGCATCCCGTAGGTGTTCCGGAAGGCGCGCAGCAGCGCGAACGGACCGGTTCCCAGCTCCCCGGCCAGCCGCTCCAGGGTCGGCGGATCGGCCATCCGCTCCTCCAGCACGGCACGCGCGCGTGCCGCGATCCGGGCGCCCGCCGTGCGCACCTCGCGTCGCGGCAGCGTTCCGCCGTTCAGCCGCAGCAGCCGGGTCACCGCGACCCGGAGCAGGGTGTCGGCGGCGAGCGCGTTGCCCTCGTCGGTGGCCCGCAGCACCTGGTGCACCAGGTGCACGGTGTACGGGTCGTCGAGCACCGGCGTCACGAACCCCGGTGCGCCGCGCAGCGTGGTGGTCTCGGCGGCGATGGCGGCCACCACCTCGGGCGACGGGTACACCGCTCCGTACCGCCAGCCCTCGGGAACGCCCGCCCGGCCGGTGTGCGGGGTGTCCGGGTTCACCAGGGCCAGGGACCCGGCGCCCGCGTACACGTCACCGCCGCCGTGGTGGAAGACCTCCGCCCCGTCGGCGATGGCGGCGATCACGAAGTGCTCGTGGGTGTGCCGGACGAACGTCTTCCGTATGTACCGGGCACGCAGCAGATCGACACCGGGCAGTTCGTCGTACCGCCAGTGCCGCGCCCGCTCCTCACGCGATTCCGCCATACGGCCATTGTCACGCGGCCACCGAACGCCCCCGCCCGTCCCGGCTCGGCGTGATTGTCAGTGGCCGGGTGCACGATGGACGCATGGTCAGTGATCCGCACCGAGCCCTGGACGGCTTCTCCCCCGCGACCCGCGGCTGGTTCACGGGGGCGTTCTCCGCGCCCACCGCCGCCCAGGCCGGCGCGTGGCGGGCCATCGGGGAGGGTTCGGACGTGCTGGTGGTCGCCCCCACCGGTTCCGGGAAGACCCTGGCCGCCTTCCTCGCCGCCCTGGACCAGCTCGCCTCGACGCCGCCGCCCGCCGACCCCAAGAAACGCTGCCGCGTCCTGTACGTCTCGCCGCTGAAGGCCCTGGCCGTCGACGTCGAGCGCAATCTGCGCAGCCCGCTGACCGGCATCCGCCAGGAGTCCGTGCGCCTGGGGCTGCCCGAGCCCGAGGTGAGGGTCGGCATCCGCTCCGGCGACACCCCGCCCGCCGAGCGGCGCGCCCTGGCCACCCGCCCGCCCGACATCCTGATCACCACGCCCGAATCGCTGTTCCTGATGCTGACGTCCGCCACGCGCGACGCGCTCACGGGCGTGGAGACGGTGATCCTCGACGAGGTGCACGCGGTCGCCGGCACCAAGCGCGGCGCGCACCTCGCGCTCTCCCTGGAGCGGCTGGACGAGCTGCTGCCCCGCCCGGCCCGCCGCATCGGCCTCTCGGCGACGGTGCGCCCGGTCGACGAGATCGCCCGGTTCCTCTCCCCGCGCCGCAAGGTGGAGATCGTCCAGCCGGAGTCGGGCAAGGAGTTCGACCTGTCCGTGGTGGTGCCGGTCGAGGACCTGGGCGAGCTGGGCGGCTCCCCGGTCGCCGACGGCTCGGAGGGCGCCGAGCGCCCGTCGATCTGGCCGCACGTCGAGGAGCGGATCGCCGACCTGGTGCAGGCGCACCGCTCGACGATCGTGTTCGCGAACTCCCGCCGCCTCGCGGAGCGGCTGTGCAACCGGCTCAACGAGATCGCCTACGAGCGGGCCACCGGCGAGCCCCTGGACGAGCACCACTCCCCCGCCGAGCTGATGGGCGGCTCCGGGTCCGCCCAGGGCGCGCCCGCGGTCATCGCGCGCGCCCATCACGGCTCGGTGTCCAAGGAGCAGCGCGCCCTGGTCGAGGAGGACCTCAAGGCGGGCCGGCTGCCCGCGGTGGTCGCCACCTCCAGCCTGGAGCTGGGCATCGACATGGGCGCCGTCGACCTGGTGGTCCAGGTCGAGTCGCCGCCGTCCGTCGCCTCCGGGCTCCAGCGCGTCGGCCGCGCGGGGCACCAGGTGGGCGCGGTCTCCACGGGCGTGGTGTTCCCGAAGTACCGGGGCGACCTGGTGCAGGCGGTCGTGGTCACCGAGCGGATGCGCGCGGGCGCCATCGAGTCCCTGCGCGTCCCCGCGAACCCCCTGGACGTGCTGGCCCAGCAGCTCGTCGCCATGACGGCCATGGACACCTGGCAGCTCGACGACCTGCTCGCCCTGGTCCGCCGCGCCGCGCCCTTCGCCTCCCTGCCCGAGTCCGCCTTCACGGCCGTCCTGGACATGCTCGCCGGCCGCTACCCGTCCGACGCCTTCGCGGAGCTGCGCCCGCGCGTGGTGTGGGACCGGGTCACGGGCGAGATCACCGGCCGCCCCGGCGCCCAGCGCCTGGCCGTCACCTCCGGGGGCACGATCCCCGACCGCGGCCTCTTCGGGGTGTTCCTCGCCGGCTCCGACCCCAAGAAGGGTGGCGGACGGGTCGGCGAGCTGGACGAGGAGATGGTCTACGAGTCCCGTGTGGGCGACGTCTTCACGCTCGGCACCAGCTCCTGGCGCATCGAGGACATCACGCGCGACCGCGTCCTGGTCTCCCCGGCGCCGGGTGTGCCGGGCCGGCTGCCGTTCTGGAAGGGCGACCAGCTGGGCCGGCCGCTGGAGCTCGGCCGCGCGGTGGGCGCGTTCCTGCGCGAGGTGGGCTCGCTGTCCAAGGACGACGCCCGGCTGCGGCTCCTGGCGGCGGGACTGGACGCCTGGGCCGCCGACAACGTCCTGTCCTACCTCGACGAGCAGCGCGAGGCCTGCGGCCACGTCCCCGACGACCGCACCATCGTCGTGGAGCGCTTCCGTGACGAACTGGGCGACTGGCGGGTCGTCGTGCACTCCCCGTTCGGCGCCCAGGTGCACGCCCCGTGGGCGCTCGCGCTCGGTGCCCGCCTCTCCGAGCGGTACGGCATGGACGCCCAGGTGATGCACGCCGACGACGGCATCGTGCTGCGCCTGCCGGACGCCGACCTGATGGGCCTGGACCTGCTCGACCAGGAGCCGGTGCGGGCCGGCACCGAGTACGACACGGACCAGGCGCCCGTGGGCGCGGCCGACGTCGTCTTCGACAAGGGCGAGGTCGACCAGGTCGTCACCGACCAGGTGGGCGGCTCGGCGCTGTTCGCGTCCCGGTTCCGCGAGTGCGCCGCCCGCGCGCTGCTGCTGCCGCGCCGCAACCCCGGCCGGCGCACCCCGCTGTGGCAGCAGCGCCAGCGCGCCTCCCAGCTGCTCCAGGTGGCCGGTGAGTTCGGCTCGTTCCCGATCGTCCTCGAGGCCGTCCGCGAGTGCCTCCAGGACGTCTTCGACGTGCCCGGGCTCGTCGAGCTGATGGGTGACCTGGAGGCGCGCAAGGTGCGCCTGGTCGAGGTCACCACCCCCGAGCCGTCCCCGTTCGCCCGCTCCCTCCTCTTCGGATACGTCGCCCAGTTCCTGTACGAGGGCGACTCCCCGCTCGCCGAGCGCCGCGCCGCCGCCCTGTCGCTGGACTCGCGGCTGCTGGCCGAGCTGCTCGGCCAGGCGGAGCTGCGTGAGCTGCTCGACGCGGAGGTGCTGACCGAGCTGGAGCGCGAGCTGCAGTGGCTCACCGAGGACCGGCGCGTCAAGGACGCGGAGGGCGTGGCCGACCTGCTGCGACTGCTGGGCCCGCTCACCGACGCCGAACTCGCCGAGCGGGGCGCCGAACCGCAGTGGGCGCGGGAGCTCGCCTCCGCGCGGCGCGCCATCCGGGTGCGGGTGGCCGCCACCGACCACTGGGCGGCGATCGAGGACGCCGGCCGGCTGCGCGACGCGCTGGGCACGGCGCTGCCGGTCGGTGTGCCGGAGGCGTTCACCGAGCCGGTCAAGGATCCCCTCGGTGACCTCCTCGCGCGGTACGCGCGCACCCACGGCCCGTTCACGTCGGCGACGGCGGCGGCCCGTTTCGGTCTGGGTGTGGCGGTCACGGAGGGCGCCCTGCGGCGGCTCTCGGCGGCCGGCAGGGTCGTCCAGGGCGAGTTCCATCCGGCCGGCATCGGACAGGAGTGGTGCGACGCGGCCGTACTGCGCCGGCTGCGCCGCCGCTCCCTGGCCGCGCTGCGGCACGAACTGGAGCCGGTGCCACCGCCCGCGCTCGCCCAGTTCCTCCCCCAGTGGCAGCACATCGGCAAGGGGCACTCCCTGCGCGGCGTCGACGGCCTGGTGCGCGCCGTCGAGCAGTTGCAGGGTGCGTCCGTGCCCGCGTCCGCCCTGGAGAAGCTGGTCCTGCCGTCCCGGGTGGCGGACTACTCCCCGGCGATGCTGGACGAGCTGACGGCCGCCGGGGAGGTCGTGTGGGCGGGCGCCGGTTCGCTGCCCGGGAAGGACGGCTGGGTCTCCCTCTACCTCGCGGACGCGGCCCCGCTGCTGCTGCCGCCCCCGCACCCCCTGGAGCCGACCGCCCTCCACCGGTCCGTCCTGGACGCCCTCTCCGGCGGCTACGGCCTGTTCTTCCGCCAGATCGCCGACCAGGTCCGCGCCACCACGCACCCCGAGGCCACCGATCCCCAACTGGCCGACGCCCTGTGGGACCTCGCCTGGTCCGGGCGGCTGACCAACGACACGCTCACGCCCCTGCGCTCCCTGCTGGGCTCGGGCCGCACCGCGGGCTCCACCGCCCACCGCGCGAAGCGCTCCGTCCCGCGCGGACGCTACGGCTCGCTCACGGCGGCCGCCCGCAGCGCCTCCCGCACCGGCCCGCCGACCGTCGCGGGCCGCTGGTCCCTGCTCCCGGACCGGGACACCGACGCCACGGTCCGCGCCCATGCCCTGGCCCGTACCCTGCTCGACCGGCACGGTGTGGTGACCCGGGGTGCCGTCTCCGCGGAGGGCGTCGAGGGCGGCTTCTCGGCGGTGTACCGCGTGCTGTCCGCCTTCGAGGAGACGGGGCAGGCACGTCGCGGTTACGTGGTGGAGGGGCTGGGCGCCGCCCAGTTCGCGATGGACGGAGCCGTGGACCGCCTCCGCGCGGCGGCCAACGCCCGCGAGCGGGGCGACGGCCTCCCCGCCCCGGGCGCGCCCGGCCCCTTCGACGCCGGGCCGGACCCCTCCGGGACCGCCCCGGGCCCCGGAGGCTTCCCCGGCCAGGACGACCCGCCGTACCTCCGCCTCTCACCGGGCGATTACGTCTCCCCGCGCGACCTGGCTCCGCGCCAGTCCCCTCCGCCCCGGCGGAACGACGGGCGTCCCGCGTACGACCCCTTCGCCGGCCGCCGTACCGGTCCGGACCGCGCCGTACGCGCCGTGGTCCTGGCCGCCTCCGACCCGGCGAACGCCTACGGTGCCGCCCTGGGCTGGCCCGAGCCGCCGGCCGGTGCCGGGCACAAGCCCGGCCGCAAGGCGGGCTCCCTGGTGGTGCTGGTGGAGGGCGAGCTGACGCTCTACATGGAGCGCGGTGGCAGGACGCTGCTGGCCTGGCCCGCCGACGCCGACGCCGACGCCGAACCCTCCGCCGATCCGCGCCTCCCGGCCGCCGCCGAGGCCCTCGCCGCGGCCGCCCGCGCGGGCTCCCTCGGCACGGTCACGGTGGAGCGCGTCAACGGGACCTCGGCACTGACGTCCCCGCTGGGCACCCTCCTGGAGACCGCCGGTTTCGTCGCCACGCCCAGAGGCCTGCGCCTGCGCGCCTGACCCGCGGCCGGTGCCCCCGGTCCGGGCGTCCGACGTGCCACCCTTGACGCATGCCCGAAGGAGACACGGTCTGGCAGGCCGCGCGGCGGCTGCACGACGCGTTGGCCGGCGAGGTGCTGACCCGCAGCGACCTCCGGGTGCCGAGATTCGCCACGGCCGACCTCACCGGCCGCGCCGTGCTGGACGTCACCCCGCGCGGCAAGCACCTGCTGACCCGCGTCGAAGGCGGTCTGACGCTGCACTCGCACCTGAGGATGGACGGCTCCTGGCGGGTGTACACGCCCGGTCAGCGCTGGAACGGCGGCCCCGCCCACCAGATCCGCGCGATCCTCGGCAACGCCGACCGCACGGCCGTCGGCTACCGGCTCCCCGTCCTGGAACTGATGCGCACCGCCGACGAGGACCGCGCGGTCGGTCATCTCGGCCCCGATCTCCTCGGCCCGGACTGGGACCCCCGCCTCGCGCTGGCCAACCTGCTGAAGGACCCGGCCCGCCCCCTCGGTGAGGCCTTGCTGGACCAGCGGAACCTCGCCGGGATCGGCAACGTCTTCAAGAGCGAGCTGTGCTTCCTCCTCGGTGTCACCCCCTGGCTCCCCATGGGGGAGCTGCCCGTCGACCGTTCCGCAAAGCTTCCGGTGCTCGCCCGGAAACTGCTGGAGTTCAACCGCGAGCGCCCGGTCCGCAACACCACGGGCCGCCGCGGCCAGGACCTGTTCGTGTACGGCCGCGCCCGCCGCCCCTGCCTGCGCTGCCGCACCCTCATCCGCCTCGCCGACCAGGGCGACGGCTCCCGCGAGCGTCCCACCTACTGGTGCCCCGTCTGCCAGCCGGGTCCGGCTCCGTCCACTCCCCGTCGGTGAACCGACGCACGGTGCTCACCCGCCACGCCCGCCGCCACCGCCCCGCCGCGAGCGCCCCCTCCGCCCGCGCCTTGGGCACGCAGTGCACCGGCAGCAGACTGAGCCCCCACCCGCCGGCCGCGACCGCCCCTTCCACCACCCCGGCGTCGGGCACCAGCAGCAGCCGCGCCACCGCCCACCACCACAGCGCCCCGAACCCCAGAACGGCCCCCAGGCGCAGCGCCCGCCCCGTCGTCACGGCCCCCACCCCCGCGCCGACGCTATGAGACCGTTCGCCCCCGCGCACAGGGCGCACCAACGGTACACAGGCGCATCCCGGCCCCCGGGCCTCTCCTCGAGGGCCCCACGGCCCTCCGGAACCACGTCACCCGTTCTCGGCCTGGAACATCCAGTGCTGCTTCTCGAGGTCCGCGGTGATCGTGATCAGGATGTCCTGGCTCACCGGGTCCGGTTCGGCGGTCGCCGTGACCCGCTCCCGCATACGGGCGATCACCGCGCCCAGTGCCTCCACGAGCGCACCCACGGCGGCCGTGTCGTCGACCCAGCCCTCGGGCGTCACCCCGATGCCGCTGCCGACCGCCACCGTCGCGGCACGCCCGTCGGGCGAGACCCCCAGTGCCGCGGCGCGTTCCGCCACGGTGTCGGAGTGCTTACGCGCCAGGGTCACGACCTCGTCGAGCTGGAGATGCACGGAACGGAAGCGCTGTCCGACCACGTTCCAGTGGATCTGTTTGGCCACCAGGGCGAGATCCACCAGGTCGACCAGGGCGCCCTGCAGTGCCTCGGACACGGTCTTCAGGTTCGCGTCGGACAACGGGCTCTTCACGACGTACATCCGCACCTCCGTGGCTGGCCCCCCGCCTCGTTCCTCCACGATGACCGCCAGGCACCGCACCGGCAAACGCACAGGAGAAGGCCCGCGCATGCGAAAACCCCGGCAGCACCCTTCCGGATCTCCCGGAAGGGCCCCTACCGGGGCATCTCACACCTTCACACCACGTGTGCGCGGAACACCACGCTCACGCGGCGACGACGTCCACCGCCTCGGCGGGCGCCTTGATGGTCACCCGTTCCGGTGGCACACCGGTCACCGAAACGGAACCCAGCATTGGACGAACCGGCGTGGGTACGGACTCGCTGGGGGTTGCTGCAGCAGACTGGGCCAGTTCGGCGAGAGCGAGCTCGTCGCTCACTTCCCGCATGAGCTCGGACATCCGTACGTCCAGCGCGTCGCAGATGGCGGAGAGCAGCTCGGAGGAAGCCTCCTTCTGCCCCCGCTCCACCTCGGAGAGATAGCCGAGTGAGACTCGGGCGGACGAGGAGACTTCGCGCAGAGTACGGCCCTGGCGTTGGCGCTGCCGACGCAGCACGTCACCCAGCAGGCGACGGAGCAGAATCATCGGTGGCTCCCTCCTCGGACCGCGTAGCCGCATCCTTCTCGCCCCACCGTACCGCCTTGCGCCGCGGCCGTGCGGGGAGCGATGTCGTGTTCACTCAGGGCTGCAAACATCAAAACCCCCCGTTCCGTTCCGTATCCTGTGCCCGCTCATTCCCGGTCTGTTCGCCCGCGAGCTCCCTCAGAAGCAGTGCGAGCACGCTCCGTACACTCTCCATACGAATTTCCGCGCGGTCGCCGTTCAACCGCAGATGCCGCACTTTTCCGCCGCGGGCGGAACCCGTTCCCGTCCCCGCGGGGCCGTCCACGGCCACGAAAACCGTGCCGACGGCCTGGCCGTCCTGGGGATCGGGACCGGCGACGCCGGTGGTGGCGATGCCCCAGTCGGCGCCCAGCGCCTCGCGGACACCGGCCGCCATCCGGGCCGCGACCTGCGGATCCACCGCTCCGTGCTGTGCCAGCAAGGTGGCGTCCACACCGAGCAGTCGCTGCTTGAGTTCGGTGGCGTACGCCGTCACCGAGCCCCGGAAGACCTTGGACGCCCCGGGCACCGAAGTGATCTCGGCCGCCACCAGACCACCGGTCAGCGACTCGGCGACGGCGAGCGTTCCACCGTTCACAGTGAGTAGTCGCACCACCTCGGTGGCCTCGGAACTCACGCTTCCGTCTCCTCCAACGCCGCCTCGCGCTCGGCGATTCCCCGCCTGCGCAGCACAATGGCCTGTTTCACATAGTCGAGTCCGGTCGCCACGGTCAGCACGACCGCCGCGGCCATCACCCACCACCGCAGTGTGGCCAGCCACCCCGTCAGCGCCAGTACGTACATGCCGACGGCGATGCCCTGGGTGAGGGTCTTGAGCTTGCCCCCTCGGCTGGCCGGGATCACGCCGTAGCGAATGACCAGAAAACGCAGCAGGGTGATCCCGAGTTCCCGGCCGAGGATGACTCCGGTGACCCACCACGGGAGATCGCCCAGCGAGGAGAGACAGATCAGCGCCGCTCCCATGATCGCCTTGTCGGCGATGGGGTCGGCGATCTTCCCGAAGTCGGTGACGAGGTTGTACGTGCGCGCCAGATGACCGTCGAACAGGTCGGTGATCATGGCGATGGCGAAGGCCGCCCAGGCGAACGACCTCCACGCCGGGTCGTAGCCGCCCTCGGCGAGCATCAGCATGACGAACGCCGGCACCAGGAGCAGCCGGAGCATGGTCAGCAGGTTGGCGATGTTCCAGACGCTGGCCTGGTTGACGGCCGCCGCCACGACCTTCGCGCCGCGCGCGGGCCTGCCGCCGTCCTCGGCGCCGTCGCGGGACGCGGTGGCCGACGCGGCCTCGTCGCCGTGCGTCCGGGCGCCGGCCGGGCCACGGCCGGACGCACCGCGCCGGGCCGGTCCGCCGCCGGACGCCCCCGGAGCCGTGCCCCGTGTCTCCCGCGCGACCGCGCGGCCGGACGCCGGCAGGCCTCCGGGGGCGGCGCCCGCCGCCCTCCTCGCGCCGGAGGGGCCTCCTGCCGCCGAGGCCGGGACACCCGTCATCTGCCCGCCTCCTCACTCCACGCGGGCGAACCCTGGAACAGCGGCTCGGCCACCAGGTCGACACCTTCCGTGCCGACCACCTTCGCCTCGACCATACGACCGACGCTCAGGCCCTCGCCGCTCGTGAGCAGCACCTGGCCGTCCGTCTCGGGCGCCTGGTGCGCCCCCCGGCCGTACACGCCCTCCGTCTCGTCGACGGACTCCACCAGCACGTGCACGGTCTCGCCGACCCGCTCCTCGGCGCGCTGCGAGACCAGTTCCTCGGCCATCCGGGAGACACGGGCCAGCCGCTCGGCGACGACGTCCTCGTCCAGCTTGCGGTCGTACGTCGCGGCCTCGGTGCCCTCCTCGTCGGAGTAGCCGAAGACGCCGATGGCGTCGAGCCGCGCGTGGTTCAGGAACCGCTCCAGTTCGGCCAGGTCGGCCGCGGACTCTCCGGGGAAGCCGACGATGAAGTTGGAGCGCACGCCGGCCTGGGGCGCCTTGCTCCGGATCGTGTCGAGCAGTTCCAGGAACCGGTCGGTGTCGCCGAAGCGGCGCATCGCGCGCAGCACGTCGGGCGCGGAGTGCTGGAAGGACAGGTCGAAGTAGGGGGCGACCTTCGGGGTGGAGGTCAGCACGTCGATCAGGCCGGGCCGCATCTCGGCCGGCTGGAGGTAGCTGACCCGCACCCGCTCCAGGCCGTCGACCTCGGCCAGCTCGGGCAGCAGGGACTCCAGCAGGCGGATGTCGCCGAGGTCCTTGCCGTAGGAGGTGTTGTTCTCGGAGACCAGCATGATCTCCTTCACGCCCTGCTCGGCCAGCCAGCGCGTCTCGTTCAGCACGTCGCTGGGGCGGCGCGAGATGAAGGAGCCGCGGAAGGACGGGATGGCGCAGAAGGAGCAGCGCCGGTCGCAGCCGGAGGCGAGCTTCACCGAGGCGACCGGGGAGCCGTCCAGCCGGCGGCGCAGCGGCGCGCGCGGGCCCGAGGCGGGGGCGAGGCCGTCGGGCAGGTCCACCGGGCCGTGTCCCGGAAGGGCGACGGCGGCGGCGGAGTCCTGCCGCTCGGCCGGGCTGATCGGCAGCAGCTTGCGGCGGTCGCGCGGGGTGTGGGAGGCGTGGATGCCGCCGTTCAGGATGGTCTGGAGGCGGTCGGAGATGTCGGCGTAGTCGTCGAAGCCGAGCACGCCGTCGGCCTCGGGAAGGGCCTCGGCGAGTTCCTTGCCGTACCGCTCGGCCATGCAGCCCACCGCGACGACGGCCTGGGTTCTCCCGTGCCCCTTGAGGTCGTTGGCCTCCAGGAGGGCGTCGACGGAGTCCTTCTTGGCGGCCTCGACGAAGCCACAGGTGTTGACGACGGCGACGTCCGCTTCCTCGGCGTCCTCCACGAGCTGCCAGCCGTCCGCCTCCAAACGACCTGCGAGCTCCTCCGAGTCCACCTCGTTACGGGCGCAGCCAAGGGTGACGAGTGCGACGGTACGGCGTTCAGGCATGGGCTCAAGACTACTTCGTCCCGCCGACGCCCCACGTCGACGGGGTTGGCCGATCATGGCCGGCCCCGTCGACGAAGCGCCCTTCGCGCCGGGTCATCCGGCCTGCGGGTCGCCCTTGGTGTAGGTGAGGCGCTCGACGGCGCCCGGCTGCCAGTCGTCCTCGATCTTCTTGCCGTTCACGAACAGGTCGATCGCGCCGGCGTCACCGAGGACCAGGTTGACCTCGGTGTTGTCCTGGAAGGTCTTGGAATCGCCCTGCTTGAGCAGTCCGTCGAACAACTGCCGGCCGTTGTGGTCCTTGGCGGAGATCCAGCTGCGTCCGTCGGCGGCGCTGACCCGGACCGTCACCTTGTCCTGCGGCGCGGCGGCGATGGCGCTGTCCGACGGTTCCGGTTCGGGTGCGACGGGCTTCTCGGACTTGGGTGTGGGTGAGGGCGCCTTGGTGGGCTCGGTGTCCTCGGCGACGTTCGCCTTGCCGCCCTCGTCGTCGCCCTTGACCATCGTGAACCCGACGAAGCCGATCACGACGACGATCGCGGCGACCATGGCCGCGGTCCAGTTGGGGCCGCGTCGCTCCGGACGGATGCGTTCCGCCTCGAACAGCGGGGCGGCCGGGGTCGGGGCCGGACGGCCGCCGCCGTGCTCGGCCTCGTACTGGGCGATCAGCGGGGCCGCGTCGAGGTCCACGGCCTTGGCCAGGGTCCTGATGTGCCCGCGCGCGTAGACGTCGCCGCCGCAGGGAGTGAAGTCGTCCGCCTCGATGGCGTGCACGATGGCGATGCGGACGCGAGTGGCGGTACTGACGTCGTCGACGGTGAGCCCGGCGGCTATGCGCGCCTGCTGCAGCGCTCGGCCGACGGAGACGGAGGGGCGGGCTTCCTCGGAAACGTCTTCGAACGGACGCTCGTCTTCAGGGGAGTTGCCGATGGACACGGGGGCGCCTTTCGAGCGTGTAGCCGCCTGTGCTGGAGGTTCAGTCTAGGAGGGGTACAAGAGGATGGGGCAACCGGGCGGTAGGACTTTGTACGCCATCGGAATGGCCCGACATTCCGATGATGGTTCTGCAGTCTGTCGTTTCCCTCACATTGACGTACGCCGACGGGAAACGGTTGCCCAATGATCGCTTACGGGCGGGTCACGATCGGCCGGCCGGGTGCCCGGAGACGACGACCGCTTCCCGCTCGCCTACCCTTCAGACTCCCCCCGGATCAGTGCGAGCACGCCATCCAGTTCATCGGGTTTCACAAGAACGTCACGGGCCTTCGAACCCTCGCTCGGTCCGACGATGTTCCGCGACTCCATGAGGTCCATCAGCCGGCCCGCCTTGGCGAAGCCGACGCGCAGCTTGCGCTGGAGCATGGACGTCGACCCGAACTGGGTGGAGACGACCAGTTCGGCCGCCTGGCACAGCAGGTCCAGGTCGTCGCCGATGTCCTCGTCGATCTCCTTCTTCTGCTTGCTCCCGACGGTGACGTCGTCCCGGAAGACGGGCGCCATCTGCTCCTTGCAGTGCCGGACGACGGCCGCGACCTCCTCCTCGGTCACGAACGCGCCCTGCAGACGCGTCGGCTTGTTCGCGCCCATCGGCAGGAACAGCCCGTCGCCCTTGCCGATCAGCTTCTCGGCGCCGGGCTGGTCGAGGATGACCCGCGAGTCCGCGAGCGAGGAGGTGGCGAACGCCAGCCGGGACGGCACGTTCGCCTTGATCAGACCGGTGACCACGTCCACGGACGGCCGCTGTGTGGCGAGCACCAGGTGGATGCCGGCCGCCCGCGCGAGCTGCGTGATGCGCACGATGGAGTCCTCGACGTCGCGCGGGGCAACCATCATCAGGTCGGCCAGCTCGTCGACGATCACCAGCAGGTACGGGTACGGCTGCAGCTCCCGCTCACTGCCCTCGGGCGGCTTGACCTTGCCCTCGCGCACCGCGCGGTTGAAGTCGTCGATGTGCCGGTAGCCGTAGGCCGCGAGGTCGTCGTAGCGCAGGTCCATCTCGCGCACGACCCACTGGAGCGCCTCGGCGGCCCGCTTGGGGTTGGTGATGATCGGCGTGATCAGGTGCGGGATGCCCTCGTACGCCGTCAGTTCCACGCGCTTGGGGTCGACCAGGATCATCCGGACGTCCTCCGGGGTCGCCCGCATCATGATCGAGGTGATCAGGCAGTTGATGCAGGACGACTTTCCGGAGCCCGTGGCGCCGGCGACCAGCATGTGCGGCATCTTCGCCAGCGAGTCCATGACGTAGCCGCCCTCGACGTCCTTGCCGAAGGCGACCAGCATCGGGTCGTCGTCCTCGGCGGACTCCGCGAGCCGCAGGACGTCGCCGAGGTTGACCATCTCCCGGTCGGTGTTCGGGATCTCGATGCCGACCGCGGACTTGCCGGGGATCGGGCTGATGATCCGCACGTCCGGGCTGGCGACGGCGTACGCGATGTTCTTGGTCAGCGCGGTCACCCGCTCGACCTTCACGGCCGGGCCGAGCTCCACCACGTAGCGGGTGACCGTCGGGCCGCGGGTGAAGCCGGTGACGGCGGCGTCCACCTTGAACTCCGTGAACACCTTCCGCAGCGCGTCGACGATGGCGTCGTTGGCGGCGCTGCGGGTCTTGCTGGGGCCGCCGCGCTCGAGCAGGTCGAGGGAGGGCAGCGAGTAGGTGATGTCGCCGGAGAGCTGGAGCTGCTCCGCGCGGGCGGGCAGATCACGGGGTTCGCGCGGCGGCTCCTTGGTCATGTCCAGGACGCCGGCCGGCGGTGCGTCCTGCCTCGGCCCGTCCTGCTTCGGCCCGTCCTGCGGCCTGTCCGCCTTCGGCTTCCCTTTCCGCGCGCGGGCGGCCGGAACCGGCGTCGGTGTGGTCGGCTCACGGTCGCCGGTGCTCACGCCCTGGGTCAGGTCGGCGACGATCGGCGAGGGCGGCATCCCGTGCAGCACGGCGCCGTCCAGCGCGGCGGCCGCGGCGGCGGCCACGTCCACGGCGTCCATGGGCCGCTCCATGGAGGACTGCGACACCGTGGGCCTGCGGGGTCGGCCCCGACGCCGGGACAGCGCCTCCTGCTCCGCACCGTCCGGGTCGTACTCCTCGGGCGCCGGCCGCCGTCCGCGACGGCTCGCGGGCAGCGACTCGCGCCACTGCTGCTCGTAACGCTCGTCGTCCTCGCCGAACTCCTCCGGCTCGGGTTCGCGGACGAGGCCGAGCCGGACACCGAGCTGCCGCAGGCGCTGCGGAATGGCGTTCACCGGGGTGGCGGTGACGACCAGCAGACCGAAGACGGTGAGCAGCACCAGCAGCGGCACGGCGAGGACGTCGGTCATGGTCGACGACAACGGTGTGGCCGCGCCCCAGCCGATGAGGCCGCCGGCGTCCCTTATGGCCTGCATGCCGTCGCCGCGCGCGGGCGAGCCGCAGCCGATGTGGATCTGTCCGAGCACGCCGATGACGAGCGCGGACAGGCCGATCACGATCCGTCCGTTGGCCTCCGGCTTCTCCGGGTGCCGGATGAACCGTACGGCGATGACCGCGACCAGGATCGGCACCAGCAGGTCGAGCCGGCCGAAGGCACCGGTGACCAGGATCTCCACGAGGTCGCCGACGGGGCCCTTCAGGTCGGCCCAGGTGCCGGCCGCGACGATCAGGGCGACGGCGAGCAGCAGCAGCGCCAGGCCGTCCTTGCGGTGTGCGGGGTCGAGGTTCTTGGCGCCCTGCCCTATGCCGCGGAAGACGGCGCCGACCGCGTGCGCGAGGCCCAGCCACAGGGCGCGTACGAGCCGGTAGACGCCGCTGGTCGGACTCGGGGCGGCCGGTGCGGGCGCGGCCTTCTTCGCCGGGGCCCTCTTCACCGCGGCCTTCTTGGCGGGAGCCTTCCTCGCCGGGGCCTTCTTGGCGGCAGCCTTCTTCGCCGGAGCCTTCGCGGAAGCGGGCGCCTTCTTCGCGGGCGGCTTCTTGGCTGCGGAGGGACGTGAGGCCATGGGTGTGAGGTTACCGGTGGAGACGGTTGGGGACACGCGTGACGGACGCTTCACCCGTTCGTGTCGCTCCTGCCGAGGCGTGGCGTTGACGCGCAGTTGACGCGGCCTCATGCCCACGACGCGTCGGCTGCCCGGCCAACGCCCTCGCCCCCGGCGTCAGTTCTGCGACGGCACCGACGACGCGCTGCCGGTTCCGGGCTCCAGGGCGTCCAGCGCCCGCCGCAACCCGGTGAGCTTGCGCTCCAGATGGGCGGCCGTGGCCACCGCGGCCGCGTCGGTCGACTCGTCGTTGAGCTGCTTGGTGAGGGCCTCGGCCTGCTCCTCGACGGCCGCGAGCCGCGCCGAGAGCTCGGCGAGCAGCCCCGCCGGCTCCTTGGACTCGGCCGTGTCCTTCTCGCCGCCCTCCAGCTGGAGCCGCAGCAGCGCCGCCTGCTCCCGCAGCTGGCAGTTCTTCATGTACAGCTCGACGAAGACCGAGACCTTCGCGCGCAGCACCCACGGGTCGAACGGCTTGGAGATGTAGTCGACCGCACCCGCCGCGTATCCCCGGAAGGTGTGGTGCGGACCGTGGTTGATCGCGGTGAGGAAGATGATCGGGATGTCCCGGGTCCGCTCCCGCCGCTTGATGTGCGCGGCGGTCTCGAAACCGTCCATGCCCGGCATCTGGACATCCAGCAGGATGACCGCGAAATCGTCCGTGAGCAGTGCTTTGAGCGCTTCCTCCCCGGACGATGCCCGCACCAGTGTCTGATCGAGCGCCGAGAGGATCGCCTCCAGCGCGAGCAGATTCTCCGGCCGGTCATCGACCAGGAGGATCTTGGCCTTCTGCACCATGGCCCGCCCTCCTCGCCCCGGCTTGGGGCCTCCCCTGTCCGCAGGTCCTGGAGACGCACCCGTGGGTACCGCCCCAGGGGACGACTCCCTTGCGCCGCCCGTCCTTGTGCCGGTCATCGTAGCCGCACCCCGCCCGTCGCCACACCCTGTCACCGCGATGTCACTGTGCACGTAGCAGAAACGCGGCGGGAGACCAGAAGGTTCCCCGATTCCCGTACCTCTACACGGCTTCGCGCGTGCCGCGTCGGCAACAACTCGTGAACACCGATGCTTCCCGTCACCTGTGCGCCCCCTCCGGACGCCGGGCTCACTCCCCCCGCATCCACTGCTCCATCACCGACAGCAGGTGATCGGGGTCGACCGGCTTGGTCACATAGTCGGAGGCTCCCGACTCGATCGCCTTCTCACGGTCGCCCTTCATCGCCTTCGCGGTGAGCGCGATGATCGGGAGCCCGGCGAACTGCGGCATCCGGCGGATCGCCGTGGTCGTGGCGTACCCGTCCATCTCGGGCATCATGATGTCCATCAGGACGACCGCCACGTCGTCGTGCTGCTCCAGCACCTCGATGCCCTCGCGGCCGTTCTCCGCGTACAGCACGGACAGGCCGTGCTGCTCCAGGACGCTGGTGAGCGCGAAGACGTTGCGGATGTCGTCGTCGACGATCAGCACCTTCTGCCCGCCGAAGCGGATGCCGCGCCCCGACGGCCGGGGGGCCGGCTCCTGCCGCTCCACGCCCGGCCACTGCTCGGGCTCCGGAGCGGACCGCTGCTCGAGCGTGATCCTGCGGCGGCGCCGGAACAACGCGGCCGGACCGTTCTGGGTGTCCCGGTACGACTTCACCTCCGCCGGCGTCTCGACCTCCGCCGGGACCGGCTCGGCCGACTCCACCAGGTCGCCGGCCTCCAGTGCGGGCATGGGCTGCTGGTAGCCGTGCGGCGGCAGTTCGCTCGGGTGCAGCGGCAGGTACAGCGTGAACGTCGAACCGCGGCCCGGCTCGCTCTGCGCGTAGATCTCCCCGCCGAGCAGCTGCGCGATCTCCCGCGAGATGGACAGCCCCAGCCCCGTACCGCCGTACTTGCGGCTGGTGGTGCCGTCGGCCTGCTTGAACGCCTCGAAGATCACCCGCATCTTGCCGGCCGCGATGCCGATGCCCGTGTCGCTCACCGAGAACGCGATCAGGTCCGCGTCCGGGTCGGTCAGCGAACCGGCCTCCAGCAACTGCTCCCGGATGGCCTGCGGGACATCGTCACGGGCGGGCCGGATGACCAGCTCCACCGAACCGGAGTCGGTGAACTTCACCGCGTTGGACAGCAGGTTGCGCAGCACCTGGAGCAGCCGCTGCTCGTCGGTGTGCAGCGTGGCCGGCAGCTCCGGCGACACCCGCACGGACAGGTCCAGGCCCTTCTCCGCGGTCAGCGGCCGGAAGGTGGCCTCCACGTAGTCCACGAGCTGGACCAGCGCGATGCGCGTCGGGGAGACGTCCATCTTGCCCGCCTCGACCTTCGACAGGTCGAGGATGTCGTTGATGAGCTGCAGCAGGTCGGACCCGGCGCCGTGGATGGTCTCGGCGAACTCGACCTGCTTCGGGGAGAGGTTCCCCTCCGCGTTGTCGGCGAGCAGCTTGGCCAGGATCAGCAGCGAGTTGAGCGGCGTACGCAGCTCGTGCGACATGTTGGCGAGGAACTCGCTCTTGTAGCGCATGGAGACCGCGAGCTGCTCGGCGCGCTCCTCCAGGACCTGCCGCGCTTCCTCGATCTCGGTGTTCTTCACCTCGATGTCGCGGTTCTGCCGGGCCAGCAGCTCGGCCTTCTCCTCCAGTTCGGCGTTGGACGCCTGGAGCGCCTTCTGCCGCTGTTCCAACTCCGCCGACCGCTCGCGCAGTTGCTCGGTCAGTTCCTGGGACTGCGAGAGCAGCCGCTCGGTCTTGGTGTTGACCGAGATGGTGTTGACGCTCGTCGCGATCATCTCGGCGATCTGGTTGAGGAAGTCCTTCTGGATGTGCGTGAACGGCGTGAACGAGGCCAGCTCGATGACGCCGAGCACCTTCCCCTCGAACAGCACCGGCAGCACGATCACCTGCGCCGGCGGCGCCTCCCCGAGCCCCGAGGAGATCTTCAGGTAGCCGCTGGGCGCGTCCTGCACGAGGATCGTGCGCTTCTCCACGGCGGCCGTCCCGATGAGCCCTTCACCGGGCCGGAACGACGTCGGCATGGACCCCATGGAGTAGCCGTACGAGCCGAGCATCCGCAGCTCGAACTGGTCGTCGTCCGCGGCGTTCAGGTCCTCGCCGTCGACCAGCGGCATCGCGAGGAAGAACGCGCCGTGCTGCGCGGACACCACCGGCGTCAGCTCGCTCATGATCAGCGAGGCCACGTCCTCCAGGTCACGGCGGCCCTGCATCAGCGCGGAGATGCGGGCGAGGTTGCCCTTGAGCCAGTCCTGCTCCTTGTTGGCGATCGTGGTGTCGCGCAGGTTGGCGATCATCTTGTTGATGTAGTCCTGGAGTTCCTGGATCTCCCCGGACGCGTCCACGTCGATCTTCAGGTTCAGGTCGCCGCGGGTCACCGCGGTCGCCACCCGCGCGATGGCGCGCACCTGCCGGGTCAGGTTCCCGGCCATCTCGTTCACGGACTCGGTCAGGTCCCGCCAGGTGCCGTCGACGTCCCGCACCCGTGCCTGGCCGCCCAACTGGCCCTCGGTACCCACCTCGCGGGCCACGCGGGTGACCTCCTCGGCGAAGGAGGACAGCTGGTCCACCATCGTGTTGATGGTCGTCTTCAGCTCGAGGATCTCCCCGCGCGCGTCGATGTCGATCTTCTTCGTCAGGTCGCCCTTGGCGATGGCCGTCGTCACCATGGCGATGTTGCGCACCTGACCGGTCAGGTTGGACGCCATCTGGTTCACCGACTCGGTGAGGTCCTTCCACGTCCCCGCCACACCCGGCACGTGCGCCTGCCCGCCGAGGATGCCGTCCGTGCCCACCTCGCGGGCCACCTTGGTGACCTGCTCGGCGAACGCGCTCAGCGTCTTCACCATGATGTTGATGGTGTCGGCGAGCTGCGCCACCTCGCCGCGCGCCTCGATGCTGACCTGCCGCGACAGGTCGCCGTTGGCGACGGCCGCGGACACCTGGGAGATGTTCCGCACCTGGGTGGTCAGGTTCTTCGCCATCAGGTTGACGTTGTCGCTCAGGTCCTTCCAGATGCCCGTGACACCCGGCACGTGCGCCTGGCCGCCCAGGATGCCCTCGGTGCCCACCTCGCGGGCCACCCGCGTCACCTGCTCGGCGAACGACGACAGCTGGTCCACCATCGTGTTGACGGTGGTCACCAGCTCCAGGATCTCGCCCTTGGCATCGACGGTGATCTTCTTCGACAGGTCGCCCTTGGCGACCGCCGTGGTGACCTCGGCGATGTTGCGCACCTGGAGGGTCAGGTTGTTCGCCATGCCGTTCACCGACTGCGTGAGGTCCTTCCAGGTGCCGGAGACCCCCTGCACCTCGGCCTGACCGCCGAGGATGCCCTCCGTACCCACCTCGCGGGCCACCCGCGTGACCTCCTGGGCGAACGACGACAGCTGGTCCACCATCGTGTTCAGCGTGTTCTTGAGCTCCAGGATCTCCCCGCGCGCGTCCACGGTGATCTTCTGCGACAGGTCACCGCGCGCCACCGCCGTCGCCACCTGGGCGATGTTGCGGACCTGCGCGGTGAGATTGCCCGCCATGCCGTTCACGGAGTCCGTCAGGTCCCGCCACACGCCGGCGACCCCGGGCACCTGCGCCTGACCGCCCAGCCGGCCCTCCGTACCCACCTCGCGGGCCACCCGCGTCACCTGGTCGGCGAACGACGACAGCTGGTCCACCATCGTGTTGATGGTGTTCTTCAGCTCGAGGATCTCCCCGCGCGCGTCGACGTCGATCTTCTGCGACAGGTCGCCCCGCGCGACGGCCGTCGTCACCTGCGCGATGTTGCGCACCTGACCGGTCAGATTCGACGCCATGGAGTTCACGGAGTCGGTGAGCTCCTTCCAGGTGCCCGACACGCCGTCCACGCGCGCCTGACCGCCCAGCCGGCCCTCCGTGCCGACGTCCCGGGCCATCCTCGTGACCTGGTCGGCGAAGCTCGACAGCTGGTCCACCATCGTGTTCACGGTGTTCTTCAGCTGGAGCATCTCACCGGAGACGTCCACCGTGACCTTCTGCGACAGGTCGCCGTTGGCGACCGCCGTCGTCACCTGGGCGATGTTCCTCACCTGTCCGGTGAGGTTGCGGAACGCGGTGTTGACGGAGTCCGTCAGGTCCTTCCACGTCCCCGCCGCCCCCGGCACCTGCGCCTGACCGCCCAGCTCGCCCTCGACGCCGATCTCGCGCGCCACGCGCGTGACCTCGGCGCCGAAGGAGGACAGCTGGTCCACCATCGTGTTGACGGTGTTCTTCAGCTCGAGCATCTCACCGGCCACGTCCACGGTGACCTTCTGCGACAGGTCACCGTTGGCGACCGCCGTCGTCACCGCCGCGATGTCCCGCACCTGAGTGGTCAGGTTCCGGAACACCGTGTTGACGGAGTCCGTCAGGTCCTTCCACGTCCCCGCCGCCCCCGGCACGTTCGCCTGACCGCCCAGCCGTCCCTCGGCCCCGACCTCGTTGGCGACCCGCGTGACCTCGTCCGCGAAGATCCGCAGCGTCTCGGTCATCTGGTTGATCGTCTCGGCGAGCTGCGCGACCTCGCCGCGCGCCGGCACCGTCACCTTCCGCGACAGGTCACCGTTGGCGACCGCGGTCGTCACCTCGGCGATCCCGCGCACCTGAGCGGTGAGGTTCCCGGCCATGGTGTTGACGGAGTCGGTGAGCTCCTTCCACACCCCGTCCACCCCGGGCACCTGCGCCTGGCCGCCCAGGGCGCCCTCGGTGCCCACCTCGCGCGCGACGCGGGTCACCTCCGAGGAGAACGCGGAGAGCTGGTCCACCATCGTGTTGACGGTGTTCTTCAGCTCCAGCATCTCGCCCTCGACATGCACGGTGACCTTGCGGGACAGGTCACCGCGCGCGACGGCCGTCGTCACCAGCGCGATGTCGCGCACCTGCGCCGTCAGCCGCTCCGCCATCGTGTTGACGGAGTCCGTCAGGTCCTTCCAGGAGCCGGACATGCCGCGCACCTGGGCCTGACCGCCCAGCTTGCCCTCGGTCCCCACCTCGCTGGCCACGCGCGTGACCTCGTCGGTGAACGTCGACAACTGGTCGACCAGGTTGTTCACGGTCCGCGCGACCTTCAGGAACTCGCCCCGCAGCGGATGCCCGGCCCCTTCCGGCGCCGCCTGCGTGCGCAGCTCCATGCGCGGCGACAGATCACCCTCGGCCACCGCCGACAGCACCCGGCTGACCTCGGAGACGGGCCGCACCAGGTCGTCCACCAGCGCGTTCGAGTTGTCGATCGCGGTCGCCCAGGACCCCTCGGAAGCCCCCGTCTCCAGCCGCTCCGTGAGCTTTCCCTCACGCCCGACCATGCGGCGCACCCGCGCCAGCTCACCCGTCAGGTGCAGATTGCGGTCGGCCACCTCGTTGAAGACCGCCGCGATCTCCGCCATCACGCCGTCGCCGGACACCGTGAGCCGCTTGCGGAAGTTCCCGTCCCGCATCGCCACCAGCGCCGTCATCAGCCGGTTCAGGGCCGCCGTGTCCACGGTCGTGGTCCCGCCCCGCGCCCTTCCCGGCTCGCCCAGGGACCGTCCGCCTTTCGCGCGCGTCGTCTTCGTGCCCCGCGTCGCTGCGCCAGACTCCACTGTGTCCCTCCCGCAGGGGTCGACCGTTACCGCTGTGCCCGGGCACACCGCCAAGGGCGTTCCCGTCGTTCCTGTGCTTTCCCGTACTACCGTGATGTCCCGCCCGACGCTCCAGGGCGCCACCAGGGGGCTGCTGCCCACCCGGCACGGAAGGCACACGGCCTGCCCGGACCTTCACCACAAGCCTGCCCAGTGTTTCACCCCCGCCGAACCAGGCGATGACAGTCCGGCAGCTTCGCACATCGTCCGCACACCCACCGGACGGAGAACACCTCCGGACGGAAACACAGCAGACCGGCATTCGCTCGGACCGCGAAGGTAAGTAACCTTGCATCCGGCTGTCCAGCCATGCCGGTCCGCCCGGCCTGGGCGGTGGCACGGGAACGAGCGGGCATCGGAGGGCGGCCGCACACATGACCACCGGACTGATCCCGGGGGAGCAGCCCCCGGACCCACGGCCGGCTGACGGCCTGCCGCGCCAGCGGCACGTGCCGACCGGCCAGGGAGTCATGCCCGTCGAGAACCGGTCGAGGAGTTCTGTGATCACCGCGCGCGCGGCCGCCAGCTTCGAGCCCGTGGGGCGATCGGTCGCGAGCGCCCGCTCCTTCGTCCGCGACACCCTGCAAGGCTGGGGCTTCGGTGACATCGTCGACGACGCCGTGGTCCTCACCAGCGAACTGGTGACCAACGCCGTGGTCCACGCCGGGACCTCCGCCGACGTGCTCTGTCTGCGCAGTGACGAAGGCGTACGGATCGAGGTGGCCGACCGATATCCGGAGCGGGAGATCCCGCTCCAGGGCTCCGCCATCACCATGGGCAGCCCCGACCGCGAGGGAGGCCGCGGGCTCCAGCTGTGCGCGGCTCTGGCCGGCCACTGGGGCGTGGACTACACCCCCACCCACAAGACCGTCTGGTTCCGGCTCGACCTTCCCGAGCGTCCGGTCGGCACCCGCACCGCCGGCCCCGCCCTGCCGGCCCACCTCCTCCCGCTCACCGACACCCGGGTCCGCGTCGCCGTGGTCCAGATCGACCAGGTCGGTTCCATCACCGCCTGGAACGAGGACGCCGAGGAGCTCTTCGGCTACTCCGCCGAGCAGGTCACCGGCAAGCCGCTGACCGACTTCGCGGCCTGGCCGCACACCCCGGGCACCGGCACCGGCATCGCCGACGCGCTGCGGCTCTCCCGCTGGGAGGGCAGCTACGGCATCAGGGGCGCCCACGGCCGAGTGATCCCCGTGTACGCCTCCCACCTGCGGGTCCGGGACACCGACGGCGAGCCGTCAACGGTCTGCCTCCTGGTGCGGGACCACGAACGGGCGGTTCTGCAGACCCCGCTGCGCGGCCCCGCGCCCGACACGTCCGGCACTTCCGAGGGCCAGAGCACCGACCCCTTCGAGGTCTTCATCGGCTCCCCGGCCCCCGACGACCTCGACGGGCTGCTCCAGCGCACGGTGGAACGCGCCCGCGACATGCTCGACGGCGACTCCGCCTTCCTGCTCCTCGCGACCGACGACGAGACGGAACTGGAGGTCCGCGCCTCCACCGGCCTGCCCTCGGCCCGCCAGCGCTTCGCCCGCGTCCCCGTCGAGGCGGGCCCCGGCCGCTACGGCTCCGCCCGCATGCCGGCCGTCCACGAGGACCTGACCGCCGTCCCCGGCGCGGTCCCCCTCCTCAACGGCACCGGCATGCGTTCGGTCATCACCGTCCCGCTGAAGGTCGAGGGCCGTCTCACCGGCTCCCTCGGCGTCGCCGCGGAGGCACCCGGAAGATACTCCAACGAGGAGGCGCTGCGCCTGCAGTTCGCGGCGGACCGCATCGCGCTCGCCGTCGAGTCGGCCCGTCTGGGCGAACTGGAGCGCCTGCGCCGCGGCTCGCTCAGCTTCCTCGTCGAGGCCTCCGACCTGCTGGCCGGCACCCTGGACCGGGACCAGACCCTGGCCCTGATGGCTCAGATGACGGTCCCGACCCTCGCCACCTGGTGCGCCGTCTACACGATCGCCGACCAGGCTTCCGAGCCGTACCTCTCCTACGTGCTGCACGAGGACGAGGAGCTGATCGACGGCATCAAGTCCCTGCTGTCGAAGATCGCCCCGCCCGACCCGGTCCCCACCCCCGGTGCCCGCGTCTGGTCCGCTCCGGCGGAGGTCGCCCACCAGGCGGCCCTGCGCACCTCCATGCGCAGCCTCGGCCTCAGCGGCGGCCCGACCCGCCAGGTCACCACGGGCATCGGTCCGACCCTCGCCACGGCCTCCGCGGTCGGCGGGGAGACGGTGGTCCTCCCCCTGGTCGCCCGCAACCGGGTCATCGGCATGCTGACGCTCGGCAAGCCGACCGACGAGCACTTCCGTCAGGAGATCCTGGAGCTCGCCGAGGACCTCTCCCGACGGGCCGCCCTGGCCCTGGACAACGCCCGCCTCTACTCGGAGCGCACGGCCATCAGCCAGTCCCTCCAGCGCAGCCTCCTGCCGCCCGAGCTGCCGACCGTCGACGGCGTCGAGGTCGAGGTCATCTACCGCGCGGCGGGCGAGGGCAACGAGGTCGGCGGCGACTTCTACGACCTCTTCCCGATCAGCGACGGCGCGTACGGCTTCGCCATCGGTGACGTCTGCGGTACCGGCCCCAACGCGGCGGCCGTGACCGGTCTCGCCCGGCACGCGCTCCGGCTACTGGCCCGTGAGGGCCTCAGCGGTCCGGCGGTCCTGGAGCGCCTGAACTCCGCGATCCTCGACGAGGGCGCCCGCAGCCGCTTCCTCACCCTCCTCTACGGCGAGATGCGCCCGCGGGACGACGGCAGCGCGGAACTGAAGGTGGTCTGCGCCGGTCATCCCCTCCCGCTCCGCCTGCGCCAGGACGGCACGGTCGAACCGGCGGCGGAGCCGCAGCCCCTCCTCGGCGTCATCGAGGACCTGGAGCTGTACGAGCAGACGGTCACCCTCGATCCCGGCGACGTGCTCCTCTGCGTCACCGACGGCGTCACCGAACGCCGCGAGGGCCCCCGCATGCTGGGCGACGACGGCCTCGCCGACGTCCTGACGACCTGTACCGGTCTGACGGCCGGCGCGGTCGCGGCCCGCATCATGCGCGCGGTGGAGCGCTTCGCCTCCGAGCCCCCGTCCGACGACATGGCGATTCTCGCCATGCGCGTACCGGGCCTGCCCACGGATTAGCGGGTGCCCTCCCGCAGGGCATGAGAAAGGCCCCGCCCGAATGGGCGGGGCCTTTCTGTCCGAGCCCCCAAACGGAATCGAACCGTTGACCTTCTCCTTACCATGGAGACGCTCTGCCGACTGAGCTATAGGGGCCTGTCGCCGTGTTCGGGGTTTCCCCCTCGGCAACGGAATAGATCATACCCCGAACGAACCCGTGCTCCCAACCACCGCTCAGCCGACCGCCTGGAGCAGTCCGCCCAGCGCGTTGCACGCCGCCGCTATCCGCTGCATGTCCCGTTTGGTCAGTGACGCGTCCACGGGAAGCGCGAGCGTCTCGTCGGCGGCCCGCTCGGTCTCGGGCAGGGACACACACCGCCGGAACTCGGGCATCCGGTGTACGGGGGTCTTCACCGGCACGCGGCACTCAACGCCCTTGCTCCGTACGGCGCGTGCGAAGGCGTCCCGGTCGGGCCGGCCGTTCCCCGGTACCCGCACGACGTACTGCTGGTAGGTGTGCCCGACTCCGCTCTCGGGCGTCCGCACACCCCTCAACTTGGCGTCGAGGAACGCCGCCCGCTCCCGCCGCTGAGCCATCTCGTCGTACGACGCCTCGGATTCACCGTGCTCCAGCACCAGCAGCCCGTGCCGGCGGCCGAGCGCGTGCAACCGCCTCACGTCGGCGGGCCTTCCGAAGCGGTGCACGACAACGACGGCCGCGGTCCTCGGAGTCACGACCGACTCCACCGCGGCCGGCTCCAGACAGTACGTCACCGGGTCTATGTCGGCGAACACCGGCAACGCGCCTGCCATCGTCACGGCTTCGGCGACTTCCACGTTCCCGAAGGCCGGTACGACGACCTCGTCACCCACTCCGATGCCGGCAGCCCTGAGCAGTGCAGCAGTACTCATGGAGTGGATGCTCGTTGCGCAACGTGAACGTCAAGTGACACGGAACAAAAAAGGGTTGGACCCGGAACCAAAGTTCCGGGTCCAACCCTTTTGAAGAATTGTTCGGCGGCGTCCTACTCTCCCACAGGGTCCCCCCTGCAGTACCATCGGCGCTGTAAGGCTTAGCTTCCGGGTTCGGAATGTAACCGGGCG